>PMZX01000305.1 GCA_003170035.1 Myxococcales bacterium | reverse complement strand
CGGGCGTCCTCGCAGCGCACGCGAATGCGCCCGGTCAGGGTAGGGTGCCGTGCCTCGGTGCACGTGGCGACCACGTGACCCTCGGGCCACGTCGGCTTGGGCGGGGCTGCGAGCAGTTCGTCGAAGACAGAACCCTTCTCTTGGGCGCGGCGTGTGGTTTCGTCCGTCGCGGTTCCGGTAACCGACGGTCCGTGCTTGGCGTTCTTTGAGGACATGGCAGGAATCTCCGTTGGCGCTGACACTAGCTGCCGCTTGCTCCACCCAGTCCGGCCGAAGCGGCGAGCAGCCGATCGTGAATGGTCGGGGGCGATTGGTAGCGGATGGGAGCGTCGCGGTTGATCCGGGCTGCGATGGGGATGTTGTTGTGAATTCCGGGAATGAAGACTCGTTGCAGGCTCTTGGTCTTGGCACAGTAGACGGCAGTGAACTTCCTTTCGGCGGGGAAGAGCACCAGGTTGGTCAGCAAAGGCGGCAGCGCGGACCGTTCGCCCTCGACTTCAATTTCTATTGATGGTGCGGGAGGGATGGTGAAGGCGATGGTGGGCTCTTCAGGATGCATCCCGGCCAGCGTTACGGGTTGACCGGAAAGCGGCGCGCTCACGACCATGCCTAGCGACGCTTCTTGCCGGTAGCCGACTGCCAGATCGTGGTCCTTTTCAAGCCTGCGGTGCAGCTGGGCGGGGATGAAGCCCCGCTGCACCTCGGGCAGGCTCGCATCGTCAGGCGGGGGAAACCAGGCGTCGACGCCCAGGAACAAGTATCGCGGAAAGGTCGGGCCGACGGTCCACTCGAAACACCAGGGCATAGGCTGCCGATACCAGAGTTCCGGCTTGCGGACGATCAGTCGCTCGGCGGTCAGCATGTTTGTGGGATCTTCCAGGTTGGGCACTTCGACCCCATCGATGGGATCGGGCATGACGAGATAGCCCTTGCCCACCGGGTTGCGCGGATACAGGCCGGGATGATCGAACTGCATCCCGAGCGCGACGGTTCGCATGTAGTCTTCTTCAAGTTCGGCCGGAATGGGAACCCGGTTGTCAAGGCCGCCATAGGCGTTCTGATAGAGAAGCGGCATCTCGGTGAAGGGCTCCGGCCGGCCGAGGCGCGGACGGCCTTGGCTCCACTCGACCAGCCGCTTGCCGAACACAGCGATGCGTTTGGTCGTGCGGCCGACCTGCGCCGACACGAACATCGAAGGCGTGGGCCGCCCGCTCGGAGCACATGCGGATCCCCGCACGACGACGTCTGTACTCTGTTTGTCCAGCCAATAGTCGGAGCCGGGCGGAAAGCGCGGTTCCAGGTTCTCGTCGGACCAGAAATCGTGGAGCAATGGTTCGGGCTGGCCGAGCACCGCAGCCGTACCTCTGATCTCGTAGGTCAGCTTCACGAGTGCGAAGGCAAACATTGGCTCCGTAGCCGACCGTGGATCCAGTCCCACCACCGCGTCGTACTGTGGGCGAGCCGGCACACGGGTCATAGCGGCGTGCCCCAGCTTCCCGCGGGCGATGACGATCCCGCGTAGGTCACGGTTGTGGCTGTTGCGTGGCCGTCCGCCTCAAGGGCGGTTGTGTCCTGGCTCGAAGACACCGTCGTGTAGCTGGGACGATCCGCGAGAAGATCCACGTCACTGTCGGTGACCGTAGTCTGCGTCTTCCGCTCAGCCAGCGTGCCGTTGCTGTCATAGNNTCCCGTTTCGCTTGTCGCTATGGGCGAGGCCGACTTGCATCGGCCCGACGTGATACTGACGCTCAGCCTTCATGCGATCGTCCGGCGACCTCTTCCACGAGACCTGGAATCCCGCGTACCCCGATCCGAGCTCAACTCGCAGATACTTGCCTTCACCAGTAGGGGCGAGTTTGGCCGCTCCCGAAAGGCTTGCGAGGGCGTTCTTGAGTGCCCACTGTCTCAAGTTGGCAGCACCCACCATCTCCTTTACGAACCCGTCGTATCCACCCTTGAACCACTTCAGGCCGCACAGAAGTTTGCCAAGGACGTCGATCGTAATCGCAACGAAGCCCGCCACGATGTCGCCAATGCTGAGTCCCACGCTGACCGTGTGAATCCCATTGAAGGACGGAAAGCCATTTAGCAACGAGACTGGCGACCCGCAGCACAGCATCGGAAGCGGGACTGGGGGACCAGCGAGTTCAGTGCAACCGACCTGGGCGCCGTTGGCTTTGACCTTGGACGAGGAGAACATCACCTTTCGTTTGGAAAAGGCGACGATCAACGGCAGTTTGAGGTTGGCGGGCGGAACCGTGATGTGTGGGATTCCGTAGCCGCAATCGTGGCTCTCCAATACGACGAACTGCGCTTTGTGAAATACCGTGGTGGTCAGCTTGTTCTGCTGCAGCGCTAGCCCAGGCGGCCACATCATGGGCGTGGGCGATTCGAAACACGGCAGGGGCGTCTCAGGCGGGTAGATCAGTGGGGGAGGCGAAATCCCCTGGTGAATAGTCAGAAGCGCAGGCCAGGGAGCACAGACATCGCCCATCAACGACACCTTGACTCTCATGGACGCCTTTCCCGCATCACGCTGTCCCCGAGAACCACCTCGGCTCCGTGCGCAGTCGGAACTCGCGCTCGTCGCTCGGTCGAAACTCAAAATTGAAGGGCAGCCGGTACACGATGCAGAAGCGCCCCCGATCGGGTAGCAGTACCAGGGTGTGCGGCATCAGGCTGCGCCGACCGATCCGTCCGTTGATTGTGTAGTCGGCCACGACTCCGAAATCCGGGACAGACATTTCCAACATGGGAGTTGCCGCGAGAAGGTTTTCCAGCCGAATTGTGGGCGCCATTTTGGGCACAGGAATGACCCAATCGGGATGGGCGCGATAGTTGACGACGGTCGGCAGTTCCCGCTTGATGTCGGCAAGTGGCTGCGGAGGCGGTGGCGCGGGATTCTCCCTTGCCTGGCGGACGGCCCAAACCGGCACGTCGATAGGAACCGTGGCCCAGCACACGGGCAGCGGCGCATCCTCCCAGCAGGTAATCGTCGCACGCGGATCCTCCAGGTTGGGCAGACGGCGCAGGTATCCGGCCGGAAGCGTGGGATAGCCGCGCGGCGCTTTCAGCAGGGTTCCCAACTCGCGCGCCATGCGCTCGGCATCGAACCCGATGCCGTGCTTGTTGCAGGTGTCGGACAGGTCGAATACCGACTCCCGGTCTAGGTTGATAGGAACCGTCCCGCCAAAGGCGCGGCTGTAGGTAAGCGGCATCTTGGCGAACGGGGCGGCCCGTGAGACGGCCTTGCGGTTGGGCGCCCAGGATCGGTCGCCGAACACGAGAATCTCGCGGCGTACTCTGCCCACGGTCAGGGCTACAGTCAGCGGGGACACCGGGCGCTCGCGCGGGGCAAAGGCATGCCCCAGCAAAATGACCTCCAGCGAAGGATCAGCGCGCGATTGCAGGTCAGCAGGAAGATCCCCGAGTGGCGTCTCTTCGTCCTGCGCGAGCAGAGGGAACGGCTCCTGCGTCTCGAGTTCGACCCGTCCCTGGCTGTCGAATCGGAATGTTGCCTTCGCAGTCAGCAGGCCTATTCGTTGGGTCGAGCTCTCGAAATCCGAGGTGGTTACCGTCGCCGGAACCGGGGTCTGATTGACCAGCCGCATTGCCTGGTTTTCGGCAACCCCAGGAAATAGTTGCGGGGCGTCCAGGAAAACCGACGCGGCAGCGCCCAGCTATCCGAACTTGCCGGCGATGTAGTCGTGCAGCTGATCGATCAGGCTCTGTTTGTCGGAGATGATGGCCTTGACCACGTCGCCGATGGAGATCAGTCCCAGAAAGCGAGAAGCCTCGAACACTGGCAGGTGACGCACGTGCTTCGCGGTCATCAGGACCATGCAGTCTTCCAGAGTGTTCGCAGGCGTAACCGTATGCATGCGCTCAGCCGGCGTCATGATCTCGGCCACGGCGGTTTCGCGCGACGTCTTGCCCTGCAGCGGGATCTTCCGAGCGTAGTCACGCTCGGACAGAATTCCGCTCACCGCCCCGGTTTCGTCGAGCACCATTACCGCGCCGATCTCCATTTCGCTCATCAGCTTGAGGGCCTCGAACACCGTGGCCCTGGGCTGGATGGAGCAAATGGACTGATCCTTGGCCTCCAGAATGTCCTTCACTGTCTTCATGACGCTTTCTCCCGATTTCCCGCGCCCACACACTAACCGTAGCATATCTCCGCCGCGGGATTGACCTCGCCCTCACGGATCGGCGATAACACCGCCTCACAGTGATCGTCGTCCAGAAATTCGGCGGAACTTCGGTTGGCACGGTCGAGCGCATCAAGAATGTCGCGCGTCGCTGCCTGGCCACGCAACGNNTGGACGTCATCGCTTCCACCGGCGAGCAGGTGTCGGTCGGCCTGCTGGCCCTGGCCATCCATGCCGAGGGCGGCAAGGCCGTGTCGCTGCTCGGTCACCAGATTCGCGTGCTGACCGACAGCGCCTTTGCCCGGGCGCGCATCCGCGACGTCGAAGGGCAGGCCATCGAAGAAGCCTTTGCCCAGAACAAGATCGCGGTGATCGCCGGATTCCAGGGCGTGGACGACGCGGGCAACATCACCACTCTGGGCCGCGGTGGCTCGGATACCTCGGCGGTGGCCGTGGCAGCGGCGCTCAAGGCCGACGTCTGCGAGATCTACACCGACGTCGACGGCGTCTACACCGCGGACCCCAACGTGGTGCCGGGCGCGCGCAAGGTTGATCGCATCAGCTACGAGGAAATGCTGGAACTGGCGTCGCTGGGCGCCAAGGTCCTGCAGATCCGGTCGGTCGAGTTCGGGATGAAGTACGCCGTCCCGATTCACGTCCGATCGAGCTTCAACGACAACGAAGGGACGTGGGTCGTGCCTGAAGAAAAAGCGATGGAAGCCGTCCTGGTGTCCGGCGTGACCGCAACGCGGGACGAGACCAAGATCACCATGGTCGGCATTTCCGATGCCACCGGCATTCATTCCAAGGTGTTCAGGCCCCTGGCCGACGCCGGCGTGGGTGTCGACACCATCGTCCAGGCCCTTTCCGCCGAGGGTCGCACTGACCTGACCTTCACCGTGTCCAAGGGCGACAGCAAGCGGGCACGCGAGCTTCTCGTCAAGCACTGCGCTGATTTTTGTCCGCCTGATCACATCCGCACGGTCGAGAATCTTTCCAAGGTGTCGATCGTGGGCGTGGGCATGCGCTCGCACGCCGGCGTGGCGCTCAAGATGTTCGAGGCGCTGGCCAAGGAGAACATCTACATCCACCTGATCTCCACGTCGGAGATAAAGATTTCCTGCGTCATCGACGGCAAGTACAGCGAACTGGCGGTTCGCGCCCTGCATGACGCCTTCGAACTGGGTAGCAAGGCATAGTCCTGCGCGGCGAAATTCCGCGTTTTGCGTAGGGGCGGCCTGCGGTCTCCTGCGGTCGCCCCACGGACGTGCCGTTCTGCCCTTGCATCCTGTGTAGGGCGACCGCAGGTCGCCTTTACGGGCGTGCGCACGCGCCTCGGATTCCCTGGTCCAAACTGCAGGCCTTGTAGCCGCCGCAGGCCAGGTTGGCCCAGTTGCGGTAGTATGGCCTCCGTTGCCGCCTGACGTTCCCGACATCAGCGAAGAGATTCTGCTCGGACGCACGCTTCTTGAGCAGGGCCATCTGAGCACGGCCCAGCGCGTGCTGGTGAAGGTATGCCAGCAGCACCCTGACAACGCCGAGGCCTTTCGCGGACTGGGCGACGTGTTGCATCGCAAGCGCGACGAAGTGCGCGCGCGGATCGTGAGCGAGTATGCCGAAGACCTGCGTACTCTCGAATCCGCGATGCCGACGCCCAAGCCCGACGCGCGACCGGCCGAGGACAAGGGCTCCCAGGTGTCCGCGCACAAGCCAGGGCGGAAGCCACCGCCGGTGCCGGTGGCCCCGCGAGCCGAACCCGTCACGCCGCAAGGCGAACTCGTCACGCCTCGGGTGGAACCAGTCACGCCGCAGGCCGAGTTCGTCACGCCGGAAATTGTGCCCGTCACGCCGCCGGCTGTAGGAGCCGCGGGGCTGACGATGCCGTCCCCTGGCCAGCCCGCGGCGCTGCCCGGCGGACCGGGCTCAGCCCAGGACCAGGGCACTGCGTCCCAGGCTTTCGGCAAGCCCGCTGCTAAGTCCGGGAAGGGGAAGTATCTGGCTGGTGCCGCGGCGATCGTGCTGTTGGCCGGTCTTGGATTCCTCGCCTATCGCGCCTACAAGCCGTCGCAGCGTCGCGGCCCCTCTCCGCGCGAGGAACTGGACAGTGCGCTGTCGTCTGGATCCTTCGATCGCCTCATGCGCGTTCGTGATCGGGCTCGCGCGGCTCTTGCTGGCACGGACCCCGACGCCGACGCCTTGGTGCGGCTGGCGCTGGCCGAGGCGTTCCTGACCCTCGATCATGGGGTGGCGGCCGCGAAGGGCGCCGATGAGGCGCTCAAGCGGCTGCCGCCGGGCGGCCAACCCAACCCGGAGCGCCTGGCACTGGTCGAGGCGGTCCGTGCGCTGCTAGACCTGGCGGCCGGAGATCGCAACGCGGCCAAGCAGCATGTTGATGCCGGCCTGGCCAGCGCCGTCCCGAAGCCACCGCCTGCGTTGCTGCTCGCTTCCGCGCGTGTTCGAACCTTGGCAGGGGACATCGCCGGGGCTGGCAAGGATCTCGACCTGGCTCTGCAATTGGCCCCCGATTTCGCTCCGGTTGTTGCGGACTGGGCCGCGCAGCGCCTCGACAGCGGAGATGCCGCGGCTGCGCGCCGTGTGACGCGTGCGTTCCTGGCCAAGAACAAGGCGGCGTCGCGCGTGCAGTTGGCGGCGGCCGACGCTGAGCGCGCCCTGGGAGAGAGTGGCTGGACCAAGCACATCGAGCCGGCGTGCCACGACGAGAGCCGGATTTCGCGCCCGGTGCGCGCGGCCTGCTGGCTTGCATCGGCCATGCACGCGCGGCTCGACGGTGAACGGTCAACCGCTGTGCGCAAGGCGCGGGCCGCGGGTCAGGTGTCCGAGGATCCGCGCGTGCTGGCCGATTCCGCGCTGGTGCTGGCCTCGCTGGGCGAGATCGATGCTGCCGGTGAAGTGCTGGCGCATGCGCGCAAGCTGGCCGACGAGAAGGCCGTGCCTCTGGCCTGGGCCGACTGGGCAGTCCGTCTCGGGCGCGGCCAGGCAGATGGGACGGCACCCCCGGCTGAGCGACCAGCCCTTCCCGAGCGCTATCTGGTGGCCTTGCGGGCTCTCTACCTGAAGGGTGGGGGCGCGGCCATGGCCGCGCTCGTCAAGAACGTGCCTGCAGGCCCCACCGAGATAGACGCTGACCTGCGCACGTACATGGAACTGGGCCGCGATGCAGGCCTATCCCCAGGCAACCGGGCTACCCTGGAACGACGGGCCGAGCGCGGCAGCCCGGTGGCGGCCTTCGTCCTCGGGGTCCTGGCCGCGCGCGAGGACGACCACAAGCAGGCGGCAAAGTGGCTGGAAAAGGCCCTGTCCGGCCATGGCGACGCCTGCCGCGCGGCGCTCCTCTATCTGTCCGCGCTGCAAGCGCAGGAGCGGCCTGCGCCGCCCAACCGGGTCGCCCTGCGGGCCTTGCACGCCCGCAACGCGCAGTGCCCGATCCCGGAAATGTAGTTGTTGACGGGGCACAGCGGCCAAGCTAAATCCGCCGTTCCAATGCCCACCTACGATACATCCGACATCCGCAAGGGACTCAAGGTCATGATGGACGGCGCGCCGTACACCGTGGTCGAGTTTCAGTTCATCAAGCCGGGCAAGGGCGCGGCTTTCACGCGCACCAAGTTCAAGAATCTGCTCTCGGGCGCGGTCATCGAACGCAACATCCGATCCGGCGAGAAGCTGGAATCGGCCAACGTCGAGACCAAGACCATGCAGTATCTGTACAAGGAAGCCGACAGCTTCGTGTTCATGGACACGAGCACCTACGACCAGGTGCACATCCCGTCGGAGACCATCGGGGACGACGCCCTTTTCATGCCCGAGCAGATCGTGGTGGAGGTGCTGTTCTTCAACGAGCGCGCCGTGGGCGTGACCTTACCCAACTTCATCGAACAGAAGGTCCTGGCGACCGAGCCCGGGTTCCGCGGTGATACAGCCACGGGCGTGACCAAACCGGCCAAGATCTCCACCGGGGCCACCATCGCGGTGCCGCTCTTCATCAACGAAGGCGATACCAT
>PMZX01000077.1:2293-4404 GCA_003170035.1 Myxococcales bacterium | reverse complement strand
CGCGTCTTGTTCATCTTGTCGCTGGTCACGACACCGACTAGCTTTCGCTTCCGCGACTTGGAACGCGGACTTGCGGCGACTTGGTCGCTCTTGGCAGGGCTGGATGCTTGGTTGGCCACGGCCTACTTCTCCTTCGCGGGGTTGGCCGGCACAGCCGACTTGTGTTGCCGCTCGGCCAGCACTGTGTTCACCCGCGCGATGTCCCGCCGGGTATGGCGCACCAGCATCGTGTTCTCGAGCTGGTTGGTGTTCTTCTTCAACCGATACTGGAGAAGATCCTCTTCCAATTTTCTGAGCGTGCGGGCCAGTTCAGCCGGCTCGTTTCCGCGCAGGTCCTTCGCCTGGATCTTGCCTTTCATAGGCTGTGCTCCCGTCCGATGACCCGCGTGCGCACCGCCAGCTTGTGCTCGGCCAGATGGAAAGCCTCTTTGGCCAGTTCCTCGGTGACGCCCTCGAGTTCGTACATCACCCGGCCGGGCCGAATCACAGCCACCCACTCCTCCGGGGTGCCCTTGCCCTTGCCCATCCGGGTTTCAGCCGGCTTCTTGGAAATGGGTTTGTCCGGGAAGATGCGCACGTACAGCTTTCCACCACGCTTCACGTGGCGCGAGATCGCGGTACGGGCCGCTTCGATCTGGCGCGCGCTCACGAAGCCGCAGGTCAAGGCTTGCAGGCCATATTCGCCGAAAGAAACGAAGGCGCCGCCTTTGGAGACGCCGCGCATCTTGCCTTTCTGCTGCTTGCGCCACTTAACTCGATCAGGTGCCAGCATGGTTTCCTCTCGTTGCGCCTAGGCCAGACGAACCGACCGTTGCGGCAGGACCTCGCCCTTGAAGATCCAGCACTTGACTCCGATGGCGCCGTAGGTGGTGTGCGCCTCGGTGAAGCCGTACTCGATGTCCGCACGCAGGGTGTGCAAGGGCACGCGGCCTTCGTGATACCACTCGTAGCGCGCCATCTCGGCCCCGCCCAGACGGCCCGAACAAGCCAGGCGGATGCCCTTGGCGCCGAACTTCATCGCGGTCTGCACCGCCTTCTTCATAGCGCGGCGGAAGGCCACGCGACGTTCGAGCTGGGTCGCCACGTTCTCCGCCACCAGCTGCGCGTTGGTCTCGGCCTTGCGAACCTCCTGGATGTTGAGGAACACCTCGTTGGAGGTCAGCGCCTGGACTTCCTTCTTCAGCGTCTCGACGCCAGCGCCGCGCTTGCCGATGACGATGCCAGGCCGCGCGGTATAGATGTTGATCTTCACCTTGTTGGCGGCGCGCTCAACCTCGACCGAGGCCACCCCGGCATGGCCCAGTTTCTCCTTCACGAACTTCTTGAGGCGGATGTCTTCATGCAGCCACTTGGCGAAATCCTTCTCTGAATACCACTGTGAGCTCCAGCCACGGACGACCCCGAGACGAAACCCTACTGGATGTGTCTTCTGACCCATTGCGATTACTCCTGCACCACGTCGACCACCACGGTCACGTGGGAGGTTCGGCGGTTGATCCGATTGGCGCGTCCCATGGACCGCGCCAGCCAGCGTTTTTCGGTCGGCCCCGGGTCGATGTTCACCTTGGTCACCACCAGCGCGTCGGCGTCAGCCTTGTCGTTGGTGGTTGCGTTGGCGACCGCGGAGCTCAGGACCTTTGACAACATCCGGGCGGCCTTGCGCGGCTGAAGATCGAGGATAGACAGCGCCTCGGCCACATGTCGCCCGCGGATCATGTCAGCCACCATGCGCACCTTGCGCGGCGACTGCCGGAACCGTCTCAACACTGCGTGTGCCATTTTCGTCGTCTTTCTTCCTACTTCTTTTCAGCCGCGGGCGCCGCAGGCGCCGCCGCACCCGGAGCTGGGGCTGCCGCACCCGGAGCCGCGGGCGCGCCCGGCGTGGCCGCTCCCGCGGCCGCCTTGCGATCCCCGGAGTGAGTCTGGAAAATCCGCGTCGGCGCGAATTCGCCCAGCTTGTGCCCGACCATGTTCTCGGTCACGAANNCGCGACCAGGTCTTGATGACCTTCTTGGCCTTCTGCCGCTGCATATCGGTCACCTTGGTCATCAGGTGACGATCCACGAATGCGCCCTTCTTTACTGAGCGTGCCATGGCTACGCCTTCTTTCC
>PMZX01000077.1:199-2198 GCA_003170035.1 Myxococcales bacterium | reverse complement strand
CGACCGGCCTTGCCGTTGTGCACGCTGCTGTGCTCGACGTTACCCAACTGCCCGACCGTGGCCCGGCACTCCAGGTGAACCCGGCGGACCTCGCCCGAGGGCAAGCGCACCTGCCCCCACTCGCCCTCCTTGGCCATGAGCTGCGCCCCACTGCCGGCCGAGCGAACCATCTGCGCGCGGCCCTCCACCTTCAGTTCCACGTTGTGAATGGTGGTACCGAGCGGGATATTGCGCAGGGGCAAGGCGTTGCCGGGTTTGATGTCGGCGCCGGCCGAAGAAATCACCGTGTCCCCCACCGCGAGCCCGACCGGCCACAGGATGTATCGCTTCTCGCCGTCCGAGTAGTGCAGAAGCGCGATGCGTGCGCTGCGGTTGGGGTCGTACTCGATGCTGGCCACCTTGGCGGGCACGCCAATCTTGTCGCGCCGGAAATCAATGACACGGAAGCGACGCTTGTGGCCGCCGCCCCGAAAGCGTGAGGTCACGCGACCGTAGTGATTGCGACCACCCGTCGAGGGCTTGGCCTCGGTGAGTGCCTTGAGCGGCTGATTGCCCTGTGTGAGATCGGAGAAATCGGGCGCGATCCTGCCGCGCACACCGGGCGTTGTCGGGTTGATGGTGCGAAGACCCATGGACTAGACTCCCTCGAAGAAATCGATCTTCTGGCCGGCCGCCAGCGTGACCAATGCGCGTTTCCAATTGGAGCGCCGGCCGATGTGGCGGCCTACCCTCCGCTGCTTGCCCCGCACGATCGAGGTGCGCACCTTGAGAACATTGACGTTCCACAGCTTCTCGACCGCGTGCTTGATTTCGATCTTGTTGGCATCGCGCGCCACCTCGAGCAAGAGCTGGGGCTGGACCTGCTCCGGATCGAGATCCTCTTCAGGCTGGCCGCCGGTCTCCTTGAGCAAGGAGCCCTTCTCGGTCAGCAGCGGGCGCTTGATGATTTTTTCAGGGGAGCGCATGACTTGCCTTTCCTAAGCCGCGGCCTCACCACCGGAGCCCACGATACGCGCCTCGACCGCCTTGACGACGTCCTTGGCGATAACCAGGCCAGAATGCATGAGAATGTCGTACACGTTGAGCCCCTCGGGCGGCAGGCAGGTGAAGGCGGCCATGTTGCGGATCGACTTGACCAAGTTGCCGTTTTCCTTGCCGTCCACCACCACCGCCGAGTCGACGCCCAGCGCCTTCAGCACGCCCGCCATGCGCTTGGTTTGGGGCGTCTCAACCACCAGTTTCTCGACGATGACCAGCTTCTTCTCCTGCGCACGCAGGGACAGCGCCGAGGCCAGCGCCGCCTTCTTGACCTTGCGGGGCAGAGTGTATTCGTAGTCGCGCGGGTGGGGCCCGAAGACCTTTCCGCCGCCCACGAAGTTCGGTGAACGGGTCGAGCCTTGGCGCGCGTTGCCGGTACCCTTCTGGCGGTAGGGCTTCCTGCCGCCGCCGCGCACGAACTCGCGCGTGCGGGTCGCATGCGTGCCTGCGCGTCCCGCGGCCCGCTGCGCCTTGACCGTCTCCCACAGCAGATGCTCGCGCACCTTGCAGTCAAACACCTCGTCGGCCAGTTCCATTTGGCCAACCTTCTGACCTTCCATGTTGACGACGTCGATCTGCATGGCCTTCCTCAGGTCTTGATCTCGACGTCCACGCCGGCCGACAGGTCGAGTTTCATGAGCGCGTCCAGCGTCTGTTGGGTGGGGTCGAGGATGTCAAGCAGCCGCTTGTGGGTGCGGATCTCGAACTGCTCGCGCGACTTCTTGTCGACGTGAGGTGAACGCAGCACGCAGTACTTGTTGATCTTGGTCGGCAAGGGGATGGGGCCTGCGACCTTTGCGCCGGTTCGCTTGGCGGTGTCCACAATCTCGCCCGCCGACTGGTCAAGCAGGCGATGATCGTAGGCCTTGAGCCGAATCCTGATTTTGGGTGTCACGTTGCGCCCCCTTCTAATGTCCTTTGGGAAACTCCGCCAGGTCTGCCTACTCGAGGATCTGGGTCA
>PMZX01000077.1:0-142 GCA_003170035.1 Myxococcales bacterium | reverse complement strand
CCCTTGAAGAACGGCGTGTGCCTCCCACCCTCCTCCTTCTTCAATATGTACACCTGCCCGCGAAAGTTCTTGTGCGGCGTGATCGAACCGGGCTTCGCCAACACTTGCCCTCGCTCCACGTCTTCCCGCTTCGTCCCGCGCA
>PMZX01000019.1 GCA_003170035.1 Myxococcales bacterium | reverse complement strand
AGTGGCCAGGTACTCGGTTCTGCGTTCGTCATGAGCCCGGCCCTCGTCTGTAAAGTGCTGGCCGCCGTCCAACTCCACCGCCAGCCCGTAATCCGCGCAGTAGAAGTCGAGGATGTAGTGCCCGATCGGATGCTAGCGGCGGAACTTCACGCCAGCAAACTGCCGCCTTCTGAGTAGGCGCCATAGCACCTGCTCGGCATCGGTGGCGGCCCTCCTGAGTTCACGTCGGCGCGCGAGTGCGATGTCCATGAGGGATTCTCGGAGCGGCTGTGGATAAGTTGCCCCTCACCGCCACGCTCCCCCCTTCGGGGACTTCGGGACCTACCCCTCCACCACCACCCCCGCTCGCTGCGCTCGCGCCCTTGCCCGCGTTGCGGGGCGAGGCGGGAAGTGGGGGCGAGGCGGAGACTCCGGTCCCCTCGCCCCGCGTCCTCGCGGGGAGAGGCCGCCACGCGCAGCGTGGCGGGTGAGGGGCGGCGCCCCTCACCTCCCGCATGCCCGCCTGATTTCCTCCAGCACGCCCTCCGTCTCCTCGAACAGCTCTCGGTTGCTGAACCTGACCACCCGCCCCCCTCCAAGGCCAGGTGCGCCGTTCTTCTCCCGTCATCCTCCCGCCCCTCGTCCGCGAAATGCTTCGAGCGCCCCATACCCCGTACGTAGACGCATGTGGTGGCGCATCGTTGCGCCGCCCCGGATTTCCGGCTAGCGTTCAGCCCTAGTGGAAAACGCGCCTGCAGCACCGACGAAGTTCCCCAGCGCCAGCGTGGATTTGCGGCACTACGTCCACGTGCTGCGCAAGCGCTGGCGCGTGCCCGCGCTGACCTTGATCGCTGGCGCGGCCATTGCCTTCGTCTACACCATCAGACAACCGAAGATCTACGAGGCGACCTGCTCGCTGGTTATCGAATCGTCCGCTCCGCGAATCCTCCAAGGTGTCCAGGAGGTCATCGATCTGGGCGCTGAAGCCTACTCCCAAACGTTCCACCAAACCCAGCACCGAATCATCCGTTCGCGAGCGATTGCGCAGAAGGTTCTGGACCGGGTCGGACCGGCACCAACCTCATCCGGTGGAAACGGGCCGATGCCGAGCCGCCAAAACCAGGCCGATGGGTTGCTCGGTCAGATCAAGGTGGTCGGCACCCGGGATTCGAGCATCGCGAACATCACGGCACGCGACCTCGATCCCGACCGCGCCGCCAGGATCGCCAATGCCTTCGCCGACGCCTATGTCGAGCGGAACCTGGACTACAAGCTCGAGGGCGCGCGCTCAGCCAGTAGCTGGCTGGGAGAACAGACGGTCGATCTGCGCAAGAAGCTGGAGGATTCAGAGCTCGCCCTCTACACATTCAAGAAGGAGCACAACCTGCTCGACCTGGGCCTGGACGATCAACAGGGCATGAACCGACAGAACGTTCAGACGCTGAACGCCAAGCTGACGGACATCAAGACCAAGCGCATCGAAGCCGAGTCGATTCGCAAGCTGATTCTCGCCGCGAAGAATGACATCACGGAAAAGGAAAGCTTGCCTGAGATCAGAGACAACCCGGTCGTCGCCAAGCTGCGCGAAAACTATCTCGACCTGCTCAAGCTGAAGGCCGACCTGGAATCGCGCTACGGCGATAAGCACCCCAAGATCGAAAACATTCAGCAGCAGCTCCAGGCCACGCGGCGGGACTACAACCACGAGCTGGACGAGGTGCTGAAGGCTTTTGACAAGCGCTACCAGGCCATCGTGGATACCGAATCCGCGCTGACCAAGTGGATGCACCAAGAGAAGAACCTGGCGCTCGACTTGGCGAAGCTGGAGGTCGAGTACCGGCCCATGGCCCGCGACGCCGAGAACAACGCCAAGGTCTTCGGCCAGGTTACCCAGCGCCAAAAAGAGGTAGACTTGACCGGCCTGCAGCGCGCGAACAACGTGCGCATCCTCGACCGGGCCACCCCCTCGGGCGGGCCCGCCAGCCCCCACCTCAGCATCAACCTTGCGTTCGGCGTTGCCCTCAGCCTCCTGATCGGGCTCTTGCTTACCTTCGCCATCGAGGCCCTCGACAACACGGTCAGGACACCCGAGGCCGCGGAGGAACTGGTGGGTGCGCCGATGCTCGGAATGCTGCCATTGCTGACGGATGCAAAGCAGCGAACGACAGAAGACGCACCGCTGCGCGACCTGACCGTGTTCAGAGAGCCGGCTTCCCTCGCGGCCGAAGCGTGCAGGTCCATTCGTACGAACTTGATGTTCCTTTCGGCGCAAAAGGAGGTTCGGGTTTTCGTGGTGACCAGCCCAGGACCAAGGGATGGAAAGACCACCGCCGCGATCAGCCTGGCCATTACGATGGCGCAAGCCGGAGCGCGCGTTCTTCTTCTCGATGCAGATCTGCGCAAGCCACGCATTCACAAGTCGTTCGGACTGCCAGCAGACAAGGGCGTCTCGACCGCCATCATGGGGGAAGCCGCAGTCAAGGATCTCATCGTCCACACTGCAATACCGAGACTGGACGTCCTACCGTGTGGGCCCATCCCGCCCAACCCGGCCGAGCTGCTACACGCCGACCGTTTCCGCGAAATCCTGGCGCAGTGTCGCCAGGACTATGACAAGGTCATCCTGGATGCGCCGCCCATCGGACCGGTCACCGATCCTGCCATCCTGGGCAGCATCACCGATGGCGTGATCATGGTGCTGCGGGCCGGGCATACGACCCGAGACAGCGCCACGTACGCACGCCGGCACCTTACCGATGCTGGAGCGCGCATCCTGGGTCTGGTCGTCAATCAGCCTGATCGCAAGGGCGGCAAGCATGGCTACGGGTACTCGTACTATGCCCCTTACGACCGCTACTATCGTGCAGTTTCGTAGCCAATGTGCGGGATCGCCGGCATCGTCCAGCTAGCCGACTGCAAGGACGTTGATCTGTCCGCGCTGCAGCGGATGCGCGATGCTCTCAAGCATCGTGGACCCGACGCCGACGGGATCTGGACCTCCCCCAATCGGCGCACGGGCTTCGCGCACACTCGGTTGAGCATCGTGGACCTGACGCCGACCGGCGCCCAGCCGATGTCTACTCCGGACGGACTTTTCACCATCGTCTTCAACGGCGAGATCTACAACCACGAAGAGCTTCGCCGGCGTCTGGTCGATGCAGGCGTCGCCTTTCGCGGGCGGTCGGACACGGAGGTCCTGCTTCGCCTGTACGTCGAGCTGGGCAGCCGGTGTCTCGACGAGCTGGATGGGATGTTCGCCTTCGCCGTGTGGAACGAGAAAGAGCAAACACTGTTCTGCGCGCGCGATCATCTGGGAGAAAAGCCGCTCTACTTCGCGCACACTCGTGAGTGCTTCGCATTTGCCAGCGAGGTGCGCGCGCTGGTCAAAGCGGGGGTCGTCCAGGGCAGCCCCGACCTGCGCGGGATTGGTTGTCTCTTGAGCCAGGGGTCGATTCCACCTCCGTACACGCACGTGGAGGGGATCAACTTCCTCGAGCCTGGATCCCGACTGGAGCTGCACGTCGAGACCAGCATCCTAGAGAAGCGGCGATACTGGTTCATCCCGATGGCGCCGGAGACGGAGGCCATTCAGGACGCGCGGCTGGGGACCGAGATCGTGCACGAGGCGCTTCGGCAGTCGGTGCGCAGCCGCCTTCGCGCCGACGTTCCGGTCGGGGCCTTCCTGTCCGGTGGCATCGACTCGAGCCTGGTGGTCGCGTTGATGCGTGAGCAAGGCGCGAACGACCTCCGCACCTTCACGGTTTCGTTGCCCGGGCAGAAGGGCGACGAGACCCATGCTGCGCGGACCACCGCAAGGCTTCTGGGCACCGATCATCACGAGATCCCTCTTCATCTTGGTACCGAGACGGATTGGCTAGATCAGGCGATCGGGGACATGGACGTGCCAAGTGTGGATGGACCGAACACCTGGCTGGTGAGCCGCGCCGTACGCGCAACTGGCGCCAAGGTCGCATGTTCGGGCCTGGGCGGAGACGAGCGGTTCTACGGATACCCGACCTTCACCCTGATTCCACGCCTCGCGCGCCTGCACCTGGAAAAGCTTCTGCCCCACATTCCGTCGATCATCAGGCTGCGTCTCGGGCGACTGGTGCCGCCCGTGCCACGCTGGTCTCGCCTGGCCGAGGCGCTTCTGGCTGGGGGAAGTCTCGCGGCCCTCTGGTATGCAAAGCGGAGCCTGATGAGCGATCGGGAGGTGTCCGAGCTGCTGGTCGAGAGCGCAAGAAGCATGCGGATGTGCGAGCACATTCGTCGCGTCGAGTCGCTTGCGTGCCCGGACGGCTTGGCCCTGGAAAGGCAGGTGAGCTTCTACGAGCTGAGTGTCTACATGCACGACCAGTTGCTGCGCGCCACGGACCAAATGAGCATGGCCCATGCCCTCGAGGTCAGAGTCCCGCTGATTGGCAAGAGGGTGGTGGAAACCGTTGCGGGGTTGGGTCACCGCGCGCTTGGCGGGGACCAGCCCAAGGCGTTGCTGAGGCGGATCCTCGCCAAGTACTTGCCCGAAGATAGCTTCCGCGAAGCGAAACAGGGTTTCACGCTGAACTGGGAAGATCTACTCGTGGCGCAGCACAATTCAGCGCGTGCGCCCAAGTCCGGTTTGTTTCGCGAAGCGCGCGTCGATCGGCTCTGGAAGCAATTCCGCAGCCACCGAACCAGTTTCGCGCCACCCTTCGCGGTCGGCGCGATCGAATCCTGCGTACGCGACTTGGCACCAACATCGTCGGTGGTGTCATGCCACTCCTGAACGACAGTCTTCACCCACCATGCCATCCCCGGCCATCGTGAGCAGAGCGCAGATGGCGACAACCGTGCCGCAAGAGGATGCCTTCGCGAAGGCGCGCGGGCTTCGCCCGCTAAGGATCGCCACCGGCGCCTTCATTGCGGCGTCGATCGCGATATCCCTCACCCTGCCCGAGGGAGTCGGGATCTACGCCCAGTTCGCAAGGTGGGCGCTGCTGGGAATCGCCTGCCTGTTCTGCCTAGGCAACTTGCTGCGCTTGCCCCTTTCCGCACAGGCAGCAGCGTGGCTAGCCAGCGGGATATACGCCGTCGGTACGGTGATCTACACAATCGATATTCCGGTGACGGTCTTGCGCAGCCTTGCCTTCCTGGCCCTGACGGTGGGGGCTTTTCTGGCAGGGTCGATCTGCTACCAAGGCTCAGTCGGAACGCCACACCGCCTGCCCGGCAGGATTGGAGCCTTGCTGACCCTACTGGCTGTCCCGTCCTTCGCAGGATACCTGGCGGCCTATCCCAGCTGGTTCTTCCAGGGTAACCTGCTCCGGGGAATCTTCTGTCATGCGAACGCGTTGGGAGCATTTGGCGCCATGTGGCTGGTGGTCGGCGTCGGGGGCCTCGACAGTCGATTGTCGCGGTATCGCCGCCTGCTGCTGGTTGGTCCGATCGCCTTGGCGGCGTGCCTGCTGTTGTCGAGATCGCGCGCCGGCACGGGTGGCGCAGCCATATCGATTCTCCTCTACGCGCTCTTGACTCGCCAAATGCGCGGCATTGCCATGGCGGGTATGTTCCTGGCGACCATAACCCTGTCGGCGTATGTCGCCCTGCCATCCGTGACCGAGGTGGCGATGCAGGAGAGTGGCCAATTCGTCCGCAAGGGGAGCAAGGATGACGTGCTCCTGTCACGACGTGAGACGTGGGACACGGGTATAACGAATTTCGAGGCCAGCCCTTTGGTGGGGCATGGGTTCGGGACATCCGTCGGAGAGGAGACCAAGGAGTGGAGACTGGTGGGCCTCGGTGGCCGCGAGAAGGGCAATGCCTTCATAGCGATCCTCGAGGAAACCGGGATCCTCGGAGCACTCGTGATGTATTTGCCAGTCGTGCTGTGCGTGTTCGGCGGGTTTCGCATCAAGCGATTGAACACCTACCTGGCCGACAACCCTGGCGAGCTTCGGAACGATGCGAGGCTGGCAGCCGCGTTCTGGGCAGGCGCCATGGGAGGCCTTGTGAATAATCTCGCCGAGGCGACCCTGTGGTCCGCAGGGTCGCCATACGGGGGCATGTTGCTCTTCCTGGCCGGGGCCTCGGAGGGCCTCGTGGCCAGGACGGAGCACCGGCTGTGACACCGCCCCGCCTGCATTGGTTCGTCCTGGCGGGCGGCCTATCCCCGTACACCCTGGCGCTTTGGGAGCGTGTCGTCGAGCGATCCGGCCACGCGGTCACGCTGGCGTACATCCCCCAAGAGCCGCAGCCGGACTTTGCACACGAAACCGATGTCATCTCATCGGCAAGCGTCGAGCTGGTCCCGATCCAATCATTGAGGGCGGTCGTCAAGCTCGGCGCGAGGTGCGCAAGAGCCCCTCATGCCGCCATCCTCTGCATGGGACATAGTCCCATCTACAACATTGCAATCAGTGCAGTCGCAGGCGCCATGAGGCGCGACAAGCGCCTATTGCTTTACATGAGCGATGCGAACGGAATCGCCCTAGCCGACACTGCGAGGTCAACGCCAGTTGCAAAGTCCGTTCGGTTCCTGAAGCGAATGGTGCTTGGCACCACCTTCGCTGCATCCCTGGACCTCGGGTACTCGAATGCGCTGGCACACCGGATGCTTGGTATTCGCCAAGGTATCGACATCCCATTGCTCCCGGTCGAGTTTCCCGAACCGCTAGAACCCGCGCTTCCAGCGCCACTGCTAGACCTGGTTCGTGATCTGCCACGTCCGCGTCTGCTGACCGTAGCGAGGCTGAGCAGTTACAAGAATCTTGTCGCGCAGGCAAATGCTTTTCAGGATGCCGTTGCCGAGGGTATGCCTGGCTCGCTCACGGTTGTAGGAGAGGGACCGCAACGCGCTCGGTTGGAACCCGTGTTCTGCAGGATGCCAGGGCGAGCGGTACTCGCTGGGGCAGTCCCGTTCACCAGCTCGCGACGCATCTTCGGTGCGTTCGACGGCATGATGCTTGCCAGCACCACAGAGCCGTGGGGTATTGCCATCATCGAAGGACTTGGATGGGGGCTGCCTGTCTTGTCGTCGCGGCAGTGCGGCGCGGGGCTGAGCATGGCACGCGAGACTGGCGATGCCGTCAAACTCTGCGGAACGTCAAGAGGGGAACTGAAGGCGGACCTGCTCGACTTCGTTGGAAATCTCGACCGCCACACCGCCGCAGCAAGATTGGCCGCGCCAACGATCCGAGAAAAGTTCGGCCTCACGCCCGTTGCGGATGCGCTAATCAATCTTGGAAGCCACGCATAGCAAAAACACTCCGATCACCCAGCCCGGATCGGATTGGTGGCAAGTCGCGCGGTGAGGAGAATCGTCGACAGCCCTGACCCAGCGACTAGACAGTCCGGCCGAACCCAGGCTACCCTTGGCTGGGTGCCCCCGATGCTAGAGACTCCTCGTGCCGTCCAGCTATCAGCCGACGCCGTCGGCGGTTGGAGCGAGGATGTACCTTGGACCGTGCAATTGTTGAGGCTGTGGTCGCGAAAAGCCCCCCGGGGGAGAGCCGCGCTACCATCCTTCGTGGGTGGGCGTCTTCTGCAAAATCACCGTTTGGTCCTAAGGGCGGCCTCCGGGGCTCGATATGCTGTCGAGCCATCGGACCTCGGCACCTATTTCGCCATGCTGAACGGCGGAGTGCGGTACCCAAGCCACGTTCTCGATGTTTGTAGGGCCCAACTCCGACTGGGCGACGTCTTCTACGATGTTGGTGCGAACGTCGGGCACGTTTCGATTCAGCTCGGTTGCCACTTCCGCGGCGCGGTTGACATCGTATCGTTTGAACCTCAGCCAGGCCTTGCGCACCGGCTGGCCGTCTCGGCAGCATTGAACAAACTGCCGTCCTTCCAGGTGTTTGACGTTCTTCTCGGCGACCACGAGGGTAGCGCTGAGCTCTTCCTTACCAAGACATCAGCGCACGCGTCCCTTGTGGCACGCGACCCGACTGCGAGGCCCGTGTCGAGGCAGATGGTGACCATCGATAGCCTCGTAAGCGCGGCGGTGATCCGGCCGCCGTCCTTGGTGAAGATCGACGTTGAGGGAGCCGAGATGCAGGTTCTGAAGGGCGCTCGCCGTACGCTCGAGGTGCATCGGCCGCTTCTTGTTCTCGAGGCTGACAGCAACATGGGCCGTTTTGGCTATGGCAAGAAGGACCTCTTTACCTTCCTTCGTTCCACCGGTGACTACCGCTTCTTTGACGTTGTGCGGGGTGCCGACGGCAGGCTTTCGCGGCTTGTCGCCCTGCGCGACGCTGGCGAATCTCGCCACGACGATATTCTAGCGACGCCGAGTGATCGTGTGCCGCCGGGGCTTGCTTGAGTGCCGGATACGAGGACTGGCCGCCGCGCGGCAGCCCGTGCTCACACGTGGGAGGTTTGCTGTGACGTTGTCTGACGCCGCGATGACGATACGAGAGTTCGTCGCGCGACCGCGGTTTGACCCAGCCGTACTGGCTGCCACGGACCCGTCGTACCCCCGGATTTCGATCGTAATGCCGGTCTTCAACCAGGCGGCGTTTGTTGAACGCAGCATCCTCTCCGTCTTGAACCAGAACTATCCAAACCTCGAGCTCCTCGTGATCGATGGCGGTTCGACTGACGGCAGCGTCGAGATCGAGAGCCGGTATCAAAACTATTTCCACCATTGGGAGTCAAAGCGGGATCGGGGCCAGAGCCACGCCCTGAATAAGGGATTCGCCCGTGCCACCGGTGAACTCTATGGCTGGATGAACTCCGACGATCTCTACGCACCCGGCGCATTGGTCTGTGTCGCCCAGGCGCTCCGCGATCGGCCGGACGCCGTGGCCGTGTACGGCGACATTGATGCCATTGACGTACAAGATCGACAGCTTTCCCGGGAATACGCTTTCGACTTCAGCGTGAACCACCTCGTCTTTGAAGGCTGGCATCTCGGCACGCAAGCGCTCTTCTGGCGGCGGGACGCGCACCTCAGGTGCGGGCAATTCGACGAATCGCTCCATCGAACCATGGATTACGATTTCATTTTGCGCCTCGGGTTGGCTGCCGGGGCTCACCGGTTCTACCGGGTTTCCTGCGTTCTGGGGTGCTTTCGCTGTCATGCCAACCAGAAGACGGGAAGACAGGACGCAGTCTCCGATGCCGAGAATCGCGCAATAGCTGCCAAGCTCAATTTCTCCTCCAAGTACCGCCCCGTCGGGCGGCTTTTGCGCGCAATCTTCAGGGCGCGGCGCGTTTACTGGTACCTCAAACGGGGTGGTGTTCGATATACGCTCGGGAGGTTACTGCGCTAGCAGCTTGCGCGCCGTAACCGCTGCACGGACCCCACATGGCGCAGGTCCACCGCGATCGGCACCATGCGCGCATGCGGAGACAATACACTGGTGAGCAGCGGTCCAAGCTGGTCGACCTGGTTACGGGCGGCCACGCCACGTTGCGCGATGTGGCCGCAAGGTTGGGAGTGGCGCCAGCGACGGGTTTTGACGGCTCGCTCTTGCTCGGTGAGTGGGTTATATACTGCGCTGCTACCGATGCGCGCAGCGGTCGTTTCGAAGAGAGACGTGTCATACCCGGCTCCGGATGACGCATTTTCCCCGGGAGAACGCTACCCGGAGTATCCGTTCGATCGCATCGCCCACTCACCGAATCCAGTTTACGAAATGGTCCGTCGCAGCCTCCTCGACTTGGGGCTCGACGCCGAGAACTTCGGATCCCCGCGCTGGAATCCGCTGGCGTCCAAGATCGCGCCCGGCAGTCAGGTCTTCATACTCTGCAACTTCGTCTACCACCGACGCTTGCAGGAGTCCGACGAAGGATTCGCATCGAAGTGCATTCACGGGTCGGTGCTGCGAGCGATCTGCGACTACGTCTACCTCGCCACGGGTCCCAGCGGCCGTATTCGCTTCGGAAATTCGCCCCTCCAGGCCTGCGACTGGAAGGCCGTCCAGAACCAGACTGGCGCATCGGTGGTGGAGGAGTTCTTCCGGAAGCACGATGTCGACGTTCAAGCGCGCGACCTTCGTCTTCACGTCATCAAACTGACCGCGCTGGGCCGGGTCCGGCACGTCGACGAGCGAGACGACTCGTCCAATGGTGTGGAAATTTCGTTGGGTGAGGAGAGCCTGCTGCACGAGATCTCGAGCCAGGGAGCTCGGCCGGCTCCCTTCCGCGTCTTGGACTACAAGGCTTCGCGAATCGAGGCGTTTCATGCGAACAACCGACACCGATACGTGATTCATCGAGACGTTCTCGAATCCGATACGATCCTGAGCCTGTCGAAGCTTAAGACCCACCAGAAGGTGGGCATTACCTGCGGTCTCAAGGGCTTCGTGGGAATAGTGGGTCACAAGGACTGCCTCCCCCACCACCGGTTCGGAAGCCCCGAACACGGCGGCGACGAGTACCCGCCGGGCTGGACCTTCCTGGAGCTGTTCTCGAGATTCCAGGACTTCGTCCAGAGTCGGGAGCACGGCGGCATCGGGCAGGGCTTGCTGGAGATCATCGACCGCACGTCCCGGCGCGTGCTCGGGCACGTCGGAGCCCCAATGGGTGGTGCCTGGTACGGAAACGACACGTGCTGGCGCATGGCCGTGGACCTCGCTCGGATCGCCCACTACGCCGACTCGGATGGAACGATGCACGACCGACCAGTGCGACGAAATCTCTCTTTGATCGACGGGATTGTTGGAGGTGAGGGAGATGGACCTCTCTCCCCATCGCCGATCTCGTCGGGGGTCGTGATCCTGAGTGACGACATCCCTTTCGGTGATCGCGTCGCCGCCAGGGTTATGGGCTTTGATCCCGATACGATCCCTCTCGTGCGGGAGTCGACCCGACGAATCCCTCACTCGCTGTGGGTCGACGGATCCCCGCTCGTCACATGGAACGGACGAGAGCTGCCCGAAGCCGACCTCCTTTCCGTGGCGAAGCTCCGCTTCCGACCGCCACGCGGCTGGCGTGGCCGCCTGGAGGCCGGAGGATGACCGTGGTCGGGAAGCTGCGTGGCACCCTCTACCGGCGCCCGCTCGATGCAGCCACATTGCTCTACGACCCGCCGCCGAGCGACGCCGAACGGATCGCTTTCCAGCTCGAGCAGTTGAACGAGGTCTGGGCGCGGGCCATTGCGAACTGCTCCTACTTCGGCGAGCTGGCTCGCAAGCGCGGACTTCCCCAGCGGTTCGGCAGCATCGAGGAATTTGCGGACGTCGTGCCGCCGACGCAGCGTGAGGACGTACAGCGCCACATGGGCGCCATGACGGACTCGTCACGGACCCCGAACATGGTCCGGATGACTGGAGGCTCCACTTCGAAGCCCGTCCGAATCCCCGCCTGGAAGAGCGAATCTGATGCCACGCGCTGGGAAGTGTGGCTCGGACGCACCTGGTACGGAGTTCGCCCGGAATCACGACTGTTCCTCCTGTGGGGGCACAGCCACCTCCTGGGAACGGGCTGGACGGGCTGGCTGCGGGCCCGTCGCCGTGAGCTCTCGGACCGCCTGCTCGGCTATCGACGCCATTCGGCCTACGATGTGAGCGCAGCCGCCATGCGCCGCGCTGCCGATGCTCTCGCGGAGTTCCGGCCCGACTATGTCGTGGGCTACAGCGTAGCCCTCGACCTGCTCGCACGCGCGAACGAGGGCCGCGGGCATCTCCGTGAGCTCAACGTGAAGGCCATCTTTGGCACGGCCGAAGCATTCCCCGACGCAACCAGCGCCGCTCGGCTGCAGGGCCTTTTCGGCTGTCCCGTGGGGATGGAATACGGTGCCGTGGAGACCGGCGTCATGGCTCATACGCATCCCGCCGGCGGCTACCGTGTGTTCTGGCGCCATCACCTGTTGGAAGCAGCCGGCTCGGGTCCGCGGCGGCGACTGCTCGTCACCAGCTTGTTTCCCAGAGCCTTCCCTCTCATCCGCTACGAGATCGGCGACGAGGTCGTACTGCCGGAAGCGGCGGACGAATCCGCCGGCCTGACAACCCTCGCATCCGTAGCGGGACGCTGCAACGACTACGTGGAGCTGAGCGACGGAACGCTCGTGCACTCGGAAGCCTTCAGCCACGCGGTTCGCCCCTGCTCGGCCATTCGGAGCTTCCAGGTCATCGACCGCGGAAGCGCGGTGTCGATCCGCTTCACGTCCAATCAAGGGCTCACGTCCGAAGAACAGTCCGGCATCACGACGCGACTCGCACGCGTCCATCCCCAGCTCGGCTCGGCCCAGTTCGAGCGCTCGGAATCGCTGGAACAAACCGTCGCCGGCAAGACGCGGATGATCGTGCACATCTAGTCACGAGGGGATCCGGCGGCCTAGGCGTCTTGTGCCAGAAGTGGATCTTCTCGAATCGCCATGATATCGAGCGGTTCCCTGCGGTTCCGAGGAGACCTGTCCTTCGCCCGTCGCAAGCGCTGCACAGACCCACGTGCGGGCCGGCACGGTTCTTGGAGGCCAGGCTGGGTATCGCGGGGCTGGTGCCCAAGAAGCGAGGTCCCCACGGGCCGCACAAGGTCCATGGCGAGGTACTCACGTTTCTGGAACCACAACACGGCTCGCGGAGTCTTCCGTCGACTCGTCTACGCCTTCGGGATCGCCCGGCCGCAAGACAGATTGCGACCTCGGCTCCATGACCTGAGGTTCTACTTCGCCAACCAGGCCCTCACGACTTCGCCGAGCGACCATGAAGGCATCTCTCGGCACATGCCCCTCTGTGCCAACATGAGTG
>PMZX01000319.1 GCA_003170035.1 Myxococcales bacterium | reverse complement strand
GCCTTGGCCGATCGCTGCCAGTCGGGATTCCCGGGATCGAAGGTCATCACGGCGCCAAGCTCCAGCAAGCGGCGGCTCTTGTCTGGGCTGCGTGACAGGGCGATCACTCTGTGCCCCCGCGCCCGCGCGAGCTGCACGGCCGCAACACCCACGCCACCTGACGCGCCGGTGACCAACACGAGCGAGTCCCGCGGCAGCGCGCCCCACATCGTCAGCGCCTGATACGCAGTCAGGTAGACCAGCGCCGCGCTGGCCGCCTCGGGATCGCCCCAGCCCGCCGGTATTTCAACCAGGTTCTCAACGGGCACCGCGACTCGTTCCGCAAATGTGCCCGGACGGTTCACACCCACATCACTCCGCAGAACGACACGCCGCTCGCCTGGCCGAAGCAGCGTTACCCCGGGTCCAAGTCGCTCGACGGTTCCCATGCCGTCGCGGCCGAGGACATGGGGTAGGGCCGGCTTGGCGGGATACTGCCCCTCCGCCAGGTAGCGGTCGGCGGGATTCAGGCTCGCGTAGTGTACCCGGAGGATAACCTCGCCCTCCTGCGGGACTGGATCGGGTATTTCCGCCAGACGCAAGCTGCCGATGCCGGTCAAATCGTCGAGTAGCCAAGCGCGCATGGTTCAATGAGAACCGCCCGGCGATAGATGTCAAGGCTGATGCAAAGACCGTTCATGGGCACATCTCTGTGGAAGCGGGAACTTCTCCGCGTGCCGGTTGTCGGATCCATTTAGAGAGACGAGGGCGCCGCCCGTCTGCAGAAAACCGCACGGACCCCGCGACGGCTCAGCCCTGCGCCGGCCTTGGGGCCGCAGCTTGGAGGCACACATGGCTATCTCTCTGCAATCCGACGGCAAGGACGGCAAGAAATCCCTGGTTGCTGAACTCAACCTGGTTCCCTACATCGATCTGCTGACCTGCATGGTCGCGTTTCTGCTCATCACTGCGGTATGGACGCAACTGGCACAACTCAAGTTGAGTCAGCACGGGCCTGGCGGGACCGATGGAGTGGATCCTCCCATGACCAAGGTCATGGTGCTGGTGGGGGCCGAGGGCTTCAACCTGGCGGTAGACCAGGATCGCGTGCAGATCGCCAAGAAGAACGGCGAGTACGATTTCCAGGGTCTTCTCGCCGAGTTGAAGAAGGTGAAGGCCGGTCACCCTGACAAGGACGATATCCAGGTCGCCTCCGAGGATTCCGTTGTATTTGACTCCCTCGCGCGCACCATGGACGTGGCCCTGGCCTCGGGCTTCCCGGATCTGTCGTTGCTCGACAGTGGATCCGCGGGACTGTGAACGCCGTTGCGGGCGCCAAGGTCAGCGTGGTCGGCTCTGCAGGGACGAGCTTCAGTTCGACCACCAAGGCCGAGGGCCGCGGGCTCTACTTCCCGGGCTGGTCCGGCGTGAAGGAGCATGGCGCGCCTCTCGGATGACGTGAGCGATGGAAGAGAGCCATGTGTCATGTGGCCCTCGGTGGGAGGGGTTGCACATGTGCTCCAAGAACTCACTTGACTATATACGTCGTAGCAGACTAAGAGGGCGTTCATGAACACTCCCATCAGTACTATCAGTATCCGCAGTGGTTTCGGAAACTCTGGCCGCCTGGTCGGGCTGGTCTTGCTCGGCCTGCTCGGTGCCTGCACGGGGCGTAGCTCGGGAAAGAGCCTGGAGACTTCGTCTCAGGCGCTCACCGGCTCGTTCGTGATCTCGGGCGCGGTGACATCGTCGAAGGGTCCTGTCGTGGGCGCGACGGTGAAATTGACAGGGTCGGAATCCCGGACGGCTTTCTCCGATGCGACCGGGCACTACTCGATTCCAGGGCTCGGCACCGGCAGCTATCAGGTGTCGGCATCCGCAAGCTCCACCTGCGCGAGCACGCAGGTAACACTCAACAACATGAACGCCAGCGCGACGGTCGACCTCGGATTGACCGGGACCGGCTGCGCATCCTTCGTCGGGGTGCTCGGACCTACGGGCCCAGCAGGTCCGGCTGGTCCGCAGGGAAAGACTGGCGCGACTGGGGCGCAGGGGCCAGCGGGTGTGGCGGGGCTGGCAGGGCCAGTGGGGCCTGCGGGTCCGGCAGGGCCGGTGGGGCCTGCGGGGCTGGCAGGGCCAGCGGGTGCGGTGGGGCCTGCGGGGCCGGTAGGGCCAGTCGGTGCGGCGGGGCCAGCGGGGCTAGCGGGACCGGCAGGGTCGGCAGGGCCGGCAGGGCCGGCAGGGCCGCGAGGTGCAACGGGTCCGGCGGGATCCGGAGGAGGTCCGACGCCAGTACTCACGTCCCCTGGCACCTTGACCCTGAGTAGCTTCGCGGACAGCATCGACATCCTCTCGTTCAGCCAGCGGGTGGACGTTTCTACTGGCGCAGGAGGAGCTGTGCAGGTTTCCTCGATCGAGATCCGTCGCCACTCCGACATAATGAGCCCGCTGCTCGCCGTCGCGGCCGCGAAAGGCCAGGCGATCGCCACGGGGAATCTCGTGTTGTTGGGCGGGGGGCCCAACTCCCCCCGCACGTTCACGATCAGCTTGACCAACGTCCTGATCAGTGATGTCAGCACGGATTCGGTCCTGGACAACATGCCCATGGAAAAGCTCACTCTCTCTTTTGACACGATCACCTGGGAGTACACCAGCCGGAACGGGGATAACAGCCCCGGCCCGACCACAACGGCATGGTACGACGCTGTGAACAGGACTGGCGGCGGCCCCCTCGACATCGAGCCCAATTTCGTCTTCCTCGCTCCAAACGTCCCCAATAGCCGCTTCCTAGACGAAATACCATTTTCCTCGCTCGCGCTGCAGCTGACTAAATCGAGCACGACGGTCATTTCCCCACTGACGCTCGTAACCATCATCACTCAGGGGACGGTGCAGCAGTTGGGCGCTGCAGTGAGCGGCAAGGTCCTTCCCCAAGTAATCGCTCATTTCGTGTGGTCAGCGGGCGGCACGCCCTACGAGCGTATGGTGTACAAGGTGGCGCAGGCACAGGTGACATCGTTGGTGATCGAAAACAGCTCGACCGGAACGCTCCAGGAAACCCTGGGATTCAACTTCCAGAAGATCACGTGGACAGCGCAGTCAGTCACCGCAGATAATGAGATGGGCCCGGTGTACACAGGAGAGTGGCCTCCCACTCAACAAGCTCACCACTAGACCTGATTCCTGAGTGCGGTCGGCGAGATTGAAACCCTGCCGCCGCACTCCTGGTCTGCGCTGGACAGGTCAGTCGTCCTTTTGAGAGCCGGCGCGACTCCTATTCGCAGGGGCCGCGCCGGACGGCGATCCCATAGGCGCACAGCCTCAAAGCTGAAGCATCGGGGAATCATCGCGCATCCAATGGGCATCCTGGCGTGCTGGATGGCCAGCCCAACCAGGAATGGGAGGGCAGCGATGAAACGAATCACGTTCGCGATATCGAGCCTTGGGCTGGCGCTGGGCTGTAGCAGTGGGAGTTCAGGCCCGTCAGCAGAGGACGCCTGCGCAAAGTTTGCGGAGGCGCAATGTGCGAAGCTGCAGTCNNAGCCTTAACCAGGGCGCATACTCCTGCCTGACCAGGGTCAAGAATGACTGTACCAGCCGGCTCAAGGCCCCGGGGAACGGCAACAACCCGACCCTGACAGAACAGTGCGCTGCCGCCTACGCCACCCTGTCCTGCCAAGACTTCTTCGACAACGTGCCAGCCGCCGGGTGTGCGCCGGCGGGCCCGCGTGCGAACGGTCAGTCATGCGTTGTGGCCGGCCAGTGCGCCAGCGCCTACTGCAGTGGCAACAAGACCGCGGTGTGCGGCACCTGCGACGATCCACCGGCCGCAGGCAGCTCGTGCGTGGATACCGGCTGCGCCCACGATCAGATCTGCAACTCCTCGTCGCAGGTATGTCAGGACAACATCGGGGCAGGGGTGGCCTGCGACGGGGCCGATGCGAGCCAGATCAACTGTGCCTCTGGCCTGACCTGCTCGGGAACAGTGGGAAGCAAGACTTGCGTGGCGGGCGGGGCGACCGAGGGAGCCGCCTGCGGTGGCACGGGACCGGGGTGCCTGCGTTTCCAGGGACTGGCTTGCGAGGGGCTGGCGGGCAGCAAGGTCTGCACCAAGGTCAACCTGGTTGGCGACGGGCAGCCCTGCGGTACCCTGGCTGATGGCACGCGCGCCGACTGTCTGGCGGGCGAATGCTACACGGCGACCGGCCTGGCCCCGGCAACAGACCTCGGCACGTGCAAGAAGCAAGTGGCCGACGGCAGCCTCTGCGACACTGTGCTCGGACCGACCTGCTATACCGGCGCACGCTGTGTGACCGCAGCCGGCAGCTCTGCCGGCGTGTGCACCATCCCCGACGTCACCGCCTGCCAGTAGCCTGACCCCGGCCGGCCTGGCTATCGCGCGCGCCTTGCAGCGCTACGGCGCCTTCGTGCGGGACTGCTCGGGCTACGACAGCGGAAACTAGAACCGGCCGCCCAGGACCAGCCTGGCGCCGTCGCTGGTGGGGACCACCCCGGCCGAGGTGAGTGCGAAGCGCGGGCGGCGCGCAGGACGCGCGTGTTGCTCGGCAGGGCTGGGGCTCGATGTGGCGGCGGATTCCGGAGCCCAGGCCAGGCTCCAGTCCACGATCATGGCCACAGCCGCGCCAACCGCCAAACCGGCGACGGCCCCACCCAACCCGCAGAGAAACTCGTTTGGCGTGCAGGATTCCATCTTTGCGCCGGCCAGTGCACCCACCACGGGCAACACCGAACGCAGCAACGGGCTGGCGACGGCCAGACCGTATTGTCTGTTCACGACGTGGATGATGGGGGGGCCTGCAGCGTACAAAGCGAGCCCCCCAAATGCCCCTGGCGAGCCCGTAAATAGCAAAGTGACCGACGCAGCATCGGACAGCATGATCTGGTAGCCGTACCACCTGGTGGCCGCTGGGGGCGGGGCAGGGCTCTGCACGAATGGCGGTGCCAGCGCAGGGGCCGGGATGGGTGGCGGGGTTGCTGCACGGTCATCAGCCGGCTGGAAGGGCGCAAGCGCGGGGTTGGGGATCTCAGGGGAAGGCGGCTCAGCGCAAGCGGCGCGGTCTGCATAGCCAACCACCGCAACGGCGTCCAGTATGACGGCGATCCAGCACCGGGTGGCGAAACCGTGGCCACGTGTCTTGCGGAGCATGGTGCCATCGTTGTGCAAGCCAGGGGCCAGCCGCCCGGCGGCCCTGGCGGGTTGCAGTCCCTGCACAATGCCTGTCGCGTCGCCAGAAAGCGAACAGAAGAATGTCAGGTTCTCAACGCCGTCGCGACTAGGGACAGTAGGCCTGCCCGCCAGAGGCGGCGTAGGCGTTCAGCTTGGACACCAGATTGCCCCCGTCGCTTTCAGGCGTGGTCTGGGCGCCCTCGCCGGCGCCGAAGGCCATCCCGATGGAGTGACTGGCTGCCAGGTCGGCGGTGTGACCGAAGAAGTAGTCCACGCGGTTGTCCTTCCAGGCGTTGGTCTGGTTGGGCAGGTTCATGTTGCCCATGTACTGCCAGCAACCCCACCAGCCGCAGCCTGCGGTGTTGGCGCAGGAAGTTCCCTTGGTCGTGCAGCCCGACGCGCAGGAACTGCACGGCGAGTTGCCGTCGAAGATCCCGCCCGACAGGTACAGGTAGCGCAGGTCCGCCTTCGCCTTGGCCGCTGTCGCGTCCGTTCCGGTCTTGCAATAGGCGCGGGTCAGGATGACGAAGGCGCGCGAGGTCCATCAGAGGCTTTCTTGGCCAGAGAGCGGTCGACCGCCGCGACCACGCGCGCAGAGATCCGGCCCACGAGTGCAGCCAGGGGCGGGTGCGGCTCGAAGACCACGCGGTAGATGACCTCGGGGAAGCTGTTCGCCGGGAAACGCCTGGTGGCCGCTCAGCATCTCGTAGACGAAGGAACTCGAACTGGTGCAGTTACCCCGCGAGGACAACCACGTGCTCATCTACCAGGATCTGGGAGTCTACGAGGGCCAGCGCCTCGGCACACCCTGCGACGATCTGCTCCAGACGCAGAGGCCGACGCGTGCAACTTCAGAATCCACTTACCAACACGGGCACCGCACTTTGTGTGTCTGGACCTCCGTTGCCATCTCCGAGTTGCCCGTAGTCATTATGGCCCCAGCAGTAAACCGCACCACTACTGACCACCGCGCAGGTGTCACCCTCCCCAGCGCTCAGGAACTTGGCTTGGGTCAGAGAAAGCGCGTCTACCGGTACGGGGCTGTCGCCGGTGTTGCCGTTGCCGAGTTGGCCGTAGGCATTGTCGCCCCAGCATTGGACTGTCACACTAGGATTGACGAGCACGGCACACGAGTGGTCCGCGCCCAGCGCAATCGCAGAGGCGTTTGCTGAAACCCTCGCGTTGACCGGCGTGTGGATCTCATCACCACTACTGCCGTTATCACCAAGTTCGCCGTAGGAGTCACGGCCCCAGCACTGCACGTTGAAGGGACTTCCTGTCGTCGGACTTCCTACCACACAGGTGTGACCGTCACCTGTGCCGACGGCGACTGCTTGTATCGTCCCGGCTCTGACCGCCACGGTGGTGCTGTTGGTAGTGCCGGTCCCGAGTTGACCCCACAGATTGTCTCCCCAACAATAGAGGGCCCCACCAGACTGAATGGCGCAGGCATGGTCTGTGGTCAGGGCCAACGTCGTCACATTGGTCAGCGGGCTGAGGGTGGAAGCATTTGTCACAACGGCTACGGGTACCGTGCTGCTTGTGAGCGTGCTTGAGCCGCTTCCTAGCTGGTCGTAGGTGTTATCCCCCCAGCACCTGACGGTCTTGTCCGAGAGCAGGGCACAGGTGTGGCTGCTGCCGGCCACGACGGCTACGCCGCCCACGCCGGCAGGCATGCCGATAACCGCCGTTGGCGTTATGCTGCGGCTATTTCTTCCCGAGGCCCCATTACCCAATTGACCGTATCCATTGTAACCCCAACATTGGACTGTGCCGCTCGCGAGTGCCGCACATGTGTGATAGTCCCCGGTTGCAACAGATATCGCCTGTGTGACACCCTTCACTTGAACGGGCTTGGTTTCGTAGATGACAGCCGTGCCATCGATCTTGGGGTCTTGATTGCCGAGTTCTCCATCGCTGTTGTTGCCCCAACACCAGATCGTACCGTCCTTGATCAGCGCACAAGAGTGGTCCCAAGCGGCGGCCACCGCCGTTGCCACTAGCTTCGTGGCGCCACCCGCGGCGCCTCCCGTACTCGTCGTGCCACCAGTCGAGCCGCCCGTGCTCGTCGTTCCGGCGGTTGCGCTGCTGCCGCCGGTTTGTCCCCCGACTCTGGTCGCGCCACCGGTGCTGGTCGCTCCGCCGGTGCCGGCTGAGCCGCCGGTGCGGGTTGTTCCGCCGGAAGTGGTTACGCCGCCTGTCCCTCCCGAGCCTCCGCTTGTTGGAGCGTCGGTACCGGAGCTGGCATCGAGGCCGGGTGCTCCGCCGCCCGCATCCAGCGAGCCGCCATGAGCACTGCTGCCGCCGATGCTTGATAGCCCACCTGTGCTGGTTACGCCGCCGACACCGGTTGTGCCACCGGGGTTGGTCACGCCGCCGGTGCCTGTTGTTCCGCCGAAAGTGGTTGCGCCACCTATGCCTCCTGATCCGCCTGTGCTTGCCGGAACGTCGCTGCCCGGGTTGGCATCGAACCCGGGTGCTCCGCCGGTACTGGAAGGACTGGCGTCAGCGATTGCGCCCGCATCCCCGGCTATCGCATGCAGTACGACGGTGCACGTGAGAACCTTGCCACCCGTGGCCGGACAACTGCCTGTCCCGGTCGCCACGCGGTTGCCCTGGGCGAAGCCGTCCACGACGATTGACTTGTCGCCAGGACTGGTCTTGATACCCAAGGTCCCGTTCCCGGACAGCCCGCTTGGCAGATCATAGGTCTTTGTCGTTCCGTTTACCGTCACCTGAAGCGACGTGATCTTTGGGGGCTGCAGGACTGTAGAGTCTGGGCTGACGGTCAGTACTATTCCGCCCTTGTCGGACGGGCTGCATGCCGCCAAACCGCCGACCAGCAGCAGTGCGAAGAGAGGAGCGAGGCCGAGGTGTCTTGTTTTCCTCATGGCTAGAACTCCTGCGTGCCGTACGTGGAACCGGGCATGGTCACGTCCTTGCCGTGGCGAGAAAGAACGATGCCCAGCACCACCCCGCCCGCGACCACAGCGCCCACGGCGGTCCAGAACGGCCAGCGCTTGTAGAAGGCGGGCGGCTGGGCTGGCTCGGGTGCGGTGGGAGCCGCGACCAGGCCGCCAGCCACCTGGGTGGTTGAGGGCGTGGCGGGAGCGGCAGATCCGGGACCGGGCGTGTCGGTCGACGGCGGCACGACCGGAGGCGCCGGTGGGGGCACGGGAGTCGCCACCGGGGCTGCGGCCGGCGCAGCGGGCTGTGGCCCGGGCGGCGGGACAGCGGGCGGCGGGGCCTTCGAACGTTGCCGCTCGAGCTCGCGGATCTTGCTTTCGGCCAGGCGAAGCTGCTCACTCTGCGGCGAGGATCGAATGAAGGAACGGTAGGCCGTGATCGCCTTGTCGCGATCTCCTGCCAGCCGGTAGGCTTGGCCGATGTTGAACAACAGGTTCGGATCGAGAGTTTGCTCGTAGGCCGCCTCGTACTCCTTGGCAGCCTCGGCAAACTTCCCGAGATTGTACGCAGCGGTTGCCTTGCGTACATAGATGGCTGCCAGATCCTTTGGCTGGTCAGCGGCCTGAGCGCCGGGCACCATCACGAGCAACACCAGGGCTACGACTAACGCACGCATAGTGAAACGAACAGTATCACGAGCGCCCCGGCGATTCCAGGCGCGTCAACGAGCCGCCGTAGCGCAGCCGACGAACGTTCGCATTCTGACGACGCCGTGTCGACGACGCTGTCCTGAGGCGCCTGGCAATCAGTCGAACGCGTATTCGAATTCGCCGCCCTTCACAGTCGTCGCGACTCTGGTGACGGGCTTGCCTTGCATCATGCGCGTGAGCAGCTCTTGGCTGATCCGGGGTAGTAGGGTGTTGGTCAGAATCGAGTCGATCATGCGACCGCCGCTTTCCAGCTCGGTGCAACGGCCGGCGATCAGTTTGACGACAGCGTCGTCGTAGTTGAACGGGATGCGGTGGCTCTCCAGCACGCGCCTGGCTACGCGGCCGAGCTGCAAGCGCGCGATGTTGCCGATCATCTCGTCGCCAAGCGGGTAGTAGGGGATGGTGACCATGCGACCCAGCAGGGCCGCAGGAAAGGTCTTCAGCAGTGGCCTGCGCAGGGCCTCTGCGATCTGTTCGGGATCGGGCTGCGCAGCGGGATCCTTGCACAGGTTGAGGATCAGCTCGCTGCCCACGTTTGTCGTGAGAAAGATGAGGGTGTTCTTGAAGTCGATGACCCGGCCCTCGCCGTCTTCCATCCAACCCTTGTCAAAGACCTGGAAAAAGATCTCGTGCACGTCAGGATGGGCCTTTTCCACCTCGTCGAGCAGCACCACGCTGTAGGGACGCCGTCGCACGGCCTCGGTCAGCACGCCGCCCTCGCCGTAGCCGACGTAGCCCGGAGGCGCGCCCTTGAGCGTGGACACGGTGTGAGCCTCCTGGAATTCGCTCATGTTGATGGTGATGGCGTTCTGCTCCCCGCCGTACAGGGTCTCGGCCAAGGCCAGCGCAGTTTCGGTCTTTCCCACGCCCGAGGGCCCGGCCAGCATAAACACGCCGATGGGTTTGTTGGGGTTTTCGATCCCGGCGCGCGAGGTCTGGATCCGGCGCGCGATCATGTCCAGGGCGTGGCCCTGGCCAAGTACCCGCTGCCCGAGCGTCTCGGCCAGCTTCAGCACGGTCTCGATTTCATTCTTCACCATGCGGCCCACCGGGATGCCGGTCCAATCGCCCACCACCGAGGCCACCACTTGCCGATCCACGGTCGGCAGAATCAAGGGTTGCTCGCCCTGCAATTTGCCAAGCTCGTCCTGTGCCGCGTGCAGTTCGTCCAGCCAGGTCGCGCGCTCGGCCGCCGCAGAGCTTTCCCGCAGTTTGCTGCGCAGATCGAGAATCTGATCGACCAGCTTCTTTTCCGCTGCCCAGCGCTCTTCCAAACCGGCCAGTCGCTGCTTCTCGGCCTGCAGTTTGTCCTGGGCAATTCTCTCCCGATCCGCGGCGTCGCTCATGCCAAAGGCCGCCTCTCGGCGAATGATTTCCAGCTCGGTCTCCAAGGCCTGGATGCGGCGGCGGCTATCCTCGACCTCGGCCGGCACCGCGTGCTGGCTGATGGCGACTCGCGCACAGGAAGTGTCGAGCAGGCTGACCGCCTTGTCGGGCAACTGGCGGGCCGGGATGTAGCGGTGGGACAGCTTGACCGCCGCCTCGAGCGCCTCGTCCAGCACCAGAACCCGATGGTGCTTCTCCAGAGCGGATGCCGTCCCTCGCATCATGAGCAGCGCCCTGGTCTCGTCAGGCTCGCCCACCCGCACCACCTGGAATCGCCGGGTGAGCGCCGGATCCTTCTCGATGTGCTTCTTGTACTCGGCCCAGGTGGTGGCCGCAATGGTACGCAGCTTGCCGCGCGCCAGGGCCGGCTTGAGCAGGTTGGCTGCGTCGCCGGTGCCGGCAGCGCCGCCCGCCCCGATCAAGGTGTGGGCCTCGTCGATGAACAGGATGATCGGTTGCGCTGACGACTGAACCTCGTCGATGACCTGGCGCAGGCGGTTCTCGAATTCACCCTTCATGCTGGCCCCGGCCTGTAGCAGCCCGATGTCCAGTGCCCGCAGGGACACGCCCCGCAGAGGCGGGGGCACGTCGCCGCGGACAATGCGCTGGGCGAATCCCTCGACCACTGCAGTCTTGCCCACCCCGGCCTCGCCGGTCAGGATGGGGTTGTTCTGCCGGCGGCGCATGAGGATATCGACAATCTGCCGGATCTCCTCGTCGCGCCCCACGATGGGATCCATCTCTCCATTTCGCGCGCGCTCGGTCAGGTCCAGCGAGAATCTGTGCAGCGCCTCTTGCTTGCCCATGGCAGCCGGAGGCATGGCCCCGCTGGATTCCCCGGGTGAGACGCTCACGTCAGCCCGGAACCCGTCGCTGGCTTCCATGCTTTCCTCGGGCGAGCCTTTGACGATCGCGCCCCATCGGTCAGTTAATTGCTCGACCTTCAGCTTGTCGAATTCGCGCGACATGGCGGAAAGCGAATTTCTCAGGCCGGGCGTTTTCAGAATTCCCGCCAGCAGGTGTCCGGTTCGCACTTGCGACTCGCCGAACAGCAGGGTGGCGTACACCCATCCGCGCTCGACCGCCTCTTCCACATGGGAAGACAGATCAGAGATCGACGTGGCGCCGCGGGGAAGCTGGTCCAGGGTAGCCGTCAGATCGCACGCCAGCCGCGAAGGATCGATGCGGAACTCGTGCAGGATGTGGTGCAGATCCGAGTCGGGCAATTGCAGGATCTGGTTGAACCAGTGGACCAGCTCGACGTAGGGGTTGCCACGCAGCTTGCAGAAGACGGTGGCGCTCTCGATCGCCTTGTAGCCCAAACTGTTCAGCTTGCCGAAGAGAGAAACCCGCGCGATCTCAGACATTCTCAGTCCTCCTCTTGCTTCACGAGCTAGACACGGCTGCGGCGGCTTCGCGCAGCGGGTTCAGGATCACGTCCTGTCTGCGCTCGCCCTGCAGGCATCGCCCCAGCCATGAGGTCCAGCCCAACCGCGCCGCGCAGCCGAGCCGGAAGAGGCGCTTCACCCGATCCTCGAGATGAAGGCGCACATCCCAGTTGAGCGAGTCGCCAGTGTAGTTGCGCACAAGCGCGACCAGGCGTCGCAGCCTCGCTCCGCCGGGCAGCAGGCTGTGGAAGTCGTCCTCGTTTAGCGGTCCGAACACGATGCGGAACCTGCTCTGGCGTTGCCAGGTCCGCGCGCCTGCCACCGTGCTCTGGCCCAGAACGCCGGCTCGTCCCAGCCGCCAGCGCGCCTCCTCGGGCAACGTCAGCCATTCGCCCACGAACTCTTCGACCTTGACCGGCAAGCCGAAGAAGGCACCCGCGATGGCGGCCAACCCCTCGCAGTTGCGCGGTTGCGCGGCGAAATGACTGGCGAAGTACAGCTTGGCCCGATCTGGAAATGCATCGCGATCGCGAAGCGACGGCATTCCCAACCCGAGCAGGGAGCCGATATAGGTGGCAAAGCGATCTTGTGCGGGCCGATCGAGGCTGACCGTGGGTTGCGCGTTGGCCCAGGAGCGATAGAAGAGTGCAAGGATTCGGTGGTGAAAGACATCGAGGAAGCGGACCAGCGCGAAGTCGCCTGCGTTGCGCACGCGATCGCGTGCGTACTCGGTCAGGTGGATGGGCAACGGGCCGTTGGGACCGAGCAACCCGAGAAAGTGAACCGAGAGACGCGGCGGCCTGCCGCCAGCGCGCGAGGAAAAGGACGCCAGGGCCGAGGGGGCAAATTCGAGGGATGGTTCCTGGCCCAGCCGGATCGGCTCGTCGGAGGGGAGGGCGGCGCGGCCCAGGCGAGCGCTGCGCGGATAGGCGCACTCGAAACGTCGCAGGACATCGAAGAAGTCGAATCGATCGGGCGCACTCTCGACTGCGCGCTGCAGATCGCCCGCGCAAGCGGCCTTCGCTACCGCCGGATCGGCTACACCAGCGGGCGACGTCCGATCCGGGCTGGCCATCGCGCGATCTCCCCGCGTTGCACAGTCTGCAGCGCGGTCTCGGTGAAGGAGTTTATGGATGCGTACTTGCTAAAGAAACGTTCCAGCACGGCACCCAGGAGGAAGACGCCCATGCCTTCGAACGCGGTCTCGTCGCACGTGAGCGTGACCTTGGTGCCACGAGCAAAGGCGGCCGGACCGGGCAAGGGCAGTCGCCTGGTCACTGGTTGGGATGCAACAGAGCGGACGCCCTCGATCTGGCGGCGGATCACGGCATCGCCCGAATCACCGTAGAGCGCAAGCAATTCACGCAGGGCGGAGGCTCCCCCGCCGTCTGCCGCATCGGTGAGGGACAGGTAGTTGAGCGACAGGTGGCTGATCAGCCTCCAGGTCGGATCCCCATGGGCGAACGAGGGCCGCGGGGCGGTCGGGCCGGCCACGCACCGGATCGCGGTCACGGGGGCGCCGGCCTCCAGCGAGAAATCGCTTGCGCCTTGCCCGAGCGGCAGATGCAGCGGCAGATCGCGGTTGGTGCAGGTGACGGCCACCGCAAGTTGCTTGAGCTGCGATCGAAAAGGGGCCTCGTCGGGATCGACCAGGGCCAGGAAGACCTCGCTACCCACGTAGCTTGAACGACCTCCTTGGCTGCGTTGCTTGGCCGAAAGCACGCGCGGCTGGCGGTGCACGGTGTAGTAGGCGGTGTTGGCCGCAGGCGATTGGTCGCTGGTCGCGTAGAAGGGAAGGAACTCCTGTTTCTCGTCGGTGCTGGTGCTGTAGCCAACCACCTCCGTGACAGCGTGGACCTCGAAGTCCATGGGCCGGGTCCGGTCAGGCACGACGTGATACTCACTGGCGCTGGTGCCGAGGTGGATGCGATCGGCGCGCCGGGGAAACAGGTTCACCGCGGGCGTGCTGAAGAGCGCGAACTGGGAGGGACTGACCGCCTTCTCCAGGCGCGGATCGTGGGTGTCGAAGACGACGACGATCTCTAGCTCGGGGTCGGTGCAGCGGCGCACGGTTTCCTGCAATCCGTAGAGGTCGAAGAACATGAAGCGGCTGGGAAACGCGAAGTACTCCTGCAGAAGGCGATAGCCCTGGAAGGATCGTGGCCCGTAGGGAAGCAGAGCCTGCTCGTCGTCGAACCCGAGCGGGTTCACGCTTGCATCGGCCATGACGTGGCACTGTGGCTGGCCCGGCCCACCCGGGCGGGCGACCAGCGCCACGGTGTGGGCCATCAGCAACTCGTACAGTCGCATGGCGATCTCGTCGCTGCCGCGCAGAAAGACAGGCAAGTGGCCAAGTGCCAGACGATCCATGTTCAATCCGGCTGCGGCGCGCAGGCGGAGGCGGAGGGCGGCTTTGCCTTTGCCGGGAAGCCGAAGCGAGCCGAGATCCGCCAGGAACGAGGTGTACTCGGCGCCCACCAGTTCCAGTGGCCAGAGCGTCACCTCGTGAGCCGTACGGTACTCACAGGCGGTCTCGGCGCCCCGGCCGGCCAAGCTGCGCAAGACAGCCCCGCGCGCGACGCGGAAGCCGTCGGCCAGAGCACCCTCGGACAAATTGGGCTGCAATTCCAGCACCGCCATCGACGGCGTCGGGGCAAGCGTGTGCGGGTAGACCATCTGTAGAAGGTGCTGGCTGAAACGGGGAAATTCGCCATCGATCTTGAGCTGGACCCGCGCAGTCAAGAAGGCGAAGGACTCGAGCAGACGCTCCACGTACGGGTCGGAACACTCCAGCGACTCCAGCCCCAGCCGGCCCGCAATCTTGGGGAACTCGCGCGCGAACTCCCCGCCCATCTCGCGCAGGTACTGCAGCTCGCGGTTGTAGTGGCCCAGCACCCGTGGGTCCATCAAAGGTTCCCCTTGCCGCCCTGGTCGCTCACTTCCACGCTGCCGCTCTCCAGATCGACCGCGGTTCGCAGGAACAGGCGCAGCGGAAGAGGCTGGGCCCACAGCTCCGCCTCCACGTCGAACGACAGGGCATTGTGGTTCATCTGGCGCTCGTCCACGACTGGTCGCACTCTCACCGAGTTGCGATCCAGACGGGGCTCGAAGTTCAGGATGGCTTGACGGATCATCTGTTCCAACTCCACTGTGTCCAGACCCGACGCTGTCCGCCCTGCCAGATCAGGGATGCCATAGTTCAGCACCGAGCGCGCGACCAGAGGCAATTCGTCGAGGGTTTGCAGCGACTGCAGGTGCGTGGTGTTGAAGAGCCAGGTCAGGTCCCGGCGCACGCACTCGCGTAACCGGGCAGGCGACAGAACCCGAAACTCGCGCGGCTCGGTCGCCTGCTCTGGCTGGTCATCGGTCAGCCGATCGAGCAAGGAGGGCTGAAGGCGCTCCTTGGGCGTCAACTCGGCCATGGGGCGATGCTCGACTGCAGAACCATCATGCCCTGCGGCTGATGGTGAATTCGCCAGCCGCCGTCGCGCCCTTGCTGTTGTCCGGACCCGTGGGCGTGTACTCGAATTTCACGTGCGAGAAGTTGAGGGTCACGGTCTCGGAATAGCGGTCATTGGGAAGCGGATCGCCCGTGTTGATGGAAGAGATGATCACGGTTCCACTCATCGTGATCTTGATAAACTCCAGCACTTCTTTCCCGTTGGCCTTGATCACGGTGAGGACCGTGTCCCCCAGATTGTTGCCCTCGAAGCACTGTTGAATGAGGGTGGGCGAGGAATTGTCCACGAACTTCGTGAAGGTGAGGTCCTTCACGTCGGCGGTGCCCGAGCCCGCCCCTCCCACCTGGCCTGAGGCGGACTGGTTGAGGCCCCAGCCCCACGACAGCACGTCGATCTCTCCTGCGTGGTTGGCGACGGTTGACTCGCCTGCGATGTCTCCGATCTTGATGCAGATGGTGAACGCCATTTTCCTGACTCCTTGCTAGATTGCCGTTTTCCTGATGACTGTTGCTGGGGACTGAATTCAAGCCGCTTTGGCTGAGGGAAGCTTCGCGACCAGCCGCAAAGACACCGTCAGCCCTTCGAGCTGGTAGTGAGGACGAAGGAAGAACTTGGAGGCGTAGTAGCCGGGATTGCCCTCGACTGGCTCGACGATCACCTCAGCCGCCGCCAGGGGCTTGCGCGCCTTGGT
>PMZX01000092.1 GCA_003170035.1 Myxococcales bacterium | reverse complement strand
GCCCACCAGAAATCGCCACTTCCCTGCGGACAACCGCAGGTCAGGGGCCGACGCGCCCCGCACCACCCAATCCAGCCGACGCTGCGGCCGACCCCTATCCCTGGCGCCCGCCTGCATCCGTGACATCGCTATGACTCGCGAACCAATCAGGACGAGTCATATGACTTGGGTTCGAGCCCGAAACTGCGCGCAAGACCGCGATTCGCGAAAACTGGTTGCGATTCCGGTAGAGCCGAAGGTCGACCTGCGTTGCTCCCCGGTCGCCGGTGCCGGGTTCGGAGTTTGCCTTGGGTCCTTCCTTGACCAGCTACCAAAGGAGGCCAACCATGATTGGCGGATTCGCCATCGTACCGGATCAGGCTCAACAGCCCGCAGCCCTGTTCACCGAACTCGAACACGCGATGGACTAGGGCCTACGCACCTTCGGCACCGACTCGTTTAGCATCCGCTGGATCGAGGTCGCGCTGCTCGCGCCCAACGAAGCTCGCGGACGGATCGGAGGGGCGTGATCAACAAGAATGCGGCGCAGAGGAGTCATATGACTCCTCTGCGTCCAGCGATGTGACTCGCGCCGGTCGCCGAGCCCGCACGCCTTCACTACGGCAAGCAAGGTCGTGAAAACCCATGCCTCCAACCGCCGCCCTTGCCTGGCACTGAGCTTGCGTGCTCCGCTCCCGGCCGCCGCCGAGTAATCCTTCTCTGGGCTTCCAAGGCGGCAGCTACGCCCCTGCTATGTCGCGTGACCCTCAAAACGACGCGGACCCATGGTTTCCGGCTGTGCTCAACACTAATGGTGAGAGGATTCAGATGGCAAAACAGATCTCGGCGAAGTGGCTGGTTGTTGCGATTCTCGTTGCAGGCTGCGGTCAAGGGGACGGGGCCAAACCTGCGACGGGCGGGCTCGAGGTCACCCGGCAGGCGGTGACGGGCGCGTATTGCACCGGCCTGTCGGCCGATTTCTGCGATGATTTCCAGGACGGCAACGCCACCTCGCCAGCATGGACCGTGCGTGACCAGGCGGTGGCCAGCGATTTCACCGTCATCAAGGATGGGGACTATGTGTACCGGCAGGGCAACGCCAGCACATCGAACACGCGACGCATTTCCACCGCTGGTTCCAGTTGGACCAAGGTGATGGTCGAGGCCAAGGTCAAGATCCTGAGTTTCAACAACAACACCGCGAACTGGGTTGGGCTGTATGCTCGCTATAATACCTCTGCCAATACCGGATACTTCTTTGCTTTGGGCGGCGACGGGAAAGTCAGCCTTCGCAAGAAGGCCACCGGCTCGGCAGGCACTTGCATCAACGCCACCTATCCCGCTGGCGGGTGCAGCCAGACCGTCAGCCCGGCCATCGCGGTCAACACATGGTACACACTGAAGTTCGTTCTCAACGGAAGCCTGTTGACGGGCTACTTGAATGGCACCCGGGTCATTGAGACGACCGATACAACCTACACGACGGGCGCAATCGGCGTGGGTAGCAACGGCGGCGCCACCTTCGAAGCGGACGAGATCGCTGTTAACCGGTTGGCCGGGGCCTGCGACGCTGGCTTTGGCGTGCCCAAGGCGGCAGGAACGGTCTGTCGGGCTGCTGCGTCCGGTGGGTGTGACAAGGCCGAAACCTGCGATGGGACGAGTCTGGTCTGTCCGGCGGATAGCNNTGGCACAGTATGCAGGGCCGCAAGCGGCGGTTGCGACAAGGCCGAGACTTGCAGCGGGACCAGCGCGGCCTGTCCAGCGGACAGCCTGCAACCCAGCGGCACGGTGTGCAGGGCCGCGGCCGGCGGTTGCGACAAGGCCGAGACGTGCAGCGGGACCAGCGCAGCCTGCCCAGCGGATGGCTTTCTTCCCAACACCACGGTCTGCAGGGCCGCGGCTGGGAACTGCGATGTGGCCGAGAAGTGCAGCGGGACCAGCGCGGCCTGTCCGGCGGATAGCTTTCAACCCAGCAGCACGGTGTGCAGGCCTTCGGTTGGGGCCTGCGATGTGGCCGAGACTTGCACCGGGACCAGTGTCCTGTGCCCGGCCGACGGGTTCGTGCAGATGTCGGTGGCATGTCGGCCGGTTGCAGGGTCCTGTGATGCAGTAGAGACCTGCACAGGAACCGGCCCGGCCTGTCCTGCGGATGCACTCTTGCCGGCCACGGCCGTGTGTCGTCCGGCGGCTGGCTCTTGCGATCTCGCGGAATCGTGCACGGGCGCCAGCGTCGCCTGCCCGGCAGACGTGGGAAAGGGCGGGCCACCGGCACCAAGCGGCTTGGCAGCCGCTGCTGACGATGGAAAGGTGCATCTGCGGTGGAACGCATCTGAGGGCGCGACCAGCTACAACCTCAAGCGCAGTACAACCGGCCAGGGCGTGGTCACGATCCCAACGACCGGACTCGGTCTCACCGACACCGGCCTCAACAACGGGACCACCTATTCCTACGTGGTTTCTGCCGTCGGCGGGTGCGGTGAGTCTGCCCCCTCGGCGCCGGTGACGGCGACGCCAGCGGCCGGCTACCAGTCAGTGACGATCTCTCTGCCACTGCCCAAAGGCGTCAGCCGCGATTCCGTGGCAGTGGCTGCCAAGGGCACGCTCTACGTGAACGATCGGAGCTGGGTGAGCCGACCGGACGGAAGCTTTGCGGCAGTGTCGAACGCTGGCGACGCTAGCACCAATATCGGCGCAGCCGCGAAGACTGGCAGCGTGACCAGCGTGGCGCCTGTCACGCTGCGCTCTGGCGCGACGGTCACAGGG
>PMZX01000282.1 GCA_003170035.1 Myxococcales bacterium | reverse complement strand
TCGCCTGGTATCGCGGCGGCAGCCGCGGGCAGGGCGGTGGCCGTGCCGCCGGTTCGCAGGGAGAACTTCTTTCGATCTTCGGTCGTCACGGAGCCGTCATCGACGTAGCGATCCTCCAGCGGCCTCACGTCCTCGGTGGGCAACTCGGCCTCGGCGCCGGGTTTTCCCGTTGCCGCCTGCTTGGCCTTGGCGTCAGCCACCATCTGATCGACGTCCCCCTTCTTGAACCAAAGCGTTTCGCGGAAGGCAGCTCCAGCCTTGGGCGGTGGAGCCTTGCCAGCCTCCGCCGGCTTGATTACGCCGCCACCCACGGCCGGTGTGGATGAGCGCGCGACGGGCGTCGGCTGTGCAGCCGCGACAGGCTTGGAAACCGGGGTTGCCACACGCGGCGCGGCAACCACGACCGGCTTGGCTGGGGCCGCCGGGGCAGCCGGCGCAGGTCGGACAGCCGCCGCGGGAGGCACTGGCTCGGCTGCCATGGTGTCCATGACAGAGATCGTGGGCTCGACCGAAATCGAAGGCGCCCTCGGAGCGGGCCTGGACGCGGCTGGCTCGGGTGCCGGAGCCGCAGGCACGTTGACCGGCTGGGCCGAGACAGCCGCCTTGGCCTTGGCCTTGGCCTCGGCGACCATTCGCGCGACATCGGCCTGATTCCCGGCAAAGAGCATGGTCCTGGCCATCCCGACGTCGCCGCCAGCAGGTTTGGCGGCCCCACTGCCTGAGGTCGCCGCTTTCACACCCTCAAGCTCGGTCAGGAAAAGCCGCAGGGTCAGGTGGCGTCGGCTGGAACTCTTGTCCATTGCCTTGAGGATCAGACGGTCGGCTTCGGCCGAAATCCCTGCGTCAGGCCGCCGCTGGCTGGGTGGCAAGACGGGGTTTGAGACATGCATGTCAAGCACGGCCTGCGGAGTAGCGGCTTGGAACGGAGGCTCGCCGGTCAGCAGGTGATAGAAGATGGCCGCCAGACTGTAGGTATTCGAACGCTGGTCAGCTGGCTTGCCCTGAGCCTGCTCGGGCGAGACGTAGGCCGGATCGCCGGCCACCCTGTCGGTCACCGGCACGGCCAGAGGGAAGTTGATGACCTTCACGTCGCCGCTCGGACCAACCAGCACGTTTCCGGGGGACACATCACGATGGACCAGCCCGGCCTTCTGCGCCTCGAGAAGCGCCTGCCCCACCTGGCCAATCAGAGTCCTGGCCGTGTCCAGGTCGACCGGCCCGGCCCGCAACACGCTGGCCATCGATTCGGCTGGGAACAGCTCCATTGCGACGAACAGGCGCTCGTCAGGCAGCCTGCCACAATCGATAATGGTTGCGACCCGCGGGCTCGAAACCCTCATCAGCTGCTTGAACTCTCGTTCCGCACGGGACTGGGTAGCAGCCGAGCCCAGTACGGCCGGGTTCACCAGCTTGAGAGCGACCTCACCGCCGGTCTGGCCGTCGCTCGCCCGCCATACCTCCCCCGTGCTGCCACCTCCGATTCGCTCGATGGGCTTGAAGCGCGACGCTGGTAGCTCCGGCACAGACTCGAGCCTTTGCGGCCCATCCGCCGTGGCACATGTCTCCAGCGGACAGAAATTTGCGTCCTCGGGGTACTTCGACTTGCAGATTGGGCAGATTTTCATCCGGTACCTGAGGTGAAGGCGCTCCGCCTGCAAGGACAATTCCCCGACAGGAGCGAAGCGAGGAAATCCTAAGCCGAAGGCACCGGCGAAAGCAACAAGGGTTCCACGCACCCGGCCGGGACGCGCGGATGGGGTGCTGTCCTGCGTTGGGGGCTATTTGGCTGCCGTCTTGGGCGCGGGCCCACCTGGAGCACCCATTCCGGCGAACAGGTCGGCCTCGGACTTTGTCGAGCGAACGCTTTCCTTGGCCTTGCGCCTATGTCCGGCGTTCACGTGGTGCCGTTGCCGGCGCTTCCAGGTCTGGCGACTGTTCGATGCCATGGGAGGCTTGACTTAGCAGGGGCGAAGCGCGAGGTCAAATGCAGAGACGTCTGTCTCTTTGTGGGCCGCCGCGAACAAACGCGCGGATTGCTACCGCGGTCGGTGCTGCCGGCGCACGCTCCAGCCTCTTCCGACGAACAGAAGGGTGGCCTCCCGTCCTGATAACTATACCCGCTTGCCCGTGACTGAAGACGCCGAGAGGGCGGCCTCAGGCCCCCGAAAAGCGTCTACTGTCTCTCCGCCGAGGTCACTCCGTCGATCCCTTGCAGGGCTCGGACGACCTTCTTCAACTGGTCCACGTGATTGACCGTGACTTGGAAGGTGTTGATGCCGCGGCGGTCCTCGGTGGTCTTGCACTTGGCCTGAATGATGTTCACGCCAAACTCCGTGAAGCACTTGGAGATGGCGGCCAGGATGCCGGGGCGGTCGGTGGAGATGACCTCCACTGCCACGGGCCGCAGCATGCGGGTGTCTTCGTCCCAGGACACTTCCACCCGGCGCGCGGGATCTAGATTCAGCGCCTTGGGGCAACTCAGGGTGTGCACGATCACGCCGCGCCCACGGCTGATGAAGGCCACGATGTGGTCGCCGGGCACCGGGCTGCAGCACTTGGCAAAGCGGACCACGATGTCGGCCTCGCCCTGCACGCGTACACCGCCCACCGAGCGCTTGGTCAAGCGCCTGGCGTGCGCGCTCGCCTCGACGCTTGCCGCTGGCGGATTCTCGGATGTTGCGTCTGACGGCTGAAACTGGGGATAGATGGCGGCGTAGGCCTGCTCTGGCGTGATCTTGCCGTAACCGACGTGAACGATGAGATCGTCGGCGCTGCTCAGGCGCAGCGCTGCGGCCGCCTTGTCGAGCAGTCGTTCCTTCTCCGCGGTCACCAGCGAGTGATGGTGATTGCGTAGCTCGCGGGCGAGGACATCGCGTCCCAGTCGACGGCTGCGTTCGCGCTGCTCGTTGCGCAGGTGGTGGCGAATCTTGGTCTGCGCGCTGCTGGTCACCACGAACTTCAGCCAGTCCTTGGAGGGCTTCTGCGCGTTCGAGGTGATGATATCGACCGTATCGCCGTTGCGCAGAGGGTAGCGCAGGGGCACCATGACCCCGTTGACCCGGGCCCCTGAGCAGTGGTCACCAACCTTGGAGTGGACCGCATAGGCGAAGTCGATGGGTGTTGCTCCTTTGGGCAAGGCCTTGACGTCGCCCTTGGGTGTGAAGACGAAGACCTCTTCTTGGAACAGGTCAATCTTCACCGTCTGGATGAACTCGGTCGGATCCTTCAGGTCCCGTTGCCACTCCATCAACTGGTGTAGCCAGGCGAAGGCCTGGCGGTCACCGGTGCCCAACACCGTGGGTTCCTTGTACTGCCAGTGGGCGGCGATACCTTGTTCGGCAGTCCGGTGCATCTCGGGCGTGCGGATCTGCACTTCCATGCGGTCAGCTCCGGGCCCGATCACGGTGGTATGCAGCGACTGGTAGAGGTTGGGCTTGGGCAGCGCGATGTAGTCCTTGAAACGGCCGGGCACCGGCATCCAGTTCGAGTGCACGATGCCGAGCGCGGCGTAGCAGTTCTGTACCGTTTCGGTGATGATTCGGAACGCGACGATGTCGTAGACCTGTTCCAACTCGCGGCCCGTCCGCTTCATCTTCTGGTTGATGGACCAGAACGACTTGGCCCGCCCGCTCACCTGGGCGGGAATGGAGGCAGCCGCCAGCACATGATGCAACTCCTTGCAAACCTCGGCGATATAGACATCGCGCCCAGCCTGCGTGCCCTCCATCTTGGCGGTGAGATCCTGGTAGTCGTCGGGCTCCAGGTACCGGAAGGCGAGATCTTCCAGTTCCACTTTCATCCACTGAATACCCAGGCGGTTGGCGATGGGCGCGTAGATCTCGCGTGTCTCGCGCGCGATGCGTTCCTGCTTCTCACGCGACACGTACTGCAGGGTGCGNNCGGAAGTTCTCCGCCTGGCGCTCCTCGCGGGTGTTCCACGGGATCTGACCCAGCTTGGTGACGCCGTCGACCAGCCGCTGGATCTCGGGGCCGAAGAGACGGCCGATGTCCTCGGAGGTGGCGCTGGTGTCCTCCACGCAATCGTGCAGCAGCCCGGCACAGATGGAGGCGACGTCCAGATTCAGCTCGGCGATGGTCTTGGCCACCCCCAGTGGGTGCACGAAGTACGGCTCGCCCGAACGCCGCATCTGTCCCGCATGTCGTTGCTGGGCGAAGTCACAAGCCCGACGGATGAGCCCGATGTCGGCGTTGGGGGCGCTCCTTTGCGCGGTTTCGCAGATGGCGTCGATGATCTCCATCACCGCTTGCCGACAGGAACACCAGCAGCCGCCTCGCGCAGCAGGGCCTGTGCCAGCGCGTCGTTGCGGATCCGCGTGCAACCGGCCGCCACGTAAATGGCACGCAACTTTGAATAGGCCTGATCGAGGTTGTCGTTGACCACTAGGTAGTCGTACTCACCGTAGTGCGTGAGCTCTTCGTGGGCCATGGCCAGCCGGCGCTCGATGACGTCGCTGGCGTCGGTTGCACGCTGTCGCAGGCGGCGCTCCAGCTCCTTCATCGACGGGGGCAAGACAAAGCACAGCACGCTCTCTTCGGGCCACAGGCGGCGAATCTGAGCGCCACCCTGGTAGTCGATGTCGAACAGGCAATCCACGCCCCCGGCGAGCGAGCTGTTCACAGTTGCCAGGCTGGTTCCGTAGTGGTTGCCATGCACGACCGCCCATTCGGCGAACTCGTGGGCCTCGACCATCTGGGCAAAGCGGGCACGGCTCACGAACTGGTAGTCTTCGCCTTGCACCTCGTCCTTGCGCGGCTCTCGCGTGGTGTAGGAGACGGAGAAGCGAAGGTCGAACTCCCCGGCCAACCGCCGTGCCAGCGTGGTCTTGCCGGCGCCCGAGGGTGAGGAGATGACCAGCAGAAGGCCGCGGCGTTTGTCAGGCAACGTCATTTCTTCATTCTTCTCGTCGGGGATCACTCAATATTCTGGGCCTGCTCGCGCAGTTTCTCCAGTTCCGCCTTGCTCGCGACCACCAGGGCGGCGGTGGGAGCGTCCTGGACCTTGGATCCGATGGTGTTGATCTCGCGGCCAACCTCTTGCACGAGAAAGTCGATCTTGCGTCCAGGGGCCGCGGGTGCGGTTCCCCCGAGAAGCTCGCCCAGGTGATCGAGATGGGTGCGCAGCCGGACCAGCTCTTCCGAAACGTCGAGTTTCTCCGCCAGCAGTGCCACCTCCTGAGCCAGCCGTCCGGCATCGAGGCCTGCGGCGCTGGTCGCGAGTGCGGCCAGCCGTTCCTCCAGCCTGCGGGCCGCGCGGGTGGGCAAGCCGGCGGCGGTCTGGGCAATCTGTGCCGCCAGCCCGCGCAGGCTTTCGAGTCGCTGGCGTAGATCAGTGGCGAGCGCGGCCCCTTCGCGGACGCGCATCGCCTGGAGTTCCTGCACTGCCTGCTCGACCGCGGGCCGCATCATCTCCCACGTCATCTCGTCGCGCCGGACGTGACGGGCGGCGGGGCCCGCCAGGAACGCAGCCACGGTAGCCAGATCGACTGGCTGGGACAGGCCCAGTTCGCGGCGCAACGCCTCGAGAACCACGTGGGCCTGGCGAACGACCGCGAGATCAATCAAGGCGTCCGGCGCCTCGACGCACTCCTCCCGAATCGTGACGCTCACCGTGCCGCGCGCCACCTGCGCGCGGACGGTGCGCACGATCTCGGTCTCCGCGGCTGCCGGGACGTCCCCATCGCGGCCTCGCACCTTGACGTCGCTACCGCGGCCGTTGAGCGAACGGATCTCGACGATGAGACGTCGCCCAGCGGCCTCGGTTGTGCCACGCCCAAACCCGGTCATGCTCAGCAGACAGGTGTTCATCGCGTCGACCTGTGCTCGCGGAACCAGGCCAGGGTCCGCGCGAGCCCGGTGGAAAAGTCGACCGGGGCAGTGTACCCGAGCACGGTCTTGGCCTGCGAAATGTCAGCCAGCGAGTGGCGAACATCGCCAGCCCGCGCTGGCTCGTGGCGGGCCGTGATGGGACAGCCCAACGCCTCGCCCAGCAAGGCCAGAACCCGATTCAGACTGGTGCCGGTTCCACACGCGATGTTGAAAACCTTGCCCGAGGCACCGTCGGCGTCCGCGGCCCGCAGGTTGGCCTGGACCACATTGTCGATGAAACAGAAGTCGCGTGATTGTTCTCCGTCGCCATACACGGTGGCCGGGCGGTCATCCAGTGCGGCCGTGATGAAGCGCGGGATCACCGCTGCATACTGCGCGTTCGGATCCTGGCGCGGACCGAACACGTTGAAGTAGCGCAGGATCACCGCTTGCACGCCGAATACCCGCGCATACACCCGACAGTAATGCTCACCCGCCAGCTTGGACACGGCGTACGGTGACAGAGGCATGGGAGCCATGCTCTCGACCACAGGCAGGCTGGGTGGCTCGCCATAGGCCGAGGACGAGCCGGCGTAGACCACGCGCCGAACCTGGCAGCGACGCGCGGCCTCCAGGACGTTGAGCGTGCCGGTGGCGTTGGCGTTGTGGCTGGCAAGAGGCGCGGCCAACGAACGAGGCACCGAAGGAATCGCGGCCTGGTGAAACACGAGGTCCGCGCCGGTGAAGACCCGGTCGAGCAAAGCCGCGTCCAGGATGTCCCCCTCGACGACGGCAAGGGCGCCGGTCACATCCTGCAGATTCTCGCGTTTGCCCGAGGAGAAATTGTCTAGCACTGAGACCTCGTCGCCCCGTGCGACCAGGGCACGCGCGAGCGCGGATCCAATGAATCCGGCGCCTCCGGTGATGACGATCTTCTTGGACATGCGACTAGAGCAGACTCGACAGGAGAGTCGTTTAGCGCGTTTTTCTCGCCGGGGACAGGGCTTTGCTTGGCGAGGCGGAAGGGCCCGGGAAAGGCAGTCCAGCGAGGCCAGCGCCATACCGGGCATCGAGCAGGAATCCCTTGCCCTTTCGCGCCGAGATACGGATATGGGGCAGGCCCTGCGCATCGGTTTCATCGTGCGCCGTGAAGCCGCAGCCTGGGTCCGTGACTGCGCGGGTGGCCGGCGCCACGCCCACCGCGGTTAGGCTGATGCGGTGGATGCTGGCGGAAAAGCGGCGATGGATCGCCCCGACGGACTCAAGGGTTTGGCCGTCGAAGCGGAACTTTCCCAACCCGGCCCCGAGCCCGACCACTTCCATTTCGACCCCGCCACCGCCAGAGGACCACATGGTCAACTCGCGCACATCCCCTGGCACCTCGACCACCGACCCCAGGGCCATGCTGCCAAGGTCGAGTTGTCGCACGCCGAGCCCACGCAAAAGGTCCGGCTGACCGGCGGTACGGACCAGGCGGCCCGCGCGCACGAACACGATTCGGCGACCATCCGGTGACTCCAGGAAGGCGAGCACGCGCCCATCCTCGGCCGTGATAGGAAGATAGCGGCCCGAGTGCGGCAGCCACGCGTAGATCTCCTGATTCATTCCCAGCACCAGGACCCCCTGCCCTTCCAGCTTGACCGGGGGTTGAGTGCGCGCCACGAACAAGAGCCCACCCTGCGCGGCCTTGCCCCACTCCGTCGATCTTTCGGCCAGGGTTGACCGCAGCTTGGCCAGCAACGGCGGACGGATCTGCAGCGCCCCGAGATCAGCCGCCTCCATGACCTCGCGCGCCCCGGGAACGTAGGCGTGACGGATCAAGGCCGCGGCCTGCTCGGTCGCATCGTCGAAGCGATCCTCGCGCGCGTAGGCGCAGGCCAGGTTGAGCCAAGGGGCGAGAAAGTCAGGGTCCACTTTCTTGGCCAGCTCATACTTTGCCCGAGCCTCGGCAAAACGGCCGTCGCGGTACAGGACCTTGCCTTCGCGGTTGAGATCCATGGCTTGCTGGGGCGGCAGGTGCGCAACCTGGACCTGCCCAGGGCCGTTCGCTTCCGGCGCGGCCGTCGGACAGACCGCCAAGAGCAAGCAGGTGCCGGCAAGCCCGATCACGGATCGACCCACACCGACCGCAGATCCAAACGGTCGCCCACGCCGGCCAAGCCATGCACCCGTTTTGCCACCAGCGCAGGAACGTCGTGGCGGTAGAGGAAGATGACCGGCCGCTCGCTGGCCAGCCACTCGCCGACCTGCTGCAGGAGCGGCACGCGTGCCGTGAACCCTGGCGCCAGGCGCACTCGGTCGAGCAAGGACTGCAGATGCTCCGAGCGATAGCCAGTGAAACTGAGCTGACCCTGGTTTCCGCAAAACGGCCGTGGATCCTCGTCCTGCCGGCCGTCCCAGGTTAGGGTCGCCAGGTCGAAATCGCCTCGGTCCAGACGCGCCTGCAGGGTGGCGGCGTCGACCGTGACGGTGTCGAGCAGGAGCCCGGCCCGACGAAGATCGAGGGCGAAGCCGCGCACCTCGGCGGCCAGACCGCGTGCTGCCGAGGGGAGCAAGAAGGTCAGGCGGATGGGCACACCGCCCACGTCGCGCACGCCGTCCCCGTCGCTGTCGCGGAACCCCGAGGTTTCCAGTAGCGAGATGGCCTGCTTGCGATCCAGCGGGTCAGGGGGAACCTGCGCGAAGGTGGGCGCGCCGATGGGACGCGCCAGGCCGTGGTGGACCTCCTCGGCGAAACGCGCTCGATCCCATAGCAGGCTGAGCGCTTGGCGGAAGCGGGGATCGCCAAGCGGGCCGCGCCGGTGGTTGGGCACGATGAACGACGTGCGATCCGGCGTCAGCCACCACAACTCCAAGGTGTCCCGCAGGGTCGCGGGTGTCACCTGCTCGGGGTAGAGCACATCGAGCACACGCGGCAAGATGTCGATTTCACCCCGTCGGGTGCGCACCAGCGCCCGGGAGCCATCGCCGTCGATTTCGAACACGATCTCGTCGAGAAATGGCGGCCGCGGTCGTTCGGCAGGCCGGCTGCGCACCAGTCGAATGCGCTTGCCACGCTCCCAAGCAGAGAAGCGAAAGGGACCTGTGCCCACCGGCTGGCGCCCCAACTGGGCGACCGCCGAACCCGCCTTGCGCAGGGATTCGGCCGGCAAGATGGGGATCTCACACAGGGCACGCAGAACCAGGTCGGACGGCCGGCGCAGACGGAAACGCGCCGCACGCTCGGGCAGCACGTCCACACCCTCGACGTCCTCCAGCATGGCGTGCCAGATCGCCTGGTGGCTGCTCGCGCGCAGGAGTGGCTCGAAGCTGGCTTGCACATCGAGGCCGGAAACCGCGCGGTCGTCATGCCAGCGCGCGCCGCTGCGCAACTTGATGGTGATGCGCTCGCCGTCTGGCGAGACATCCCAGCTTTCGGCCAACCCCGGCCGATACTGGTTCTCCCGGCACTCGATGAGCGTCTCATAGACCAGGTTGCCCACCACGCGCTGGATGACCTGAAGTTGGTCCTGCAGCGGGTTGAGGTGCGGCGGCTCGGCATCCAGGTGGACATGGAGCGTTCCGCCATAGGGGTCCGGGCGGGAGGGTTTGGGGGCGATCTCGGGCAGCTTGACTCCGGCGGACGGGCGGACGGTTCGATACGGGCCGGCAGCGCCCCCATCATCACGCGCCGTCGTGGCCGCCGGCCGGCGCGGGCTGCTGTGGCGGCGGGTGCAGGCGACGCAGGCCAGCGACACCAGCAACGCGACGAAGACGGCTGTCAGGCCTTGTGGCCCGCAAATGCCCATGTTATGCAGGAACCTCACGTACGGGCCGCCTGGTCGGCGGCTTTTGGCCTTCGAAAAGGGGAAACTCATGCTTCGAATCTCGATGGTATCGGTTTTCACGATGGCGTCCCTGGCATCGGGTGCGGCGCTGGCTCAGGGCCAGGCTCTCCCGCCGCTGAAGGTCAATCTGCCGCCCTCGCCCAATTTCAACGTGTCGAACGCGCCTGCCCAGTATCCGACTGGCGAGCTGTCGGTGTTCGGTCTGCGCAAGCAGAAAGACAAGTACATGGACAAGGA
>PMZX01000038.1 GCA_003170035.1 Myxococcales bacterium | reverse complement strand
CCGAATTTCGGGGTCCACTTCACGACACTTCGCAAGTCTTTGTCGCGTGTCGGGCTGTTGATGACGATGATGGCGGTTGGCTGATAGCGAACCACGCTGTAGGCCCGGCCGACGATCTGTCCGATGGCCACCAAGCAGACATCGCCGATGGTGACCGTGTAGGACGCGATGTGCTTGTCCGAGGTGGGCGCCCGGCGAACCGGGCGTGACGCTTGCACCGCCGCTTCCGCCGGAATGGCTGTGTTCAGCCACAACTCGTCAGCGAAGGTCATCCCGCCGATGAAGCCATCGGATGTGACGACGATCCCGGTCGGCGTCCTGTCATCGAGCGCCGCCAATAGAAACGGCAGGGCGTCTGGCCCAAGGGCGACGAGATCGCGCAAGGCTCCCGATTGCTCGATGTGATGATTTGTGAGGAGCATCGTGTCGGTGCGCGATTGGCCGGCCACCGGGGCAAATGCCGTTCCGCGAAGCGTGGGCGAAAGGCCGAAATACGTTTTGTGCAGGCCGGCCAGGCTGGCAATCAGTTCCTTGATCCGTTGCGCTCGCTGCTCATCGATCGGCGGTCGCGGCGCCAGCCGGACTTCAGGAACAGGGCCAAGCGTCATCGTGCGATCCGAGAGCGACTCGCCGGATGCGCAGGCCGCAAGACCGAAAAGCGCGACGGCTCCGAACAGAACGGCTACCGCCTTCGGTCCTCTGTTGTGGACGTGTGGGTACATCGGTCGTACGCGGGGCGGCCGATCGCTCAGAGCCAAGAAGTCCTCCGAGGGCGAGGAAACGGGGCGACCGAAGATGGCTGCGCGGGTGGAGACGAACTGCCGGGAGCCGAGCATTTCAGAGTCTGCTCGGCTGCTTCTTTCCAGCCTTGGCGAATCGCCTGGACTGCGAGTGAGAGGCTGCTCTGGTCCGTGTCCAGTCGGTGTGCGGATGGTCTCGGCGATTCGAGAAGCGATTTGTCAGGTGGGAGCACGTCGGGACAGCCGGCCACGAATCCTGCCTCGGCCACGCGCAGGAGAGTCACGGCGTATTCCTCCTCCGCGTCGTCGAGGCGCGTGGGTGAGCAGGTGAGGGCGCCAGACTTCAGCAAACGGTCCGCGTCCAGAACCCGCCACGATAGGACGGTGTCGGCACTCGACGACGACACACCGAGAATCGAGCCGCCGAGCGAGCCGAGTTCCTCGGTGTTGCTGAAAACCGGCATCCCTTTGGGAAGGTAGATTCCGAACCCGCCAGCCACCACCCTGTGCTCCAGCTCATCCAGAAGAACCAGTAGCCACGCGGCCTCGCGCAGGGCATCGACGGGCAAATGACCAATCTCGATGGTGAGCGCGCGTCCCCGATCCGTGGCACGGTGATCTACGCTACCCCCCGGTTGCAGGGCCAAGCCGCTGCAGCTCGCGATTCGGTAGGCCGAGCCGGTGGCCAGATGATAGGCGCGTGCCTCGTCGCAGAAGGTGTGGTGGCCGCGCCGGCCCTCGACCAGGAGCCAACCGGCTGTCGGCGCTCGCGTTCGCCCAATAGGAAAGGCCACCTGCTCGAGCTGCCGGGCCTCTTGGCACTGGCGCCATGCCGAGAAGCGTTTGCGCGCCGGCTGCTTGGTAACCAAGGCCGCGCAGTCCAAATCGTCGAAGTTGAGCGAGTCGCCGCGATCCGTCCCCACCTCTTTGCGTAGGTCGCGTAGAGCGCCCTCTCGCCATCCGTAACCCCGCAGTCGTTGGTCATCAGCCGCCAGTTCGAAGAACCGTTCAGCGCGAAACTGCCAGCCGCGGGTCTCCGCTCCACATGCCACCTCATCGTTCCCACACAGCAACCCCACAATCGGGCTGTCCGGAGCGGTCTCGCGGGTCAGTGCGCAGCGGACCGAGGGTGGGAACCAGACCATCCGTTCACCGATCTGGCCGAGCCGCAGGTAGGACTCGACGTGCTTGAAGCCTCCGTCGTCCCAATACGTCCTGAGCGACAGGCCCGATGTCGGCTCGATCGCAAGTCCGCCCATCAGTTCAAGACAACGCGACTCGGTCAGTTCCTTCAACCGAGCCACCAGGGGCCGGGGATCGTCGGCCGGTGCCAGAGCCCGGATGGCCTGGTCGATGGCTTTCAGGTCTGCCAAGGCGACCGCGACGTCTTCGCTGTCAGGCGCGCAGGGCCTGATAGGTTTCCCGTTTGCCAGGGCCTGCAACGGTCCCAGTTCGATCACCACGGCCACCGCGAGCCCAGCCCGGAGGATCAAGAATGCCTGGCGAACAATCATGGTGCCTCGAAGCTGGGAGCAGTGTCGACAATCGTAGGCACGCGCTTGCCGTCCGGCGCTGGGGAGAAGTCGAAGGCAGCTGTTACCAGCGTCGTGCCCCCACCCATCGTTCTCGGGAACTCCCAGCCGCGCACCGCATTCACCACGCATTTCTCGACGCGAGCGCTGCCAAGGGTTGACGAGCCCAGGTCCGAGGATGAAACCGCGCCCGTCACCGATACCGTGAACTGCACGGTCACGCGTCCCTCCAAATCCGGCAGCTTGGTCAGCTCCTTCTCGTAGCAACCCTTCACCTCGTCGAGATGCCACCGGACAATGATTCGCCGGACGATCTCTCGATCGAGGGATCCGCGCACTGCGAGATGGCCGAGTACAACTTGGCCGGTGTGGGCGAGGCGGGCTGTCGCTGCGAGCGCGTCCCTCCAGGAGCCGTTCGACACACCCGCACCATGCGTCCCACAACTTCTTGCCGGCGTTGCCCCGGAGCCAGAGGAAGTCAGCAACCACGCAAGAACCAGAGCGGCAGTCACAACAGTACTGACCACCGGGGAATGAAAAGGTTCCCTCTTTCATAGTTGATGAGCAACGTGTCGCGCCGGCATTTCCCACGAAGGTGGGGACTCTGGTGAATCGGCGGAAGCCGGCGTGGCCAGCCACGAGAAGCTGGCTGACGCACGCAAGCGCGGCTCGGAAAGACCGGGATCCGAAAAAAGAGCGTGAGGCGAAACACAATACTTGGGCTGCGGTCGCCCCACTAGATTTTGCGAGGGGTAGCGTGGCGGTAGCACGGTCGCAGTCGAGAAGATGTACGCGACCGCGAACTGAACGCCAAGGCCACGAACCAAGGAGACCACCGATGAATCCGAACAATGAAAAGCCCAACTCGATCGAGAACGAGACCGCACCCGAGACGGAGGCGACTCCCACCAAGACTCCCTTGTCGGATCTAATCGCGTCTCTGAAGGAGCGCGCAGCCGAGAAAGTGAGCGCGTCGGAGCGGCCCGTCCAGCCGGTGACCGCCGGGCCGGAAACGGTGTTCGACCAATTCTTGAAAGCCTGCGGGACGCTACTGCCCGACCTGATCGGCGCGCAGTTATCCCCGCCCCCGCCTCCGCCCCCAGTGCCACTTTCCACTAGGCAGAAGCGATTGGCCGAGATCCGCGCTCGCTTGCATGGGCACGCGCACGCCGACCGTGTCGACATCGTGGTCATGGACGTTCCCGTGAATGCGATAGATCAGACGAGGATCCAGAACATCCGCTTCGAGTTGGATCCGGATGCCCTGAAGAGCATGTGTGACAGCCTGAAACGCGAGGCACAACTGCAGGAGATCCTCGTGGTGGCCGACCCACATCGGAAGGAGCGGTACTCTCTGGTCGCTGGCTTCCTTCGCTATGGCGCTGTAGTGGCTCTGGGATGGCCGACGATCAGGGCGGTCGTTTTGCCTGCCGACACGCCCGAGGCGGAGCTCTACTTCCTCAACGGCATCGAAAACAGCGTGCGGCGCAAGTTGTCTAGCTTCGACATAGCCTCCCGCGCGCAGTTCATGCGCGACCGGTTTGGCACCTCGCTGGCCGAGTACGCTCGGCGTCTTGGTCTGTCCGACTCGAGGGTGCAAAATTTGGTTCGCCAGATGGAGGCCCTCCCGCCGGACCTGCTCGCGGCATGGCGCGCGGGTGATCACTTCCTGAGCGATCACATGCGCACCCGACTCGCGGGTATGCCTCCAAACGAAGCCTCCGCCTTTTTCGCAGCCTGGAAGGCTCGGCAGGTCGCCAATCTCGCCCGTCCACCCAGTCAGCGAAATCAGGCTCGACGGAGCCAGAACCGACCGACCACCACGATGCTTTCGCGTCTCTCGACCGCCGTGCGGGAGAACCCACAACTCGACAGGAAAACCCGTGAATTGCTCTCGGCCGTGATCGAGTTCTGCGCAGGCTTCGCAGCGACAGTTCCAGGCATCTTCGATCCGAGGCAGCCCTCTGCGACCAAACGCAGAGGACGCCATCTGCACGCCCAGGCGGGGGAGGAGACCGAGCCCGATCTGAAACTCTCAGACCTCGGACTCCCAGACCTCAACGCCGACGGGAGCGTGCCCCTTCCGTCTTTCCCGGAGGACGACGAGGCTTGAGTCACGGCAAGCCAATCTTGACGTCGGTCCGCGAGTGCGATTGACGACCACGACCAGTTCGGCGGGCTGAATCAGCGACAACCAATCCAATAGTGAAAGGACGCTCATGACCACTACGATTTTCAAGCTTCTGAAGATCCTGATTCGTGACCTCTCCAATGCGGCTATCGGGCTTTGCAGTGAAGTGGACGAGATCTTCGGCATCGCGAACGAGCTGACTCAAACAGGTGACGAGGAGTCACTACGGATGAGAGCGACGCTCTTGTTGGCGGCCATGACGCTCGCCGAAGCGAAGGTTCGCAGCTGTCTCAAGGAGGTGACTTCGGCGCGTGAGCGTCTTGAAGTCGCGCTGACCCCGAAGGAATGAGCATTTGTGGAGATGCGCCCAACATGGGTGTTGTCTTGCGCGCTTTTTTCCCGACAGGGACTGGTTCAACCCAGCGCCACGAAGAACTTGGATTTGCCCGGCTCACCCGTCGACAAGAATCGTGCCCGCGCCCCTGATGGCATAGACATAGTCGTGTCCACCCCGCTTTGCGCGGCAGCTACGTGGTCCCCGGCGCCCACGCCTACGCGATGTACGCCCCCGAAGTGCGGGGCCGCGCTGCAACGCGAAGATTCCAGATCGCGCCGGAACTGGTCCAGCGCTTATTCGGCGCTGATGGTATCGCGCCCGCAAAACACTCGCGTCCACATCTGCGTGAAACCATGGGAGAAATTGCCGGCCGTCACCGTCAGCCGCCATTGTGTTCGCGGCATCGTGGACCTTCCATGCGGTGGAACGCGCTGTGCGATGAGGTCAGGAAGAGGCAGTGGCCTTCATCCTGGGCAGGGGAACGGCGAGCCGGATCGCTAACGCCGCTGCCGACTGCCGCGCGAGCAGTGGTACACAGGTCGGTCTTTTGGCACGGTTCCTCCGCCAAGATGGGTGTGCGAAGCGGGTTTCATGGGTCTTCTGGGGCTTGCAGGCCTTGTCGGTGCCTTGTTCGGGTTCGACGGACGCCCCGTCCTTCCATGCCTGTTGGAAGGAGTCCCGCACCAGAACCTCCGGCCGTTCCATGGTTCCTCTCTGATCGGGCTGTCTCATGCTACGACCGCCGACGCCACTTTCTTCATCCGTTCGTCGAATTCAGTGCTCAAGGTTGGCATACGCGAGAACACGTAAGTCAGCCAGCTTTCTACGTCTTCGTCCTCCGGAGTCCGCGGCTTGGGTTCAAGCCGCGGAGAAAGTCTGAAGGAGTTGTAATGGGGCTGCAGGCTTGCCAAGCCGATGCCGAAACGCTGGCATTCCCTTGCGATCTGGTCCAGCTTGTGCGTTGGGTCGGTCAGCGAAGAAATAAGGCCCTTGGGCCATTCCAGTACCACCCACGCCTCGTGCGAGAACCGGTGATGGGATGCAGCCTCGTAGACGGCATCGACACTCCAGTGCGGGAATTGCTTCACTTCAAAGGTCGTGACCACCACCCGCATCTTCCTGATGAGGGGGTAGTATTCGATGGCCACCTGCGTGACGTCCGGGTTCTGCCATTGGCCGCGAGCCTTGAGGGAATGAGTGTTGCAAACGACAGCTTCGACCTCGTCCTCCTCGGCTTGTTGTCGCAGAAACGCGGCCAGCGGTTCGTAGAGTGCCGCCTCTCGCTCCACGGTGGAATCGGGACCTGATTTAGCACGGGGAACCTCTCTCTCTCCTCGGCGGGTCAGGCGAATTCCACCTCCACGACATACGTATTTTTCGAGAAGCCTCTCTTCGATCAGTTGATCGCGGATTCTGCGGTAGCGCTCGTCGGCCAGGTTGAGTTCGTTCTTCACCTTCAGGTTGGAGAGCCCCTCGGTGTCATCGAGCAGCAGAAGTACCCGGTCCCGATCAGCGATTCTCGACATTGATGTCCTCCCCGGAATGGACGTTACACACTCTCAAACCACCCCTCATCAACCCTGACGACCTCGATGGTCTCGCGTCGCACGCCGAGGCTGAGTTCCTTCAACTTCTCGGCCAAGTCGCTGCCGTCGATCAAGTCGATCGGCGGGGCGCCGTCGCGCAGAGCCTCCTTGACCGCCCCAGGGCTGAATGTGCCGGTCGTGATGAACAGTCCCTTGTCCGCCCGGCCCACCATGGCGCCGCGAAAATCGCGGATCTCGCTGGGCGACACGGCGCCCTTGTAGCGCTTGCACTGGAACAGGACGTGGAAGCTCATGAGCCCGTGGATGCGGGCAATTCCGCGCCCGTCGATGCCGCCATCGCCGCTGCGGCCGGTGACCTCGACCTGGATGAAGCCGGATTCGCGTAGAACGCGCTGGACCAGACGCTCGAAAGCCGCCGGGTCGAGTTTTTGGGTGAGGATCGCGTGCAGGTCCCGTTTCCACTCTTCCTGCTCGGGGGGCTTCTTCGTATCTTCCTCCTCGCCGGCCTTGGCGTCCTGGGCGCGGACCTTGCGCAAGACTTCCTGTGGATCGACCTGCCCAACGCCCTTGGCCTTGGCCGTGAGCGACCACACGCCCCTGGTAGTCTCGGCCCGATAGAGTGGAACTGGCCCGCTTCCGCCTGTGGGATCACTGACCGCGATCTAGGCGCGGGGCTTAGCGATGAGGAGGTTCGGCATACTCAGCGCGGCGAGGAGTGACTCGGAAAGCTGCGGAGCGCGAGGTTTCGAGTTGGGAACAACGACGTATCCCGAATGCAGCTCGTGATGGACGCTGGGTGCCGGTTCCAGTCCCAAGAAGCGCCAGGTGAACAGGACCGCCGACAGCTCGGCGTGGCGGCCGAAGACCGCGTGGGCAGCGTCACGGTAGGCGTCGAGCAGGAACCTCGTGACGGTCTTGGCCGACAGATCCACCACCAGGACGTTGCGCCGATTCTTCTGGAGTTGCCCAAGCTCGGCCAGTTCCCGCCGAGCCTCTTCCGCCGGGTCGAAAGGACGCGCGTTCGCGATTCCGCCGAGCCGAATGCCCGGGACACCATCCAGGTCCACGCGCCCGGATAGCACGGGTTCCTCGCCCACCGCCCAGGAGAACCCCGAAGGTCCCCGACGTGTCTCCCAGTCAGCGAGCGTTCCGCGTGGTGGAACCCAGAAGCTCGCCCCCTGATCGGCGCTGCCTTTCAGTTCCGAGATGAGGGCCTTCAGATGGACCGCGATGCTCTTGGCCATCTTCGAGTCGCGCTTCATCCCCTTCACACTAAGCACGATGAGGCAGTCAGCGGCGCAATCCCGGAGGTGGAACCAGACATCATGGATGATGTCCTCCTTTGGCCTGGCGCCTGGGGCGTAGACCTCGACGAAGAACTGCTCACCGGCCAAGGAACACTCGTAGTCCGGCCTCCTACCATGATCGCCCTCGGGCTCGGCAACCGGCCTCGCCCCGAGGCGCTCCAGCCTCGCCCCACAGATCATCTCGGCGACGGTCTCCTCAAATGACTCGCGCCTCTTGAGGCTCCCCGCGATCCACGCCCGGGCCTTCTGTGGCGACCGTTCCAGCACCGAGACCATCAGCTCTGCGGCGTGATCGATGGCGGTCAGGTACTGCTCGCGCGACTGGCTCTCCCAGGCGAGCATCATCTTGAGCGGATGCTGCCAGCGCACCTCGCGCTCGGCGACTTTCCGCAGGAAATCCAGACCAAGCAGGGAAGCGAGACTGGGGTAGGTGTCGGGGTCGATGACCATCATGGTCGTGGGTTGGAAACCAGTCGTCATGATGATGCTGGCTGGTCCGTGCTCGCGACGCTGTGGTCGCATAGCATTCTCAGCATCCCATCCCCAGTGGCCCATTCCTGGCCACGCTTGATCAGACCTCTCGGCAGCGGGACGGACGCGAACTCGTTGTGGAAGATGCGGAAGTCCGAGCCCTCGATCTTGCCCCGGACCTCGGGCCAGTTTTTCAGATGGTCGGCCGCGTACAAGACGGCGCTGATTCCAGCGCGCTTGTCGCTGAGGAAAAGATCGGCTTCGACGGCCGCGCCCTTCGGCTTGTACCTCATTGGCGCGTGTGACCAGCCCGACCCAAGGTGGCGCCCGGTTCCGACCTCTGTGCTCCACGTGAGGTCACCGATTCCATACAACGCCTTCGCGATCCAGAGTGGCCCCGACCCGAGGCTGGGGGTGTGCAGGTTGGCGGCGTTCACGGCGATCACGAAGGCATCCGAGGGCTTCACGACACCGGCGTTCGTGTAGCCGAGGTACTTGCCCCATTTCTCCGCGAGCGCTTGCGTGTAGCGTAGGACGACCTGCTTTTCGGGAGCGGGTGTCAGCCCGTGCAGGGCAAGCTCACGGCTCCGTTCCAACTCGTCAGTCGTCGCTGGTGCCACGGCCTCGATCCACGTCGTGGGCGTTCCCTCGATCTTGATGTCAGGTCCAGCTTCGCTGCCACGCACGGCGACAGCAAGGCCAAGCCGCTTCAGGACGATGGTGAGCCGCATCTCCCAGACGCGCGAGTGGAACTGTCCTCGCCGTTGGAGCTGGTCAAGGAAGTTGCGGTCGGCGTACGGCACGTACTCAGCCCAGAGTCCTCCGAGGTACTGGCGGTACTCGTCGCAATGGACGTGATCCCGGATGTGGACATACACCGGATCGAGTTCCGATGTGGGAACCGTCGTTTCGAACAGCGGTTGTGGATTCGTGGTTGGCAAGGCACCTCTCTGGATGAAGATTGAGGGTACCGCATCCTGCAAGATGGGGCCTCGCCGGAGCTGTCCCGTTTGGTCGTCAACGGCCACCACAGCCACTCCCGGCACCACTGGTGACCCGCCCCTCGCGCCCCATCCTCCCGTTCCGCAAGGTCAATCGCCACAAGCCCAAAGATAAGTACCGCACCTGCATCCCCCTGGAGTCCAGCAAGGCCCGCAGCCGGCGCCTTCAGCGACATCCAGGAACGCGCCCCCACAGAATGGGCCGAAGTCACCATGACCACGCTGCTGGCCAAAAGCGCAGTGGACCGGGCTTGGTTATGGTGGGCGGGCCACAACGGCGACCGTGTCTGTTCCTTCCGGTTTTCTCATCGTCACTTGACGCCAGGGGCGAACTGGTCGTATGTTCAGTACGAGCCTGAGGACGGGTATGTTGCGAACATGAGGTCCGCTGTCGACATTACCGGCGACGACATCGACACCTGGTCAAGGAAGACCAGCGCTCTGGCAGAACTGCCCGTCCTGGTGAGGCGCCTTTTGCTTGCCACCGCTGATCCCGACCAGATCGACTTTCCGGGGGATGGTGGCACTCGGTTGGGCGGCTGGGACGGCATTGCCACCGCCAACAGGTCATCCACCTACTGCCCGGCTGGATCGTCAGGCTGGGAGGTGACCGTCGAAAAGCGCAAGGGGAAGTTCGACGAGGACTTCAAGAAGCGCGTCTGGGGAGCGCAGGTTGCGGGCCAGCCCGGTGTGAGCACATACGTGGCTGTCACTGCCCGTCGCTATGGCAAGAAGCGAGAGTGGGTTCAGGAGAAGATCAAGTCTGGCCCGTGGGCGGATGTTCGCCTCTGGGATGCTGACGACCTTGCAACCTGGCTTGGAATCGCGCCCGCCGTGTATGCCTGGTTCAGCCGAAAGATCGGGCATCCTCTGGGCGAACTACTCGGGCCCGACGAGTTCCGGTCCAGGTGGTCGAATCGAACGCGACCGCCGCTTCCATCCCGCCTCGTGCTGGCGGGAAAAGTGAGGCGTGACTCTGCCGAACAGCTGCGGAAGTGTCTGAGGACCGGCCCGGGCGCGGTCATCTGCGTGCAGGCCGACACCAGGGAAGAGGCAGCCTTGTTCGTCGCAGAGGCGCTATGCGAGAAAGGCGTCGAAGAGGCTTCGGCGCGAGTGCTCCTCGTCGAAAGCTCGGATGCCTGGAATTGGGCCGCTACAGCCCAGGCACCGCGACCACAGGTGCTCGTGCCCACGTTCGCTGGGTTTGACTTGGGCTCTGCTGCGGGCATCAACGCCGCTGTCGTCGTGCCCTTCGGACCAGAGGCGGCCGTCTCTGGACACGACTGCATCCAGATCCAGCGGCTTCGCTTCGAGCCAGTGGTTCAGGTCTTGGTTGAGGAGGGCGTGGATGAGAGCGCCGCCAGACAGCTGGTCACGCGGTCGGGGGCGAAACTGGGGGCAATGCAGAGGCTGTGCGGATACGTCGTCTCACCGGCTTGGTCGAGCAACGCCTCTCTCCCCGAGGCCACGACTTTGCTGCTGCTTGGGGCATTTTGCCCGGGCAACGAATCCGACGTTGCCGTCGTTCGCGGCCTCGGGGTTGATCCGAGCAAGCTGGAGTCCTTGTGCCAGGCCCTCTTGGTTGCGCCAGGCCGCCCGGTCGAGTCTGTGCAGGACGGCTTCGGGCCACGGTGCTGGCGCTGGACCTCACCTGGCGAGGCGTGGGAGGTGCTGGCTCCGAAGATCGGTCGCGCGCAATTCGAGGCCTTCTCCCGAGCCGTCTTGGAGGTTCTGGGCGCCGACGACCCGTGCTACAGCTTGCCACTGGAGAAGCGTGCCTATGCAAGCATCCTACGGAAGGTGCTGCCTCATTCCGACGAGCTGAGGGTAGGACTAGCCCGGTCCGTGACGTGGCTGTCCTTGGCCGATCCGGCGCTGACATCCGCGCTCGGTCCTGGTGCGGGCTCAATGGCCGCACAAGGGCTTGTTCGGCAGCTTCTCGGCGCCGATTGGCTCCGTTGGGCGTCGCTTTCAGACCTGTTGCCGATCCTTGCCGAGGCGGCACCCGATGCGTTCCTGGAGGCACTGGAAGCGAGCCTCGCCGTCGGCAATACCGGCGTCTGCCGACTATTTCAAGAGGAAGGCTCGGGGCTATTCCACGGCCCGAGTCCCCACACCGGCCTGCTTTGGGCACTGGAGTCGCTCGCCTGGAGCAAGCCGCACGCGAGCCGAGCCGCAGGCGCGCTAGCTCGGCTGGCCGCCAATGATCCGCCCGAAGAACCGGGACAACCGAGGCTGGCGAATCGTCCAAATCGGAGTCTTGCGGCTGTCCTGAGCCCTGGCATTCCGCAATCGGCGACGTCAGCAGATGATCGAATTGGGATCATGGCGAGCCTTGTTCAGCGCGAACCAGACGTTGCGTGGAAGGTCATGCTGGACAGTCTCGATGGGGGCTCCTTCCACTCCAGTACGCACAGACCCCAGATCGTCGGCTGGGATCTGCCGCCGATCCTCGCAAGGGCCACTTTCCCCGAGTACGCCACGCAGGTGCATGGCTGGGTGGGCCTGATGCTGCCAATGTGCGACGGTCGTCCGGACCGGCTCGCCAAGATGGCCGCAGTTTCACGCAAGGTTCCTGCCGACCTACAAGTGAAAATCCTCGAATGCATCGAGCGAGTCGTCACCATCAAGGATTCCGCCGACCCGCATGGTGAGGTATGGACGGCGCTACGCCGAGAACGGTGGCTACTTGCCCATGTGGGGGACGACGAGGGAACGCGCGACTATGCCGCGCGGGTCAGCTCTCTCTATGACAGGCTGACTCCGTCGGATGTGGCACTTGCGGTTGCATGGCTATTCGCCCAGGAGTTGCTCCTAGTTCCAGGCGAGGAGATGGATGACATTCCGCGGGCCTCCATGCGCGCCGCTGGACTTCGTGCCGAGGCGATCGACCTGATCCGTCGTCAGCCAGAACGGCTGCGAATTCTACATCGGCTCTGCGATCTGGGTGTACATCCATTCATCCTGGGCGATGCCCTCGCCCGGTCAGAGTGGGCCACAGAACTCGTAGCCAAAATCGAGTTTTCGAAAGACGAGGTTCCTGCTGCGCTCGTCCCGAGCTTCCTCGTCGCCTATGTGCCGAAAGCGGGGCACGATTGGCTTGTCTCCCGGCTCCAGGCCCTCGCGGCAGAAGGCGGGAGAGATCTCGTCCTGGCAGCGTTGAGGTTGATGCCGAGCGACGCGACAACCTGGAAGATCCTGGAGAAGCTGGGGGCCGAGTACCACGGCGAGTACTGGAAGACCATCCCGCACCCGTATGGGTCCCGCACGCCGGAGGAGGACCACCATGCGATTGCGGCGCTTCTGGAGGTGGGGCGTCCCGGCGCGGCGCTCGCCTTGGCTGGTCACATGGACAAGACGCTCGCGGAGCAAACGGCCTTGACCGTCCTGGAGGCGGTTCGTGCAGCTGGTGATGCGGAGGCCGTTCTTCGCGAAGTCGGCGCCAACATGTTTGGCTATTACCTCGGGAAGGTCTTCGAGCGAGCCGATGCCAGCGGGGAGGAGGAGCGGCTCTGCCAGTTGGAGGTATTCTTTTTCCGGGCGCTGGAGCACGGTGATCGTCGGCCCCGAATGGTCTTCAACGCGCTCGCGGCCGATCCTGGCTTGTTCGCGCAGATGGTGGCGTCAATCTATCGCAGTGATGGGGTCGACGATGCAGACGAGGGGTCCGAGCCTACGCCCCGGGCGGTGCAAATCGCACATACCTGCGACGACATTTTGCGGGCGTGGCACGGGTATCCTGGGGACATGGCTGCCGATTCCGTGGAACGTGAACGCCTTCTCGGCGCCTGGGCACAGCGGGTCGTCGACCGGACGGCGGCACTTGGCCGCGCGGTGGTTGGCCTGATACGGCTGGCAGAGGTTCTGGCCCGGGCCGCCCCGGGTGACGATGGTGTGTGGCCTGCGAATACGGTGCGTGAGTTGCTGGAGCCCGGTCTGCACCCCGAGTTGGCCCAACACATCGTGATCGCCGAGTTGAACGCGCGGGGGATTACGTGCCGTGGGCACCTCGACGGCGGGAAACAGGAGCGCGACCTGGCCACGCGCTACCGAGGCTGGGCTAATCAACTTCGCACGCAGTGGCCACGGACCGCTGCCATGGTGGACGATATCGCCAAGTCCTACGAGCGACAGGGGCAGAGAGAGGATCTGGCCGTCCAATCCGACCGGGTGCGGTTCGGTGATTGAGACCTCGGGAGTGTGCCACCGGAGGGATGCCACGATCACCCAAGAAAGGGCCATCATGAGGCACGCAAGAAGCGTCTCGTGACAGCGGGCGCGAGAATCGGCAGAATCCCTACATGGCCGAACAGGTTTTCCTAAGCTACGCGCGGGAGGACGGAGATCGGGTTGAGGAAGTCCACGAACGGTTGATTGCTGCTGGGTTCTCGCCCTGGATGGACAGGCACCTGATTCTTGGGGGCCAGGACTGGGAGAACGTGATCTTCCGCGCAGTTCATGACGCAAAGGTGTTTCTGGCCTTCGTATCGCGCACGTCCGCCCAGAAGGCGGGCATGGTTCAGCGCGAGCTGGTGCATGGGCTTCATCGACAAGAGGAGATGCCCGAGGGGCGAGTGTTCATCATTCCTGTGCGACTCGACGATGTCGAACCCTCCATGAGGCTGTCGCGCTTCCATCGCATCGACCTGTTTGCGCCCGGCGGCTGGGCGAATCTGCTCGGGGCAGTCGTGGCGGCAACGGCGGCGGTCACGCTCGGCACCTCGGGTCCACAACCAACCGACGGTCACATTCGGGAGAAATGGGAGGGAAGCCCTGGCTACGACGTGGACATCGTCTACCCGGTATTCAATGGACTAGATGGTGGCCAGAGCACTGAGGAACTAAATGCATTCCTCCGCGGGCACTTCACCAAACGCCTCATCGAGGAGCGCCGGGTGCGTCGAACACAGGACCACCAACTCTTGGTGAGCGACATTCTTTGGAACGATGTGAGCGCCCGCCACGCCGTCGCTCTCCCGGCGCCAGGGGTTGTGTCTGTTCTTATGCACTACTATCTCTACTGGGCTGGAGCAGCCCACCCAAACTACGATGTCGAGACGTTCCTGTTCACGTTCGCACCGGTCGCGCTGCATAATCTCTCTGATCTGTTCGTCGATCCCGAGGCTGCAGTCAGGCGTCTCTCCCAGATTTGCAGGGACGACCTCCATGCGCAATGCGCTGCGGAGGGCGACGAGATCTGCGAACCCGACGAGTGGATCGGGCAGGGAACCGAGCCAAAAATGCGAAACTTCGAGAGATTTTTCGTCACCGCGAGCGCGGTGGAGATTCACTTCGGTCCGGAGCAGGTCGGTCCATGTGCCTGGGGGCCGCGACGGACTTCAATCTCGCTTGAGCGACTGCGTGACCTCCTCGATCCGAACGGCCCGCTCGGGTTCGCCACTGGGCGGGAACCCTGATCACGTCCCGGGCGCCGAGAAGGCGTGCTCACTAGAGACGGAAGGTTGTTGGTCCGTCCTCGCATGTCACGCGGTGGTTTGAAGCGACACTGTCGATTACCATCAACACCGTGAGAGCAAACGGCCAGCGAAGAAGGTGTCCGAGGGGAACCTTGAATCAAACACTCTCGAACCACCCGCCATCGACGCGAAATACCTCGATGGTTTCGCGCCGCACGCCGAGGCTGAGTTCCTTCAACTTCTCGGCCAAGTCGCTGCCGTCGATCAAGTCAATCGGAGGGGCGCCGTCGCGCAGGGCCTCCTTGACCGCCCCAGGGCTGAAGGTGCCGGTCGTGATGAACAGCCCCTTGTCCGCCCGGCCCACCATGGCACCGCGAAAATCGCGGATCTCGCTGGGCGACACGGCGCCCTTGTAGCGCTTGCACTGGAACAGGACGTGAAAGCTCATGAGCCCGTGGATGCGGGCAATTCCGCGCCCGTCGATGCCGCCGTCGCCGCTGCGGCCGGTGACCTCGACCTGGATGAAGCCTGATTCACGCAGAACGCGCTGGACCAGCCGCTCGAACGCCGCCGGGTCCAGCTTCTGCGTGAGGATCGCGTGCAGGTCCCGTTTCCACTCTTCCTGCTCCGGCGGCTTCTTCGTATCTTCCTCCTCGCCGCCCTTGGCGTCCTGGGCTCGGACCTTGCGCAAGACTTCCTGTGGATCGACCTGGCCAACGCCCTTGGCCTTGGCCGTGAGCGACCACACGCCCCTGGTCGAGTTCTCCAGCAGGCCGTACTTCTTCAGATAGGTGCGCGCCCACGCCAGCCGATAGCCGACCTCGGTCTGATTGCTCTTGTCCTGGTCGTGCAGTTGGGCCAGGACGTCCTCGGGGAGCTTCTCCAGCTCGATGACCTTCTCGTAGATCTCGTCGACCGCCCCGGACCCGCCGAGCGCCTCCAGCGCACGCAGCAGAGGATTGATGAGCCGGTCGAACGTAGGCAGCTTGTTGGCCATCAGGTCACCTCCGGGATTGGGACTCCCGAATCGTATCACGTCGCGCCAGGCCGGCGGAGAGTGTCTCTTCCCTCGATGGCCGAGAGGGTCTATGAACGCTGCTCGAAGGAGATCCCCCGTGAACCACGTCGTCGTCGACCAGGAACGCTGTCTTCATGATGGCCTTTGCATCTCGTCCTGTCCGGTTTCCGTGCTTGAGCCGGAGACCACATTCGCTGGCGCCGTGCCCACGTCCAGTCAGGGTGATCGCTGCATCCGCTGCGGCCACTGCGTGTCGGTCTGCCGTGCGGGCGCGCTGGCGCTCACGTTCCTGCCTCGTAGTGACCTGCGGCCGATGAACACCGCNNCGATCAGTCCCGAGCAGGCCGAGCAGTTGTTGCAAGCGCGGCGTTCGATTCGAAGGTATCGGGACAAGCCGGTTCCACGCGAGATCATCGCGCGTGCGCTGGACAGCGCCCGTTTCGCACCTTCGGGGGTCAATCGTCAGCCCGT
>PMZX01000423.1 GCA_003170035.1 Myxococcales bacterium | reverse complement strand
CAAGGGAATTGGGAAGGCAAGAACGTGCTGCACCGGTCACGCACGGTCGCGCAGACGGCAACTGAACTCGGCTGCACACCGGAGGCGTTGCAGAGCCGGCTCGAAGCTGCGCGCGAGAAGCTCTACCACGCGCGGCTCGCTCGCGTGCCGCCCTTGCTCGACGACAAGGTGATCACCGCATGGAACGGCCTCATGATCGGCGCGATGGCCGAGGGGTTCCGCGTGCTCCGCGACCCGCGCTACCTGCAGTCGGCGGAGCGCGCCGCGCGCTTCGTACTCTCCGCGCTACGCCGTCCAGACGGTGGGCTTTTCCGCACTGCGCGTGCCGGGCGGGCCCACTTGCCAGGCTGCCTCGACGACTACGCCTACCTGGCCGACGGGCTCATCACGCTGTTCGAAGCGGGCGGCTCAGCAGAGTTTTTGGCCGAGGCGCAGCGGCTGGTCGAGCGTGGGCTGCGGGATTTCGACGATGGGCACGGCGCCTTCTTCACCACAGCACGCGACCACGAGACTCTTTTCGCTCGGCCGCGTGAAGGCCAAGACGGCGCCCTTCCCAACGCGAACGCGGTGTTCGCACGCGCCCTGGCGCGCCTCGCTCGACACTATGATCGTGACGATTTCGCCCGGCGCGCGCGGGCCGCCCTGGTGGCCCACGGCACACTTATCGAGCAGGCGCCGCGAGCGTTTGCAACCTCGCTCGATGTGCTCGACTTTCTCGAAAGCATTCCGTTCGAACTGGCTCTGGTCGGCCGGCGCGGGGCTCCGGATCGGGAAGCGCTCGAGCGTGCGGTGGCCGAGCGCTACTTGCCCAATCGGGTCTGTGCCCATATCGATCCCGACCAGCCAGAAGCAACGGATTTGCCCCTGCTTCGCGGCAAGACCCTGGTGCGGGAACGTGCGGCGCTTTACGTCTGCCGGAACTACGCATGCGCGGCCCCGGTGACCGACCCTGGCGCAGCGGCGGCAGCGCTGGCAGCGAGGTAGGCATTGCGCGCTGTCGCATGTTTGGCGCTCAGGCGGCCTCCCGACGATAGTGATTCAGTAGTCCGGCGAGACGCAGCGGCACCCGCTCACGCTCTCAACGGTGCCATCATGAGCGCATTCATTCGGGCGAGAAAACCGTGACAGGCTCGAGACGCCCGCCGTGGTGAGCAGCACGCTCGGCAGATCCGAGTCGTCAACGCCGCAAATTGTGGACGTCGAAAACTGTCTCCTGCGGTGGCGCGGCGAACCCACCTGGGATGCCCTTTTGCATTCGGGGCATCAGGATGCCGTCGCGGAACTGCTCCCAACTTTCTTTGGAGTCGTGAACAGCCACGATTGTCCAGCCGCCAGCCGACGGGCCAGCGGCGTGGAAGATCTGGCCCTTGGGCAGGACGCCTTTACCCGGATGCACTGCCGCGATCGACGCCTCGTATTGCTCCTTGGTACCACCAGGAAAGTGATGCACAACCGCGTACGCCATGGTCCCCCTCCTCTCAGTGAACAAGCCGCATCTCGCGGCCCATCGGGCTCAAGCATATATCGGGCGGCACGAGAAACAAGCCCGGCTTTCTCCATGCTGAGGGGAAACTTCTAGGCACTGCTCGGCATCCTACTCAAACGCCCGCACAGACGCAGATAGGTGAGCGTATCTTGCGGCGCTATCCAGTCGAGCCCGCTTCTTTGCATTTTGTGCATCTCATGTTCAAAATGCAGACATGGGACCAAGGCCTATTCGGCGTGCGGCCTTGCTGGCGACTGTCGAGGCTCGGCTGCGCGAGAACCCCATCGTGACCATTCTGGGGCCATCGCTCACGTCCGCGAGGTTGAGCCGAATTGCCTACAGCCAGCAAACCTCGCCTGAAGCGACGTGCTCGGCATCCTACGAAGCACTTCCTCTCAACCCGGAGGATGAGCCGTCTCAGTCGTCGTCTGTGCGGGCACCCTGTGATATGGCCTATTCAACAGGGTTCTCTGTGACAGAGAACTCTGCCCCGGTGTGCCGCCACGCCCGCCGGCGCGTCGTCCGGGTTCCTCGCCCTATTCTCTCGCCCCCCGCCGTCTCCGCGAAAATCGATCCAGTGTCAGGTACACCACCGGCGTGGTGAACAGGGTCAGCATCTGCGACAGCAGCAGGCCACCCACAATGGCGATACCCAGCGGCCTCCGCATCTCGGAGCCGGTGCCGTGACCCAAGGCCAGGGGCAGGCCGCCCAGTAGTGCCGCCATGGTGGTCATCATGATGGGNNATGCCGATGAGCAGGATCACGCCAATCAGCGCGATGATGCTGAATTCCGTGTGCATCAGCATGAGCGCCAGCAATGCGCCTACGCCCGCCGAAGGCAGGGTGGACAGAATCGTCACCGGGTGAACCAGGCTTTCGTACAGCACGCCGAGAACGATGTATACGGCCAGTAGCGCGGCCAGAATCAGGATTGGCTGGTTCGATAGAGAATCCACAAAGGCCTTGGCCGTGCCTTGCGGGGAAGCGACCACGCCCGCGGGCAGGCCAATGCGTGCCTCGGCGCCATGGATGGCATCAAGCGCCTGACTGAGCGACTTCTCCGGCGCCAGGTTGAACGACAACGTGACCGCCGGGAACTGCCCTTGATGGCTGATGGACAGTGAAGTGCGCGAAGGCGTCCAGTGGGAAAGCGCAGAAAGCGGGATCTGTGCCCCGCCGAGCGAGCGCACGTACATGTTGTCGAGCACGCCAGGCTGCCCGGCCAGCTCGGGCTTGGCCTCCAGTACCACGCGGTACTGGTTCAGTTGCGTGTACATGGTCGCCACCTGGCGCTGGCCAAAGGCATCGTACAAAGCGCCGTCCACCGCCTGCAGCGATACGCCCAGGCTGGACGCAATGTCGCGATCGACTTCCAGATTGAGCTGCAAGGCATTGGTCTGTTGATCGGTAGCCACGTCACGCAGCTCGGGCAGCGCCTTGAGCGTGTCGAACAC
>PMZX01000265.1 GCA_003170035.1 Myxococcales bacterium | reverse complement strand
CCGGTGGTGGCGAGCGTGGACAGGATGGACCGGCGCGCCCGCGTCGACGGCCAGCGTGACTGCTGTGATGAGAAGTGCCAAGCCCACGGCCTGATAATAAGCCGACAAAGCCTGAAACGCCCGTCATGGCTGCTGCACGCGCCAGAACGCCCAGAACGAGGATCATGACCCCGAAACGGTGATCCTTCGGTCGGTCGCAGCTAGTGCTGCCCGCCAGAAAAAGTTGAAGGGTTGGCAAGTGCGTTGTCGGGCAGCACGCGAGCGCAAAGCGCGAGCCGCGAAGCCGCAAGGCCGAGCGGGGGAAGGGGGGAAGCCTCCGGCACTCGCAATCTGCCGCCCGCCCTGCCCGCCCCTCGGGCTTCGCCCTCGCCCTCGCCGGCGGGCTTTGCCCGCCGGGGGGAGGGGCACACCCCTCCGTAAATCGAGGCTAGTGCCGCCTCGCCTTGCGCTGCCAGCAGGAAAGAGTAGGGGCTGTGCGAATTCACGATGGGCGCCTTACTTGGCGCGCCGAAAGCACATCCCGCGCAGTCGTCCAACGAATGCCGGGATAGCGATCGTTGTCGAGCGGCTCTAGCTTGGCCCGGCCGTCGAACATGTTACGCATGTACTGCATGCCCTGCCATGCCGGGAAAATGTCCTTCTCTGCGGGTGCGACCATGCGCGCGACCTTGATAAGCATGCCGAGCATTCCCAGACCTCCGGCGCGGAACAGGCGGAATCTCCTCCCGGTCACCTCACTGACGACCGCTGTCAGCTCCCGGGCGCTGAGTTGATCGCCAGCGATTCGCAGAATGCGAGGGGTGGACGGATCAAGAGCCGCGCTCGCCGTGAATGCGGCCGTGTCGTCTATAGTCGTGAAATCCATGCGCTGGTCCGCATTCCCCCAATAGAGGACTCGCCTGAGTTTGAAGAGGATGAGCGGCATCTGACCGGTCAACATGTCGGCAAACGCTCCGTTGAAGATCGTGGTGGCTGAAATCGAAGCCTTGTCCAGGCGCTGGTGGAAGTCTCGGCGCAGATCGAGATTGCGATTCTCTCCGGGTGGAAACTTGGTGAAATCGATCGAGTAGTCGGAGGGAATGAAACGTGGCACGCCAGCCTTGATGGCAGCGCCGAGCAAGAGCGTCTGCGTTTCCACGATCACCCCCCGCAATCCCTGCAGCGCGGACACCACGCAGGACGCACCCGAGCATGCCGGTGTCACCTCCGAATCGTTGCTCAAATCGACACTGGCAATCGCTGCGCCGAGTTCCTTCAGTCGCTCGATCTTGTCTCGCGCAGTGCCGTGGCGAACAAGCGCTGTTACGCTGGCTCCCCGTTCTAGCAAAGCGCTCGTGATGCGTCCGCCGAGATTGCCGGCAGCGCCCGCCACAACGATGGTCGGGGCATCCATCATTCCGGGGAAACCTACCCCGGCTCGCGGGCCGCGTCCATCATCGCTCGCTCGGTCCACGCGTAGGAGCGGGCGAGCCCCTCCTCCAGCGTCACCCGCGGGCGCCAGTCGAGGATGGCCCGGGCCCGTTCGCAGCACGCGATCCGCCCCCGATCCCCGCTTGGCTTGCTAGCATCGAACTGGGGCTCGATGGATTTCCCACTGATCCGGACGATCATCTGCGCCAGCTCGCGCACAGTGGTGGGGCATTCCGAGCCGATCTGGATGACTCCCTGGCCCATCCCGCGCCTCGGCACCGCCAAGAGCGCGTCGACGATGTCGTCGACGTAGACGAAGTCACGGTACTGACTGCCGTCTCCCCACACGACGAAGGGCTCCTCGGGCCAGCGGATGGCCTTGCGGATGAGCGCCGGGATGACCTGCGAGCGCCCGGGTTCGAAGGTCGCGCCGGGACCATAGACGTTGTGCAGACGCAGCAGGCCCACCGACAGTTGGCCGTCGCGCGCCCCGAGCTCCGCCTCGTATTCGCCCATCAGTTTGCTCCACCCGTACGCGCTCTCCGGGGCTGCCGGGTAGGTCTGATCCTCCCGCAGCGCGACGATGCCCGGCTGGTCTTGCAGGTGCTTGGGGAAGCTGCAAGCGGTTCCGACGTATACGTACTGCGGCACGCGGTTCTGCAGCACCGCCGCCAGCACGTTCGAGTTGATGGCCAGGTTCTGGCGGTACACGAAGAGCTCGTGCGAGAAGACGAAGTCGATGCCCGCCACGACATCGGCCAGGTGGTAGACCAGGTCCACGTCCCGGACCAGCTCCAGGCACTTGGAGTACTCGGTCAGATCCGCCAGGCGAAACTGTCGCTCCAAGTCGATGACCGGGCGCCCGTGCTCGTCGGTCAGGTTGGCGAGACGGCCGCGCCACAGGTTGTCGAGGACGCGGACATCCGCCCCTTCGGCCACCAGCCGCTTGACCAGCGTTGAGCCCATGAAGCCGGCTCCGCCGGTCACGAGGATACGAGTTTTCTGCATTGTTGGCGCCCACGTTAGCAGATGGGCCGCACCGGCAGAAGCCCCTCGGCGGAACCCCCTGGCGGGGCCCAGGGTTCGAGGCTAACATTGCTGGAATTACCATGTCCCGCTGTGCGCTGTTCATCTCCACCCGCAACGAGATCGAGGGAGTGACCACGCTCCTCCCGAAGATTCCCGTGGACCGGTTCGACGAGTGCTACGCGCTCGACGGCGGGTCGACGGATGGCACGGTCGAGCTCTTCCGCGAGCACGGGATCGAGGTGGTCCCCGGCGTGAAGAAGGGCGAGATCTTCACCCGGGGGGCCAGCCTCACCGAGTGCGAGGACCTGGTCTTCTTCGCGCCGGACGGCAACGAGGACCCGGACGACATCCTGCGGCTGCTGGAGAAGCTGCGGGAGGGCTACGACATGGTCATCGCGTCGCGGTTCATGGGTGGCTCCCGCAACGAGGAGGACGAGAAGCTGCTGCCGCTGCGCGCCTGGGCCAACCGTGCCTTCACCTTCCTGGTGCACCTGCGCTGGGGCGGGCGCCTGACGGACACCATCAACGGATTCCGCGCGGTCAAGCGCCGGTGCGTGCTGGAAATGGCGCTCGAGCCCACCGGGTTCGACATCGAGTTCCAGATGTCGATTCGGGGCCGCAAGCTCGGATACCGCATCACGGAGATCCCCACCCACGAGGGAGATCGGATCGGCGGACAGAGCACCGCCTACTCCTTTCCCACCGGCATCCTCATGCTCAAGCGCTACCTTAGGGAGCTCCGCAGCGGCACCACGTTCCGTCGGCCGCAGTCCTGATGCTACCGGAGCAGGTAGACCGCGAAGGACTGGTAGTCGTGGGCCGGGACGAACCTCTCGGTCAGATCGTTCTGCTCCTCGGGGGCCAATACCCCGCGCGGCGCGACCAGTGCCGCGCTAGCGAGTCGCAGCAACGCCAGCCGTTGCTCGACGGGACCGGGAAGGCTAGCCTGGGGCGGAGCATAGTGCTTGAGGTCGGGCGCCACTGGCTCGTACGTTCCCAGATCGTCGAGTCGGTACAGGCCGCTCTGGTAGTCCGGGATCCCGTGCACGTAGACCAGGTACTCGGGCGGGTCCGGTCGGGGCTGCGCCTGCGCGATCGCACCCATCGTGTACCAGCCCACGTGCTGCAACGGCATCGCGCGGAACAATTCCCGCACGAGGATCTCGGATCGCTTGGTCCAGCTCGGCAAGCTTTCGTCCCACACCACGTGCGTGATGCCCAGACGCCGGTAGTAGTCCCGAAGCGCCGTCGGGCCCCCGATCCCGGCGTAGGTGATGAGTCCCTGGCTCCCGGGTTGATCGAGCACCACCTGGCGGTTAAGTCCCAACGATACCGGGCTCGGTCGAACCAGGACCTTGGCATCCGGGGGTAGCATCTCGCCTAACCGCCGGAAGGCGGTACGGTAGCCGTCGCGCTCCGCTTCCGCCCCGCGAAATCCGGACGTGACCAGCTTGAGGGCCTCCTGGAGCCGATCCTTCTGCGAGTAGAACATCACGTCCCCGCCCCAGACTACCTGCACGGCCACCAGCGCCGTCACCCCGATCCGGGCGAGCCTTCCGAGGTCCCAGGTACGGATCAGCGTGGCCGTGGTGGCGGCCGCCAGGATCGGCACCACGCTCTGCAAATTGCGGTCGACGCGATAGGTCATCGCCCACGCGAACACGGCCAAGCACCCGACCCCGGCGGCCGCGAGCAGACGCCCGGGCTTGCGAATGAAGATCAGCAGGGGCAGGGTCAGCGTGAACAGCGAGCCGAAGTCCGGCCACCTCTTGGTGAACGAGTAGAAGGGCCGGAGGGAGAACGTGAACAGCACCTCAAGGGAGTCCGCCAGCCGGTGGCCCAACGAACCGCGCGGCTGAAAGGCGTCGTCCGCCATGTAGTGGCGGACCTGGTAGGCCGCGTTCTTCACCGTCGGATGGCCGCCGAAGACGTCCAGAGCCCACGGGTACACCGGATTGCCGTATTCCAGCAGGTTCTTGATGAGATGGGGAGAGATGACCACGAGCACGACCGCAATGAACAGCAGTGGGCTCCAGAGCACCGCCTGCCGATCCGACCACGGGCCCTCGCCGCCGGGTCGCCGTTTCAGCCATCGCAGCAGGCACGCCGTCCATTCCCACGCCAGCAGGACGCAGCAGGGCCCGATCATGTAGACGGCCTGGTACTTGGTCAGGATCGCGCCCCCGGCCAGGATGCCGAAGAGTGCCAAGGTTCCGGGCGTCAGCCGTTCGCGAGCCCGCGCTGCGGCCAGGTACAACGTCGGGCAGAAGAGCGCGACGAAGTGGTCGGCCGAGCCTCCGAGGTTCTTGTCGTAGACGAAGATGGACGGAAACAGGAAGAATCCCACCCACGCGAAACGCGCGCGCTGTGGTTTGATCAGGTAGGCGACCGCGGCGGCGATTCCCACCAGTGTGCTCACCAACACGAAGAACTCGGTGTGCAGCGGCATCGTCCAGCGTTGCGTCAGCCCGGGCATCGGAAGCAACCAGCCCCAGGTGTGGATGAGAGCCGTGAGCTGGGGCATGTTGCGCAGGTAGTCCCCATCGAACCGTATGATCCGCCCCTCGCGCGCGTAGTCCTGCGCGATCGTCAGGTGGTACCAGGTGGAGTCGAAGTTCAATGCGTCCGGCGTGATCAGCGGAAAATAGACCAGCGCCAGGCAGATCACCCCGAACGGAACTGCCACCCACGCGACCAGGGACCGGGTGTCCCTCGGGGTGCGCCACGCGCTCACGGCGTCACGCGCGAAGCGGTACAGAGGGACCGCGTCGAGCGCTACCAGCCCGCCCGCCAGTGCGAACGCCGCACCCGTGCGATACAGCCCCAGGGCGCCGAGCAGGTACATCAGCAGGCAGAACCCCACCACGCCCACCGGAATGCTGAAGGCCAACGTGTCCAGCGGTGACAAAGTGAGCCGCAGGAGCCGCCTCAGGACCAAGTGCCCGACGCTGACGAAGGCGGAGAACAGCAGGAGGTTGTAGAGCCACAGCAGCGCGATCGGCCAGAACAGCCAGTGCCCCACCGCGTACACCGCGCCGAGCTGGCCGAGCAGCAGTGCGGCGCCGCCGACTGCCAGCAGCGCCACCGCCGGGCCACGGCCCCGGTGCCAGATCCGGGGGAGGACCGGTTGGGGGTCAGCCATGGGCAGTCTCCAGCGCGTCGAGAGCACAGGCATCATGGAAGTACGGCGTCCACGAGCAAGTCACGGCTTGCGAGATTAGCATATGTCGGGGGTCGGCCAACTGCGGCTGCGGCTTAGGAGATTTGGGGCACGAGGCAAGTCAGGGCAGGGCGAATTCCTTCTGCAATTTCGCGCTCGCTGCAGTTGCACCGCCCGTTTGCGTCGCTCCTGACCTTCCCTGTACTGGCCGGCAGAGCGTCCCGAGAGGTGTGCGCCGAGCATCCAGGATAGTCTACCGCATCTGCACCCCGCCGAGGCGCCNNCAGTCAGTTCAGCCAGCTCTCGCTGGCCTGCTCCTCGCCACCCTCCACGCCCGGTGAGCCGGGCGGTGGGCGCGCGGGGTGGAGCTGGCGACGGGCGCGGCGAAGCCGCGTGGGGCAGGGGCGGGGTGGGCAGGCCCTAGCTTCGGTCGGCAGGTGCATCGCGGTCAGGATCTTCTTTGCGGTGTCCTCGCTCTTGATGAGCGCGATCAGACAGAGCG
>PMZX01000515.1 GCA_003170035.1 Myxococcales bacterium | reverse complement strand
CCCGGTCTGGGACTGAAGCGCGGACTGGCCGAGGATCTGGTGGTGGCGCCCTATGCCTCGGCGCTGGCCCTGATGGTGGCGCCGGAGGAGGCGTGTGAGAACCTGCAGCGACTTGCCGCCGAAGAGTGTGAAGGCAACTTCGGTTTCTACGAGGCCATCGACTACACGCCCTCCCGCCTGCCGCGCGGGCAGGTCCGCGCCGTGGTCAGGTCCTTCATGGCCCATCACCAGGGCATGAGCTTGCTGTCGCTGGCCCATGTGCTGCTGGACCAGCCGATGCAGAAACGTTTCGAGTCGGACCCGGCATTCCAGGCCACTACCCTGCTGCTGCAGGAGCGAATCCCCAAGGCGGTCGCGCCCTATGTGCACACGGCGGAGCTGGCGCAGTCGCAGACGGCTGCCAGCGGCCCCGAGACGCCGGTGCGGGTGTTCGACACCCCGCATACGATCGCGCCCGAAGTGCAGTTGCTGTCGAATGGCCGGTACCACGTGATGATCACCACCGCCGGCGGTGGCTGCAGCCGCTGGAACGACATCGCGGTCACGCGCTGGCGCGAAGACAGCACCCGCGACCATTGGGGTACGTTCTGCTATCTGCGTGATACGGCCAGCGGGAAGTTCTGGTCGACCGCCTATCAGCCGGCGCTCAAACGATCGGACAGCTACCAGGCGATCTTCTCGGAATCCCGGGCAGAGTTCCGATGCCGGAAGCACGAGCTGGACGCCTACACGGAGATCGCGGTCTCGCCCGAGGATGACATCGAGCTGCGCCGGATCACCATCACCAACCGTGGCCGCAGGCGCAGAAACATCGACCTGACCAGCTACGCCGAGGTCGTGCTGGCTTTGCCTGCCGCAGACGAGCAACACCCGGGGTTCAGCAACCTGTTCGTGCAGACGGAAATCCTGCGCGATCGACAGGCCATCCTGGCTACCCGTCGGCCGCGTTCAGCGGGCGAGGGGGCGCCCTGGATGTTCCATCTGATGGCCGTGCACGGGGCCGAAGCTGGGGAGATATCGTACGAAACCGACCGCTGCCGCTTCATCGGACGCGGCCACACCGTTGCGGATCCGCAAGCGATGACGACCGACGCCAGGCTCTCGGACAGCCAGGGCTCCGTGCTCGACCCGATCGTCGCCATCCGGCAGCGAATCACGCTGGAACCGGACATGTTTGCGACCATCAACATCGTGTCCGGCGTGGCGCAGACGCGCGACGGGTGTCTGGGATTGGTCGACAAATACCAGGACCGGCGGCTGGCAGACCGTGTCTTCGATCTGGCCTGGACGCACAGCCAGGTGGCGCTGCGACAAATCAACGCCAGTGAAGCCGATGCGCAACTGTACGGGCGCCTGGCCGGAGCCATTCTCTATGCCAACGCCTCGCTGCGCGCCGACCCGAACGTGGTCAAGAAGAACCGGCGCGGGCAGTCCGGCCTGTGGGGCTATTCCATATCCGGCGATCTGCCCATCGTGCTGCTCAAGATCGGGGATCCGGCAAACATCGAACTGGTCCGCCAGTTGGTGCAAGCCCACGCGTACTGGCGCCGGCGCGGATTGAAGGTGGATCTCGTGATCTGGAACGAGGATCACTCCGGCTACCGGCAGGTCTTGCACGACCAGATCATGGGACTCATCGCCGCGGGCGGTGAAACCAACGTGACCGATCGACCGGGCGGCATCTTCGTGCGGCCGGCCGACCAGATTGCCGACGAGGATCGCGTCCTGGTACAGACCGTGGCGCGGGTCATTCTGACCGACGCAGGAGGAGATCTGGCCGATCAGATCGACCGTCGTGGCCAGACGGAGCCGATCTACCCCGTGCCTTTGACGGTTCGCTCTCAGCGGGTCGAGACCGCCGCGTCTTCCGCCCACACCGTGGGGCCGCGTCCTGATCTGATCTTCTTCAACGGACTGGGTGGCTTCACCCCGGATGGGCGGGAATACGTCATCACGACCGCGGCGGGACGGGTGACACCGGCGCCCTGGGTGAACGTGCTGGCCAACCCGCAATTCGGGACCGTGCTGTCGGAGAGCGGCGCCGCCTACACCTGGGCAGAGAACGCGCACGAGTTCCGCCTGACCCCCTGGGACAACGACCCGGTCAGCGACACCAGTGGAGAAGCCCTGTACCTGCGCGACGAGGAGAGCGGACAGTTCTGGTCCCCCACCCCACTGCCCTGTCCCGGCTCACCAGACCATCCCACCGTCACCCGGCACGGCTTCGGCTACAGCGTCTTTCAGCACAGTGAGGGCGGGATTCACAGCGAGCTGTGGATCTACGTGGACGTGAATGCGCCGGTGAAGTTCTCCGTGCTCAAGCTGCGCAACGATTCAGGCCGCACCCGCCGACTGTCGGCCACCGCGTACGTGGAATGGGTGCTGGGCACCGAGCGCGCGAAATCGGCCCCGTATGTGGTCACCAACGCTGACCCCGGCACCGGCGCGCTGTTCGCGCGCAACCCCTACAGCACGGAATTCGGCGACCGGGTCGCGTTCCTCGACGCCGACGACATGAACGGAAGCGTGACCGGCGACCGAACCGAGTTTGTCGGCCGCAACGGGACGTTACAACGCCCAGCGGCCCTGGGCCGCGCGCGACTCTCCGGCAAGCTGGGCGCCACCCTCGATCCCTGCGCCGCAATCCAGGTTCCCTTTGACCTGTACGAGGGGCAAGAGCGCGAGATCATCTTCCGTCTGGGCGTGGGGCGAAGTATCGAGGACGCCGCCAACCTGGTGCACCGCTACCGCGGCTCGGCCACGGCTCGCAGCGCACTGGAAGCGGTCTGGCAGTACTGGAATCACACATTGGGAGCTGTGCAGGTGGAGACCCCGAACCCGGCCCTTGATGTTTTGGCCAATGGCTGGCTGCTTTACCAGACCCTGGCGTGTCGACTGTGGGCACGCAGTGGATCCTACCAATCGGGCGGCGCCTTTGGTTTTCGCGATCAATTGCAGGACGCAATGGCGCTCATTCACTGCGAACCGCGCCTGCTGCGCGAGCAATTGCTCTTGTGCGCGGCCCATCAGTTCCGCGAGGGAGACGTGCAGCACTGGTGGCATCCACCATCGGGCCGCGGGGTACGCACCCACTGCTCGGATGACTTTCTTTGGCTGCCACTTGCAGCGTGTCGCTATTCGCTCGGCACCGGAGACACCGGGGTGCTGGACGAAGTCGTCCCCTTCCTCGACGGCCGTCCGGTCCACGCAGAGGAGGACTCGTACTACGACCTGCCCCGGCGCTCTGCAGAAGCGGACACTCTGTACGCGCATTGCACCCGCGCCATCTTGCACGGGCTGCGCTTCGGTAGCCACGGCCTGCCGCTCATTGGCTCGGGCGACTGGAACGACGGCATGAATTGCGTGGGCGCGGCCGGTAAGGGCGAGAGCGTCTGGCTGGGATTCTTCTTGTTTGAGGTGCTCGAACGCTTCACTGAACTGGCGCGGCGACGCGGCGATCAGGTTTTCGCCGAGCGCTGCCAACACGAGGCGGCCGAGCTGCGACGAAACGTCGAGGCAAGCGGCTGGGACGGCCAGTGGTACCGGCGCGCCTTTTTCGACGACGGCTCGCCGCTGGGGTCGGCCAGCAGCCCCGAGTGCCAGATCGATTCCATCGCGCAAAGCTGGTCCGTGCTGTCCAGGGCCGGCGATCCCGAGCGGTCACGTTTGGCCATGAATGCGGTGGATGAGCGGCTGGTCCGGCGCGACCATTCGCTGATTCAATTGCTAGACCCGCCCTTTGACAAGTCCAACCTGGATCCCGGCTACATCAAGGGCTACGTCCCAGGCGTGCGCGAGAACGGCGGCCAGTACACCCACGCCGCGGTCTGGGCGGCCATGGCCTTCGCAGCCCAGGGTGACGCGCGCCGTGCGTGGGAATTGCTGGCCATGATCAATCCGGTGAACCACGCCAGGTTTTCGGAGGCGATGCAAACCTACAAAGTGGAGCCGTACGTGGTCGCAGCCGACGTCTACGCCGTGGCGCCGCACATGGGCCGCGGTGGATGGACCTGGTACACCGGCTCGGCCGGCTGGCTGTACCGGCTGATTGTCGAGTCACTGCTGGGACTGAGATTGGAAGTCGACAAGCTGCACATCGCCCCGTGTTTGCCCTCAGACTGGCAAGGATTCACAGTCCACTACCGGCATCGTGAGACTGTGTACCACCTCAAGGTAGAGCGAACGGCCGCCCCTGCTGGTGGCGTGACAGTGATAGTGGACGGCGTCCAACAACAGGCTTCGGTGATTCCATTGGCCGACGACCGGCGGGAGCACAAGGTCGAGGTGCGCATCGGCTAGTGTGACGGGGGCGGGATTCCAGCTAGTGAGCACCAGTTCCCGCTGCGATTTCGCGGCTGTTGTATGTGCCAGCAGAAGATGGCACAATGCATGAATTTGCAACTGTGTTGCATGGCGCTGTCGGGGCGTCCATTGATGGGAGAATCAGGATGAAGCGATTGGTTTCCATTTTCGGTTGTTCTGTGCTCTTTGCCGTCGCCTGTTCAGGCGCCACTGTCACAAAGGACGCGGGGCACAACTCTGCTGGGGCTACCAGCGCTGGCGGTTCCGCGGCAGGCACGGCGGGGACCAGCGGCGCAGCCGACGCAGCGTCTGGCGGCACGGCAACTGGTGGCACGCCGGCCGACGCTGCGGGCAGCGGAGGCGCGGCTACCGGCGGAAGGGATGGCGGTCCGGACAGCCCAGGTATCGGTGGGGCAGGCGCCGGTGGGTCGGGGGGCGGCGGCAGCGTCGATGCAGGTAGCGGGGGCGGGGCCGCCAAAGACGCGGCTGCTGGCGACGGCGGTGGACAAACAGGCACCGACGCGGCTGCGGGCGCGGGCGATACGGGCCCCCAAGCTGGCGACGCCGCTCCCGGCGTCTGCCTGCCAGGAGGTTGGTGCTGGGCAAACCCTGGGCCGCAAGGCAATGCCCTCAATGCCGCGTGGGGCAGCTCGCCCACAGACGCGTGGGCTGTCGGGGACTTGGGCACCATTCTACACTGGAACGGCTCTGCCTGGTCGGGCGTTGCCAGCGGCACCAACTCGACCCTCAATGGCGTGTGGGGCAGCGGCCCCAGCGATGTCTGGGCCGTCGGCGATGGGGGCATCATCCTGCACTGGAACGGCTCCGCCTGGGCTGCCGTCGCCTCCAACGATAGCCGCCAGTGGATCCTGCATGGCGTGTGGGGTAGCGGACCCAGCGACGTTTGGGCTGTCGGCGATGGGCGCACCGTCCTGCATTGGAACGGCTCTGCCTGGTCGCCTGTCCCACAGAGCGGCGTCAGCCCGCCTTTGTATGGTGTGTGGGGCAGTGGCCCCAGTGACGTCTGGGCCGTCGGGTACCTGACTCTTACGGGCGAAATGGGCACCTATCCGAGCTATTCCGGTTTCATCCAGCACTGGAACGGATCCACCTGGTCCATCGTCCCCAGCGACCCCGGCTCGCTGCTCTACAGCGTGTGGGGCAGCGGACCCAACGACGTCTGGGCCGTTGGGCACCTGGCTCCCAAGGGCGCTGGGGGTTTTAGTTACGCTGATCCGACCACCTTTCTAAGTACCGTCCAGCACTGGAACGGATCCACCTGGTCTGTCGTCCCCAGCGACCCCACTCCCTCGCTGCTCTATGCCGTGTGGGGCAGCGGACCCAGCGACGTGTGGGCCGTCAGCGATCGGGGCACCATCCTCCACTGGAACGGCTCCGCGTGGGCTGCCGTCGCCAGTGCCACGACGCAACCCCTGCGTGGCGTGTGGGGCAGCGGACCCAGCGACGTGTGGGCCGTCGGCGAGGGGGGCACCATTCTCCATTGGAGCGGCTCCGCCTGGGCGGGCATCAGCGGTGGCCTCAGCTCTCGATCCCTCGAGCTCTCTGCTATATGGGGCAGCGGACCCAGCGACGTCTGGGTCGTCGGCAATGCGGGCACCATCCTGCACTNNACGGCTCTGCCTGGGCTGCCGTCGATAGCGGCACCACCTCAGGCCTCTATGCCGTGTGGGGCAGCGGAGCAAACGACGTCTGGGCCGTCGGCGCTGGAAGCGCGATTCTGCACTGGAACGGGTCTGCCTGGGCTGCCGTCGCGAGCTATGTCGCCACCGCCCCGGCCCTCACTGCCGCGTGGGGCAGCGGACCCAGCGANNCGCCTCCAGCGGCAACAGCTCCCTCTATTTCAGGGGGGTGTGGGGCAGCGGCCGCAACGACGTCTGGGCCGTGGGCGACAAAGGCGCCGTCCTGCACTGGGACGGCTCCGCCTGGGCTGCTGTCGCCAGCGGGACCACCTCGAATTTCTATGGCGTGTGGGGCAGCGGCCCCAGCGACTTCTGGGCCGTCAGCTCCGACGGCGCCATCCTGCACTGGAACGGCTCCGCTTGGGGCAGCGTTGTCAGCGGCTCCACCTATGGGCTCTTTGGCGTGTGGGGCAGCGGCCCCAACGACGTCTGGGCCGTCGGCAGTCATAGCGCTATCCTGCATTACTGACGACGCCGACGACTCCAACTGACCGCGTTCACGCGGCTTTCCAGATCGCCGACGAGTCGGATGAGTCTCACTGTCCCGCCACGATGGGCAGCACCACGCGCGAGGAATGAAGCCGATCGTGGTAGATGCGGATTGTGGCTTTGCGGAGGCTGGCCGCGGTGATCTCGCTTTCGCCGCTTTGCAGGTTGCGGGAGAAGTCGGGGAAGAAGGAACCGGAAATCTGCGCGCGGATCCGGTGACTCTGCTTGAAAAGATTGCTGGTCACTGGCCCGCGCACGTCGATCTGGTAGATCCGGCCCGGCCGTAGCAGTTGGTGGCCCTTGCCCCTGTCACGGTAGCTGGCGCGCATCACGTCGGGGCCCGGGCTCATGAGATTCCAGGCCGCACCGTCGGGTGCCACGTCGTAAAGCCGTACCCACAGGTCAAGGTCGCGGCAGGTGCAACTGACGAAGACTTCCGCGTCGATGGGGCCGGTGACCTCGGTGTCGGCGGCCAGTGGCTCACTGTCGAAGGTGAGCAGGTCCTTGCGCAGGGCCAGCTCGCGGTAATCGTACGCGCCCAGGTCGTCGTACTTGTTGGTGACCGGGTGGGCGGGATCAGAGACGAAGGCGCTCGACCCACTGGCCGCAAGGCTGCGTGCTCGCGTGGGGAGCCCGCCGGCTCCCCCTGCGGGGGCTTCGGGACCGCCGGCCACCCTGCCCACCCCGCGCGCTTCGCGCGCGCCCTCGTTGCCGGCGGCGAACCATCGCGGGAGGGTATGGGAACCCGTTGAGGGTTCCCATGTCAACGTTCCGGCCTGTTGCAGGTAGAAACTGGTGCGAACCGCGGCGGGCGGCCACTCGCGGGACTCCCGCCAAGTGTCCGCGCCCATCACGTAGTAGCGGATCGGGTTGCCACTGCCCACGCCGTTGGCAATACCGCGCAGGTGGTGGTCCATCCAGTCGAGGACCAGACTGTCGTAGTCGATCTTTGCATTGTCGGCGAAGCGGCGTTCACCGGCCACTGCGCTGGCCGTCTCTTTCACGCCGTGAACCCAAGGCCCGATAAGCAGGGCCACCCCTGCAGCCTGGCCGTGACGGGCGGCCAGAAGTCCGAGGAAGTTCTCCACCGCACCCTCGGGCCCGTTGCCCTCGTCGTACCAGCCCGACAGGTTGAAAACCGCCGCCTGGGTCCTGTCGTACTTGGAACGCAGATCGGCCCAATCCCACCACGGGTCCTCCAGCGGGTGGCGCAACCACTCGTAGTAAAAGGGCGCGACCTCGCGGAGGGCGTCCATGCGTTCCAACGGCAGCACGCTCTCCATGCGCGGGCCTTGCGTGCTCCACGCCGCAACGGCTTGGTCGAAGCTCGACGGCCCGGCCAGGTGCCGTCGGGCGCGGCTGTCAGGAGCGATGTCGTTCCACACCCATTCGAGCCATGACATGTCGAAGGGCCCGCGCGCGTAGATGAAGTTCTCGTGCGACGAGAAGGTCATGGCCGGAGCCATCGCCTTGAGATGCGGGGGATGCTCCACCGCCGCCATCCACTGCGCTGCCCCCGGATAGGACAGGCCGAACGTGCCCACGGCGCCACTCGACCAGGCCTGGGCTGCGGCCCACTCGATGGTGTCGAAGCCGTCCTGGCCTTCCTGTTGGTAGGGACGAAACTCGCCCTCGGAGGCGTAGCGGCCCCGCACGTCCTGCACCACGACGGCGTAACCGCGTTCCAGTGCGTGCGCAAAGGTGGTGTACTCCCGGCGTTCCTGTTCCTTGTCGTACGGGGTTCGGTAGACCAGCGTGGGGAACGGACCGCGCCCGGCTGGCCGCATGACGTCCGCGCGCAGCCTGACCCCGTCACGCATGGGCACGTCCACATTTCTCTCGAAGTCGCCGCTGCCGACGGCGCGGGCGTCCGGCGCAGCCGGGCGCGGGCCACATGTCGCCAGGAGCACGAGCAGCGCGACCGGGATCCCGCGATCAAGGAGGCACCTCGTGCGCCGGAGATTCATGCTCGGGATTCCACCTTCCTCACGCGGACGACGATCGCCGATCGCCGGTTCCCTGTAAACGTTCCCATGTAGCCTTCGATCCTTCTTTGACCTACACCGCGCGCCCCGAGCACGAGAGAGTGCTTGATTCCCGCACGGTCCTGGGTCTAAGTGGTCAGATCAGAATTGCGTGAGTATCCGTGAACGTTCCTTGAGTGCACGACGTTTCGCCCAAGGACGCCGAAGCAGGAAGCTTTCGAGACCAGTTCGAGGCAGCGGGTTTGCAGCCGACTTTCAACAACAAGATCGATCAGATCGTTCTTTCCACCGGGAACACCGCACAGGTGTTAGCGCGCATCTTGCGGTGGCTCTCCCGGGAGTTGGGGCTGTCCGCCGTGTTGCTCTTTGCCTGGGACGACAAGCTGCGAAGACTCGAAGCCGTGGCGCAACAGGGGGCTCTGCGCGGTCCGCTGCGCAAAATCTCCGCCTTGCTCGAGGCGCGTGTTGCCGATTGGCCGAAAAGGATGCGCGCCATCGAGCGCGGCGGGCTCGAAACGCTTCTCTTGCCCCCAACCAAGGGGCCGGCCAAGCGAAGCCTGGCATCGGCGCTCCTGCCGCTCTGCCGTGACGACAAGCTCGTGGGTGTGCTGGCGCTGCAGAAGGGGCCGCAAGGCTCCCTGCCACCGCGACTGGACATGCTCCATGCGGCGACCTGTCCGCTGGTGCTGCTGCTCGAAAACAAGCGCTATTCCGAGAAGATGGATTCGCTGGCACAAGCGGCGAACGTTGACGGTCTGACCGGTCTGTTCAACCACCGCTTCTTTCAGGAAGTCCTGGGCAACGAGATCTTGCGCGCCCAACGCGCGGATTCTCCCGTTTCGCTCCTGCTCATCGACATCGACCATTTCAAACAGTACAACGACTCCTACGGCCATCCCAAGGGCGACATCGCCTTGGCCGCCATCGGCGCCATTCTCAAGGAGGACACCCGTTCCTACGACACGGCGGCGCGCTACGGCGGCGAGGAATTCGCGGTGGTGTTGCCCTATTCTTCGCAGCAGCAGGCGACGGCAGTGGCCGAGCGGATCCGCAGGGACGTGGCCAAGTACTCCTTCCCCGGACTCATCAGCGGCAGCCGAGCCAGCCTAACGGTCAGCATCGGGATCGCCACCTATCCCACCAACGCGAAGACCAAGACCGATCTTTTCGACCGCGTGGATCAGGCCCTGTATCTGGCCAAGTCCGAAGGGCGGAATCGGGTGTGTTCGTCTCTGGTGGTTTCGCGCAAGGTGATCCGTTTCGCTTTCTGTCCGCCGGCGTTTACCAGCTCTTACTACCGCGACATCCTGGCCGGAGTTCGCGACGTCATCGGGGAGTTCGGCAACATCGATCTGCTGGTGGCCGCTCCCGAGGCCGAATCCGATAGCGAAGGGTTCGCGCGCATCTGCCGCGATCTGGTCAAGCAGAAGGTCGACGCCGTCGGCCTGTGCAGCAAGTCTCTGGCCGTCAGCAAAGTGATCGCGCGCTTCAACCGCGCCGGCATCCCGGTGTTCCTGTTCAACTTCACACAGCGGGCGCTCCCGGGAAAGGTGGCGGGGTACATCGGGTACAACCAGCGCAGCGCGGGTGAGGAGATGGGCCGCTACGTGGTGCGGATCCTGCGACGGCAGGGCAACATCGTGCTGCTCAAGGGTCTGGCGGAAGAGAGCACGCACCAGCGCGTGCTCGGCTTGCTGGGGTATTTGAAGAAATTCCCGGGCATCAAACTCATCGCAGCCGAAGAGGCAAACTGGCTGCGCGGGATGGCGCGGGCGGTGTCGTCGGAGCTGATCCACCGCCATGGCCGTGGCATCGACGCGATCGTGGCCCTCAACGACGAGATGGCCTTGGGTGCGACCGAGGCCGTGGCGCAGGCCGGAAAACTCGGCGAGATCTTCGTGGTGGGGCTCGACGGGACCGAGGATGCGCTGGCGTCGATTCGCGCGGGCAAGCTGACCGCCACGCTCAACACCAACCCGCGCGAGATGGGACGTATCCTCGTGCGTTCGGTGTTGCGCGGCCTCATCAAGCACGAGGCGCGGCGCCGGGCGATCTACTCTCCGATCAACATCGTCGATCTGGAGAACGTAAATTACGCCTGAGGCCGACAATTGCTCGCTGCCGCCTCATCAGAAGCCGAAGCCGGAGACAAGAACCGCGCCGTCGTGCCGCGCGGACCGGTTATAGGTCGCGCGGGCGTAGCTTCGGTGGTCGGGAGTTGTCTGGCCTCTCTTTGCTCCGCCTCGTGCGCGTCTTTGCCAAGCAACGCAGCGGCCCCGCCGCCTGCCGCAGCCGCGCGCCTGATCGCCGAGACTCACAAATACTGTGGCGACAGGATCGATTCGGTGGACGGCTTTCGGTGCAACGATGAGCTGACCGCCGCGCAACAAGCACGACGGGACTCTGCCTGGGATTTTGTGTACGATGGCGCGCGCCTGATACGCATCGACCACCTGAATGGTCGGCGATTCCTGATCAATGACGACCGCCGCTGCGCCTCGTGGGAGCCATTCTGGCAAGGGGCGGAATTGAAGAACGCAACCTGCCGCGATCGCAACGGGACACTCCGCGCGAAGATCCACTACGCGTATGCGCAGAACGGCACGAATTTGCGGTGGACCGACTATCTGGAGCGCCCGGTTGCGGAACCGGGAGGCCATGTCGTGGGCTACCGGCGCCGCTTCGACGACCAGGGACGGATGATCGGGTGGATTGCCATCGATGAATCGGGGAACCCGTCACGCTTCTCGCAGGCTGGCGTCGCCGAGGTCCGGCTGAAACGCAACCCGAACGGTGTGCCGGTCGAGCGATCCTTCTACGACGAGCGGGGCCAACCGACGCACGATCGTGAAGGCGTCCATCGCTTTGTCTACGAGGTCGATCCAGCGGGACGTACGCTGGCGCGTCGTTGGTTTGACGAGCAGGGGAAAGCAGTGGCCGACCGCTCCGGCGTGCACCTGCTTCGCAACGCGCATGACGAAGCCGGAAACGTCATCGGCACACAGTGGTATGGACCTGACGGCCGACCCGTGCGCATGGCCGAGGAAGGCGCGGCCGCGGTGTCGATCGTCCGTGACGAGCACGGGGCCGAGATCGAGCGTCGTTACTTCGACGAGACCGGCAAACTGACCCTCAGTGCCTATCACTACGCCATTCGTCGGATTGGGGTCGATGCCCGAGGACTACGTGTCGAGTGGACGCACTTCGATGTCGACGGCGCTCCCATCCGGCGCATCGAGGGCAATTTCAGGCTCAAGGCGCAGCGAGACGCCCGCGGCAATATCATTGTGGAGGAGTTTTTCGGCACCGATGGAGAGCCGATCGTCATGACGTTCGGCGCTGCGAGGGTGGTCACGCAATACAACTCACGTGACAATGTCGCACGAGTCACTTTCAGCTTGCCGGACGGCGCGCCGGTCGAGACAGTAGCCGGCTATGCCACCGTCGAGCACCAATACGACGGGGATCGACTCGTCTTGACGCATTTTGCGGACAGCAAGGGGCGCCTCACAAATTCCGGGGATGGCTTTGCTCAGATACACATCCTCTACAACCCGGCCGGCACCGAGCGAAATCGCGAGCTGTCGACGGCATGGCCGAAGCCTCCGTCGCACCCGTGGCGGAACACCGACGATCTCCCGCAGCTCAACCTCGAACCCAAAGCCAAGGGGGAAAAACTGAATCTGCCGGTGTCAGTCAAGCTGGTCGACGAGACCCTGGCCGCTCCCGACATACTCGGGGCCAGCAGGCTGCTGGCAGCCGCGATGAGCGCCTACGGTCTTGCGCGGGTAGAGGATGCGGCGTTCCTGTGCTACGCGGCCATCTTGCGCATGAACGTCGATCTCGCCCGTTTTGTTCCCAAAGACCGGGGCTCCGATTCGCCTGCGGTCTACCATCGCTCCCTGGTGCGGGTCATGGAATCGGTCATCACGCCAGCGATCAGCACCCGGCCAGACGTTCTCGCTCGCGTGCTGGAACGGATTCGTACCCTCCGACCGCGCAGCGATGAATCCTACCGCCCGGAATGGGACATCATCGAGGAGCTTGCCCAGACCAAGTGGCACAAGTCGTCCGAGCTCTCCCGGGCCAGAGTAGTCCGGGGGCTGGAAATCTTGCTGGGGCTGTTGCGCGACCGACTGTATCTGGCCTGTTCACGCGTCGCCTGGCAGAAGCACATGAATCCGAACGCAAGGATCAGCGCCGGGCGTTTCGAACGGGCCATCGAGATCGTCGACCGGATGCGCGCACAACAGCCGCCATCCGCCGATGCCCTGGCCCGCCAGACCGGATGCCAGGACGACGATCTCGATCCCAATTGGCTGCCGACTTTGACCTACCAACCCGTGTTGACCATGCGGTGGTCCTTGCTCGGCTCCGACAATCCGTGATCTTCCGCGACTGAAGGGCCGCATCAGACGATGCGACTACGGCTGCCTCTCACAGTCCTGCAGATCGCGCAGACTCTCCGCGGGAACAAACGTTCGTGTCGTGTTCCCGCGCGCATCCACCTCACGCGCCGACACGTAGGCCGGGGAGGTGGGTGCGGAAAAATAGGCAGAAGATGAACCGACCTCGATGACGTAGGAGTACCCCGCCTTCATCTGGATCGCGAACTTGCGCGGACCCGTGGTAATCACGACGCCCGCCCGGGAATCCATGGTTCCCCACTTCGAAGGTGTACCCACGACGTGGCAGCCGGGCAAAAGGTCGAACGACTGTCCGTGCACGGAGACGTCGTTCCCATCGACGTCGTGGACATACCCAGTCAACAAAGCCACCCGCTGCTCTTCCAGCAGTTCAGGACCGGGATAGAGCGGATATCCGCGTCTGGTTCCGGTAATGCAGGCGCTCGCCACCATCATCACCAGGAGCATCGGCAAGTCGCAAAGCGGTCGTTGACGAACCACTGTTCGCTGCGCCGTCATTGTCAGCCCCAGTATCGTGACCGGCACGGTGCTTGTCAACACAACGCACCAGAGGTTGAGTTTTCTGCAAGACTCTGAGAGAAGGGGCTATGGCAACCCAGGGCGTTGGTTTTGATCCAGAGGAGTTTTCTCGTCTCGCACGTGAGGCAAGAGTTCGGCTGCGCGGATCGCGCCGGCCTCTGACCTTCATCGCACTCATCCTCGTCGGACTGCTGGCTCTGTACAGCTCGTACTACCAAGTGGAACCCGACGAGGTTGGCCTGGTCACGCGCTTCGGCCGTTTCGTGCGCACCTGCAACCCCGGACCGCACGCCAAGGTCCCCTTCGGCATCGAACGCGTGCAGAAGGTTCCGGTGCAGCGCCAGCTCAAGCAAGAGTTTGGCTTTCGCACCCTCCGGGCAGACATTCAAAGCTCGTATCACAAAGACGAGAAGACCGAGGCCGAGTCGGTGATGCTGACCGGGGATCTCAACGTCGCGACGGTCGAGTGGATCGTCCAGTACAAGATCTCGGACCCGTACAAGTACCTTTTCCGCATGCGCGACGTGGAGGAAACCTTCCGCCTGATGACCGAGGCGTGCATGCGCACCGTGGTGGGCGATCACAGCGTCACCGAACTTCTGACCGTCGGGCGCGAGTCCATCGCCGCCAAGGCCAAAGAATTACTCTCGAATATGTGCAAACTCTACGACAACGGGATCTCGGTTCAGCAACTCATTCTGCAAAACGTGGATCCCCCGGAAGCGGTTCGGCCTTCCTTCAATGCCGTCAATCAGGCCATTCAAGAACGCGAGCGCGCCATCAACGAGGCGTGGGCCGAGTACAATCAGGAGATCCCGCGCGCCCGCGGGCTGGCCGAACAGAAGATCCAGGCCGCCGAGGGCTACGCCATCGATCGGGTGAACCGGGCCAAGGGCGACGCCCAGCGCTTCAACGCGTTGGAAGAGGAGTACCGCAAGGCCCCGGAAGTGACGCGCACCCGGATCTATCTTGAAACCCTCGCGGCGGTCTTGCCCACGGCCGGCAAGAAACTGATCTTCGACGAGAAGGCCAAAGGGATCTTGCCCATGTTTCCTCTCGGCCCGGTGCAGGAGGTGAAGCCATGAGCGGCCGTTCCACCATCATCCTGGCTGCCTTCGCCGTGCTGGGGCTGGCGACACTGTCCTCCGCCCTGTACTCGGTTTCCGAAACCGAGCAGGTTGTCATCACCCAGTTTGGCGAGCCGATGGGATTGCCGGTCACCCAGGCCGGTCTGCATGTGAAGGTGCCGTTCGCCCAGGAAGCCAACGTGTTCGACAAGCGCTGGTTGGAATGGAACGGCAACGCCAACCAGGTTCCCACCCGCGACAAGAAATACATCGGCGTGGAAACCTACGCGCGCTGGCGCATCGCCAACCCCTTGCTGTTCTTTCAGCGCTTGCGCGACGAACGCGGCGCTCAGTCGCGCCTGGACGACATCATCGATGGAGAAACCCGCAACGTGATCGCGAGTCACGACCTCATCGAAGCCGTGCGTACCACCAACCGCGCTTTCGAGAAGGGCGAGGAGGCCGAGGACATCATGGAGGCCGAGTCCATGCGCCAGATCGAGCTGGGGCGGGACAAGATCACCCGGCTCATCCTCGAACGGGTTTCGCACGTGGTGCCGGACTACGGCATCGAGCTGGTCGACGTTCAGATCCAGCGGATCAACTACATCGAGAGTGTGCAGGCCAAGGTCTTCGACCGCATGATCTCCGAGCGCAAACGCATCGCCGACCGCCACCGTTCCGAGGGACAGGGCAAGAGCGCAGAGGTCCGCGGCAAGAAGGAGCGTGAGCTGAAGGTGATCGAATCCGAGGCCTATCGCAAGACCCAGGAAATCATGGGGCGCGGCGACGCCGAGGCCACTTCCATCTATGCCGAGGCCTACAACCGCAATCGCGANNCTCTACCGTTTCCTCAAGACGATGGAGACGTATCACAGCACGATCGACAAGGACAGTTGGCTGGTTCTTTCCACCAGCACGGATGCCTTCCGCTACCTGCAGTCGCAGAATGCCGCCGGAAATGCCGGTAAGACCGTGATCCCCAGCCGATGATGCCCGAGGCGGAACCCGATCCCTATTCCGTCCTGGGCGTCGCGCGCACGGCCAGCGATAGCGAGATTCGCGCTGCCTACCGCGCGCTGGTGGCGAAGTACCATCCCGACCGGCACCAGGGCAATCCGCTGGAGGAATTGGCTGGCGCAAGAATGACGGAGATCAACCGGGCCTACGAAATCCTTTCTGATCCTGCGCGCCGGGCCGCTTTTGACAGCGGTCAAGGCATCTGGCCGCGGGCCACCAGCACCGGCCAGCCCTTTGCCGGCGCTCCCGGTTCGCTTTCGCGCAAGCAGATCCGCTGGCTACAGATTTTCGCAGTGCTCTTCATGGTGCCGCTCTTGATTCGTTTCGGCGCCTTTGTCGTACGACTACTCGTCCAGATCATCCGTGCCGGGCTCGAAATCACGCCCTTGATGCGCGGAACGCCCCTTGCCGGAGCACTCGTCCTCGTGGTGGCTGCGATTCTTGTGCTGCTCCTGGTTCGCCGTCACCGTGCCCGGCGGAA
>PMZX01000235.1 GCA_003170035.1 Myxococcales bacterium | reverse complement strand
GTTTCACCGGCGCGTGTGCGATCGCCCTGCCGGCAGAGCACCTGCAGCCCGGGAGCGCGCCGAAAGAAAACATCACATTGCGATCCCATGCGGATCATGCCCACGCGCTGGCCGCGCTCGACCGTGTCGCCAGCGTGTACGAAGCAGTCCACCTGGCGCACGTAGCGATCCGCAATCTGGACCATGGCCACCGACAAGTCTCCCTCGAATACGATGGTGTTGCGCGCGTTCTCCGCGACCGAAGCGCGCACCTCGTCGGTGACGGGCAGGTGCCACATGAGGTGCATGAGGGCGCGAACCATTGATCGATTCTCGTGAACGGCTGGGCGTGCGTTCACATGGGTGACCTTGCCGCCGATGGGCGCCCGGTTCACGTGAACCGACCAGGGGAACATGTAGATGCCGATCGACACGCCGGAAAGCTCATTGGGACCAACCATCGGCGCATCGGTGAGCGGGATCTCGGTTCCATCCTTGACCACTGCGGGCATGGTGTGGGGCGCGACCTCGGACACGTAGAGCACGCGGCCGTCGGCCGGCGCGAGCACGACCGAACCGGCCGGCGGGTGGCGCTCCGGATCGCGGAAAAAGGCGTGGAAGCGCCAGTAGAGGAACGAGACCGGGTCCATCAGATCCTAGCCGCGCGCGACGCGTGCCACGGCGCCCACCAGCGCCTGCCGTGCAGCCCGACCGTTCGCCCGTCCCAGCAGCCGGAGTGGGCCGCGCATGGCCCACAGCCAGATGAAGAACAGGCACATGGCCACGTAGGTCGCGTAGTCGAGGGTCAGATCCCAAAGCGCGCGGCCGGGGTGCCGGTGCAGCTTGTCGAGAAACAGGCGCAGGCCGGTCACTGGATCTCCGCCGCGGCGAAGGAGTGCACCATGGCGTGGTCATCCCGTTCCAGCCGCTCTTCCACCGGTTGGTCGCGTGCAAGCCGGCGGGCGTGCTCGGGGAGGAACGGTCGGTGATAGAAGACTCCCCGCGAGCAGAGGCGGGCCTGCGGCCGCGCGGTGCGCACGACCTGCTCGATAGTTTCGCCGAAGGCGTCGGGCGGAAGATAGGCCGAGATGTCCGAGAGGGAGTAGCCATCGAAGTACTGCGCCGGTGCCGTGCGCAGCACGCTGGCCATGTCTCCGTTCACGATGTGAAGGCGCGTGTCCCGCAGCGCGTGCTTGATGCGAGGAAAGCAATCCGCGCGCAGATACTCGGGCATCACGCGCTCGTCGCGGTAGCGCCCGAAGAACACCAGCCACAGCAGGTGGTTGTCGCGTGCCAGGTGATGATCGAGATACCGTTCGAGCGATTGAAAGATCCGTTCGTGCAATTTGAGGTCGGGCGGAAGAAAGCGCCAGAAGCCGGGCTCGTGTGAGAAGAAGCGGAAGAAGCAGCGGCGGCAGATGGTCTTGGCCACCACGCGCCAGGGTGGGCTGCGCCAGCCGGGCAGAAGGCGCCGTTGCTCCGCCAGGTCGGTGCAGGTGAAAAGGCTACGCACCCACCTTGGGCGCAGAAGGTGCGTGGCGGTCGCCACGTAGCGCGCCAGGAAGCGTTCCAGGCTGCCTTGATAGAGAACGCCGCGGCTGATCAGGAATGGCTTGCTGTCAAAATACGCGCGAGCGCCGTCGGACAGCGCCGGCCGCAGCGAATCGTAGACGTCGAGTCGGCGGGGCGACTTGCGCACGCCCATGAACGACAGAAAGTCCGCGTGCTCCAGCGCGCGCATCCCGGCCACCTTGAGCTCGAGAAGGTGGGTTTGCGAAGGATTGACGTCGACCGCCCACACTTCCTCGGCCCCATCCTGCAGAAGGTTGAGCACGCGGCCGCCGCTGGCACAGATCGAGACCAGGCGCTTGGATGCGTGGGGAACCAGGACTTCGACCTCACTGGCCGAGTCCTCGTTGCAGGATGAGTAGCTGATGCGCTCGCGATAGCGCTGCCACAGAATGACCCGCCCCGGCTTGTCCACCGGCCGGGCCGGGACGGTGCCGGAGCCAGCCAGCACCAGGGCCGATGAAGGACCTGACGGGGCTGGGTTACCGGGGGAAGCTTCCGGGATGACTTCCGGGAGCGCTGGGGCGTCTTCGACGGTCAGGGGCACGATTTTAGACACGACGCAACTATAGCAAACGGGCAGGATCCCCCAAACGGATTCGGACGCGTCACGCTGACGCCGGGGCACCTACCCGCGCAGGAAGACCAGCGACGTCGGCAGGAGCCCATGCGGACGTCGCTGTGCTGCCATGACGACGGCAGCACGGCTTGACGAGGTGGGTAGGAATAACTACCATGATGGTATGAAATCCGCAGTTTCCGAGAAGGGCCAGGTCACGATTCCCAAAACTGTTCGGGAGCGGCTCGGCCTTCGTCCCGGAACGCTGATTGAATTCCGCGCGGAGAACGGGCGCCTGGTGGGAACGAAATCGATTCCGGTGGACGCCTTCCGCAAGTGGCGTGGCTGCGGCCATCTGCCTGGCAAGTCCACGGTCGACGAGTATCTCGCGCGCGCAAGGGGTGCGGGTGCGCACCGCAGTTGATAGCAGCGTGTTGCTTGACGTGATCGTCAACGACGTCACGTTCGCCGACCGTTCAGAGGGGGCCTTGCGCCGGGTCGCGGGCGAGGGCTCTCTCATCCTTTGCGAATGCGTGCTCGCCGAGATCAGGCCGGCCTTGCAGCCGTCGCAGATCGACGAGTTCCTCTCCGACTGGAATCTGGAGTTCGTTCCCTCGACTCGCGAGAGTGCGCTTCTGGCGGGCGAGATGTTCCACGCCTATCTCGATCGACGCCGGTCTGGAGGGGCACGGGTGGTGGTCGACTTCCTCATTGCCGCCCACGCGACCTGCATGGCCGATCGCTTGCTGGCACGCGACCGTGGCTACTACCGCGACTACTTCAAACATCTCCGGCTGATGGAACCTTGAGGCTACCCGCGCAGGAAGACCAGCGATTGCTGGCTCCAATCAACCAGCGGGTTCCACCACACGCCAAACAGCAACAACGCGACGGAAAAGGCGCCCAGCATGATCTGGTAGGCCAGGTGAGGCCGCACTGTGACCTCGCCCACGGGCGCCTCCAGGAACATGGCCCGCGCAATGCGCATGTAGTAGTAGAGCGACAGCGCGGAATTGAGCGCGCCCACCACCGCCAGGGCCGCATACCAGCCGCCGCCCGGCAGCCCATAGTTCTGCAGCACCGCCACGAACAGGTACCACTTGCCGGTGAATCCCGCGAAGGGGGGCAGCCCGGTGAGAGAGAAGAGGAAAATGGCGAAACTGATCGCGGACAGCGGGTGGCGCCGCCCCAGTCCCTTGTAGTCGTCGATTGACTCCGAGCCGGTGGCTTGCGCCACCACGATGACCACCAGGAAGGCGCCCAGGTTCATCACCAGATACACCAGCAGGTAGATCATCAC
>PMZX01000403.1 GCA_003170035.1 Myxococcales bacterium | reverse complement strand
CGAAGCACCGACACCGCTTGCACACTCATCTCCTTGAGAGTGAAGCGGTTGACCAGCCGGCGCATGGCTGCCAGATAGTCGAGGGACGAGGCCGCCAGGCCGCGGAAATAGGGTACCGCCGGCTTGTCGGGGAACACATCGGGATAGCAGTATGCCAGATCCACGAGCGCCTCTCGGACCACGTTCAAGCTCTTCTGGGTGGAAACCAAGGCCGCTTCGTTCTTGTCCTGCTTGCTCCGATCGCGCAGCACCTGTTCGAAGAGGCGAACCGCTCCCTTGCAGTCCTGGCGGTTCACGCGCACCCAGCCCAATTTGTAGCGCGCCAGTGCGTGCACATGGCTCTGGGGTGCGGCCAGGATGAGGTTGTAGTAGCGCTCCGCCCTGCCAAGGTCGTTGGCATCGAAGGCGTGATCTCCCAGCGACAGGTACGCATCGAAGCGATAGCGGCTCTTCGGGAAGGTGTCGATCAGCTTCTCGTAGGTCTCGCGCATGTTGTCGAATTCGCCCAGCTCGCGATACTCGTGCGCCATGAGGAAGGTGGCCTCGTCGGCCCGNNCGGCTGTACACGCCGATGGCCAGGTTCTTGAGCAGCCGGGCTTCGGGGGCCTCGACCGCGCGCGAATCATCGCCGCGCGCACGCCGCCGCTCGTACATGACCAGCCAAGCGTAGCGCGCCCGCTCGGTATAGAGTTCGGCCAGGCGCATGTGCAGGTCGGGAAGATACGAGGCGCCGCGCGCCTTCTGGATCATGACCTTGGTTTGCGTGATGGCGAAGTCCACCTTGCGGCCGGCCTGCACCCACTGGGTGGTGGGATCGGCCGGTGGCGGCTTGAGCGGCGGCGCCGAGGCGCATCCGAGAAGCAGCCCGGCAAGCGCGGCAGGGACGAGCACCCGAAGGCCCATCATCGCAGGCACCTGTCGTCGGAAATGACCGCGAAGTCGGTGAGTTCGTCAGACCAATATTCGCCGTCGAATCGGAAAAACGCTTGGGGCGAGCCGTAGGGCAACTCGCCCGATCGCGCGGTCACATGGCCCGCTCGGTTGCCACCGGGCTTCATCAGACCCGCGCCGATCTCGTAGTCGATCAGGCTCATCTGTTCGTCCACCCGCAGAAGTTCGTCTACCACCTGATCGATGGCGCGCACCAACCCCCGGTTCAGGGTCTCCTCGGTGTAGGCCAAGCGCGCGGTATAGAGGGTCTGCAGGTGCTGGGCCAGCCGTTCGTCGCCCACCTGCGACACCAGGGCCTTCTCGGTACGCAGGCGCGTGCGCAGGCGCGCCCAGGGCGCCAGCCGAGTGCCCCAGGCAGCCCATTGCTCGATCTGCGGATCTTCGCGCAGACCCGCTCGATCGCGTGCCTTGCGCACGAGCGCCCCGTAGCGCGCACGAAACTCGTTGACCGCCAGGTGAGCCGCGCGATACTGACACAAGCGGCGCAATGCCATGGCGCGAATCAAATCGCGCTCGGGGGCAAACAGGCGCCGATAGATGGGCGCGCCCAGACCGACGACCATGCCCAGCGCGCGCTGGTTGTCTTCGCTTGCGATGCGGTCCCAGGCCCGCTCGAGCAGCACCACGTCCTGTTCCACTAACGGCAGGCGAACCTGTGTGTAGAAGGTCCACGCCTCCTCGTATTTCTTGTGCTCGTAGAGCAGGCGGGCCAGGGCCAGGCTGGCCAGATTGCGCACATCGGCCGGCGCCGCGGCATTCTCCAGGATCTGACGCAGGAGTTTTTCGGCGCCTTCGTCGTTGCGCTGGGACACGCGATCGACGGCCAGAAGGTAGCGGGCGCGCCATCCGTACAACCGATCGGTGGTCGCCAGCGTCTCGAGCCGCGCCCGTCCCCAGGTACCGAAGCCCAAGCGCAGGTCACCCAGCGCCTGGAGATACTCGACGAAGTCCGCCACGTCGGGTTCCAGATCACCGTACTGACTGGCGTAGACCACACCGTCGAGGAAACGCCATTCCTCGATCAGGCCGCGCTCGTAGAGCGGCCTCAATGCCCCCAGGGTCTTGCCCAGCAGGTCGGGTGAGCGACGGCCGGTCAAGACCTCCAGATAGAACTCGATTCCGGCCTGAACAAAACCCAAGTCGACCAGGGCACCCGCCAGGCGAAAAGCAGCGGCGTCCCGTCGCAGATCGGTTTCGGGCAGCGCTGCGTACAAGGCATAGAGTACGGCCGCCCCTTGGCTTGTCTTCTTGGCAATCAGGAACTCCAAGCCACGATCCATACGCTCGTCGGCGTCCGCCGGCGCCTCGGCTGGCCGTTCCGGCGCAGCCGAGGGCGGGGCCGCGGGCGCTGGGGCTGCCGCGAGCCACAACCAGCAAGCGAGAAGCCTCGTCATCGCTCGTCGCCCCCCCAAGCAAACGCCGCCCCCAGAGACACATGCACCTCGTTGCGCGTGACCCAGTGGTTGAAGAACACGTGGTCGCGGACATCCAAGCAAAACGAGACATGCGGGCTGACGTAGACCCGGAAGATGAGTCCGGCATCGGGGCCCAGCAGATACGCCTGCGGGTTGGTGTATCGGGCCAAGGCCACGCCGAACGGAATGGACACATCCATGTGAATCACGCGACGGTTGAGCACGGCCAGTTTTCCGTAGAAGGGTTTGAGCACTAGGTTCGACGATAGGATGAAATCGATGGCCGCGATGTCGGTGGGCTGCACGTCGAAGTTTTCCAGCAGCTCCCGCTTCAGTCCGGTGTCGAGTTGCTTGTACACATAGGCGCCATGGATGATCTCCCAGGCCCAGGACGTGCTCACGTGATAGGTGAATGACCCGCCGACGGTCAGCCCCTTGTTGAAGGCGTTGATGGGCAGAAGCCCGGCCGCCACGGTGAGCTCGCCGCCCAGCCGGAACAGCCGGGCTTGCACGGCGTAGGCCGCGACCTGTTCCTCGTCAAGTTCATCCTGTGCGTGGGCGGCCGAGCCGGTCAGCCAGACGGTGGCAAGGGCGAAAAGCGTAGTGGGCAGGAATGGGAAGCGTCTCATGCGTGTCTCCATGTCTAGGTGCCGGAGGTGGCCAGCGCGATGGGATAGATGACGGTGACGGAGCCGCCACTGGGCGATGGGAACTGCCAGCGGCGAATGGCTGCCTGCATGCAACTGGTGGCCTCGTTGCTCGACAGGGTGGAAGTCTTGATCTTGACCGAGGTCACGGCACCGCTGGTACCGATCACCCATTCGAAACTGACCTTGCCCGAGAGGTTGGGGCTGACGATGAGTTGGCGTTCGTAGCAGCCCTGCAATTCGTGAATGTGGCTGTTGATCACGCGCTGGATCTCGCCGCGGTCCAGATGGCCTTCCACCTTCATGGTGTTGGGTTTGGTCGTAACCTGCGCGCGGACTTGCCCGGTGGGCCCGCGCGCCAGTACGCGGCCCAGGTTCTTTCCCACGTCGTTGGCGGACTTGGTGTCGATGCGTCCGATGCCACTGCCCGCAGCGGCGAGGCGCAAGGAATCGCCCGGCAGCTTGCCGATGGCGCCCGAGACTTTGAAACCGCCACCCCGCACCGGGCCCACGGCGTCCAGGTTGCTCATGGCAGTGGCTACCGAGGTCTTGGGTCCCGTGGACATGCTGCCCAGGGCGGACAGGAGTTTCTGGGCCGTGGCCGAGGCTTGGGGTGCAGGGGTGGTGCGCGCCCGTGGAATGCGAGCCACGGCCACCCTGGGCGCTGTCTCGCTCGGCGCATTCTCACTGGGCTCGGGCTTGGCCTTCTTCTTCTCGCGCGCGGGCGGCGCGGCCGGAGGTTCCAGCTCGATCTCCTTGAGCGCGATGCGGGCGAAACGCCCCTCCTTACTCTCCACGATGTACTCGCGCCGCACGAGGCTGGTGAGGCCGATGACGGCGAAGATGACCAAGTGGACCAGCAGGGAGAGACCCCCGATCCACAGCATGACCTTGGTCGGCTTGAGGCGTGCAGGCGCCTTGGGCAACGGCGCCGCGGCGGGCACCAAATGTATGAGAACGCCTTCGCCACTCGGCAACGGAAGAAGCACCTGCGTGCAGGGATCGAGAGGGACGCGGCCGCGTTTGTCGGCGCGGCGCCGCCAAAGGACATCGTCGATAGACTGGCCCGCTTGCCTGATGGCCGCATTCTCCGGCAGAGCGTCGCTAAAGAAGGCGAAACTCCCTCGGCGAGGGGATCGGCCGACTGCTTTGCGCAGTCCGGGGAGGTGCAGCCGTTCGCCGCCGCGCAGGTGGCGAAGTTTCGTCACGCAGCCATGGCGGAACCGGATGACCTCGACGGCGTGCTCGGTCGAAGCGCCTGCCAGTCCACCCTCGCACAGACCATTGAGCAGCGAGAAGGTTGGCTCGAAAGCAGCGTCATCGTCATCGTCATCGTCATCGTCGGACCTGCTGGCGCGGGCCGGAGGCGGGGGCCTCGGGAGGGGCTTCTCGGCGGTGACCACGAAGAGGTCGCTGACCGGCACCTCTTCTTCCTCGGCGCGCGGAGAAGTGCGCAGCGCCGTCGCGGTGGCAATCGCGGGCGCGCTCTGCGCGGCTGCAGGGATCGGCAAGGCGGCTCGCGACGCATGCGCAAGGGGAGGCGACCCGGAGACCGGGCGTGCGGATGCCGCGGGCATCGATCGCAAAACCGGTGGCACTGCAACCGCTCTGGGTCTTGCAGGCGGTGGGACGGCGGCCACAGGCGGGGGAGGCAGCGCTGGGGGCGGAATCGGGGGTGGTTTGCCGAGAGGCCGGACGGCGACGGCCGGTGCTGCCGACGGTACGGGACGGGGCAAGGTCACCGCCGGGGACGGCGGCAGCCGGGATGGCGGCTGGGATGGAAGCGGCGGAAATTTGGGTGGGGCCGCCGCTACGGGCTTGGGGACCGCGTGCACGGAAACCGTCGCAGGCGTCGCGTCCGCCTTGTGCACCGTGATGCGCAACCGGTAACGTCCAATGGAAATCTCATCCGTCCCATCGAGGGCCTGGGTTGCCACCGCCACACCATTGACCTCTGTCCCTAGCGCGCTCCCGCAATCCTCGATCCGGCAGCACTCTCCATCGAAGCGCAGCACCGCATGACAGGGTGCCACGTCGGGATCCGCCAGGTGGACCATCACGCCGGCATCGCTGCCGATGGTTACCTCGGACGAGGTGAACATCAGCGAGCCGCGAAAGCGCGTCTCCTCGAAGAGGATGACTTCGAGAGCGCCGCGCTGCTTGGGGGACCCTCCTGTCATCTCCTCTCCTGGCCCGGCGAAAGGATCTCCACGGTGCGTGGCCGGAAGCTGTCAGGAACTTGCACGATGCTCTTGAACTCGCTGGGTGAGCGCTGGAAGAGATAGATCACGCCCGAGGCAGACTGCCCGCGCAGCATACGTTCGTCGAATTCGATGCGCGATTCCTGTCGGACGGTCTCGCGCGTGGCCCCGCGGGTGTCACCGGACTGCGGCCTGACCTCAACCACAGGCTTTGCCGTCCCCGGCTTGCCGGCAGGCGCCGCGCCCACGTCTATGGCCGTGCTGCTGCTCCCGTTGCGGTGTTGGGCCGTGGGCGTCTTGCGGTGCGAGCCTGACTTCCGCTTGCCAGCAGCCAGCGCCGTACCCGCCACACTCCAGGCGAGCCAGACTGCAACGAGGGACAGGATGATGCGACTGCGCCGTGTTGCTCTCATGAGATCACTCTGGGGCTAGAAGTAGGAGGTCCTCGTCGGCGACGTGGATGAATGCGACATTCGGGGTCTTGCTGTCCGGGGCGACAAAGCGGACGGGCACAGTCATGGCCTTGTAGATGGTGTTGCCATTCGGGGAGTCGAGCGGCACCTCGCCCACATAGAGCCGCAACGTGTTCCATCCGCGACCCGGGCGTCCGGTGGGCAGCTCGCGGGTTTCGACCAGCGAGATGTTGCGCACATCCATGTGAAAGCAGGTTCGTGAGGTGGTTCGCAGGATCACACGAACATCGGTCGCAGGCGAGCCGGGCGGTGGCAACAGAGTTGGATCGATCCTAACCACCAATTGCCCGCCCTGGGGTGAGTCCAGCGTCAGGTCCCCCGCGCTGGTCAGCGCGACTGAGGCGCTGGGATCGTCCTCGGCCCCATTGGGCAGCGTGCTTTCGTTCTCGGCCCATGCCAGCCGCGGCGGGATTTCCCCCGAAAGCCGCAGGGCCCAAACCGTGCTTGTGCCCAGCTTGATATTCACGATGCGCACACCCGGGAAGGGTTCGTTCGGGGTGGCTTCCAGGCGTTCGGTCTCGCCCTCGTCCACGGTGCGGTACTGATAGCCATATTCCAGGTCGCGCGAAGAATCGTTGGTCCAGGGATCGAGGCCTTCTTTCACCTCGTCGCCGTTGGCGATGCCATCCTGATCGCTGTCGATCAACCGATCGTCGACCAGCGGGTTGCTGCCCAGACGAACCTCCACCAAGTCGGGCACCCCATCGCGATCGGAATCGGCCAGATAGGGATCGGTGCGCAGGACGGCCTCCTCGCAATCGTTGAGGCCATCGAGGTCGTGGTCCGCCCGAAGGTCGGTCAGCTTGGCGCACGCCTTGAATGTTCCCGGAACCAGAGGGTCGAACTCGCTCCCGGTCGCAGCCAGCCGGGTCTCGATCCCATCTCCCACCCCATCCCCATCGGTGTCCGGATTCAGGGGATCGGTGCCGGCCTTGGCTTCTTCCTCGTCGGACAGCCCATCCCCGTCGCTGTCGGCCACTGGCGCCGGGCCGCGCAGCAGGGTGTTGTTGTTCATGACCACGATTTCGCGCAGGACCAAGCGGCTACCCGGCCGGTCCACGTCCACCGCCAGGAAGTCCAAGGTGATGGGCGTCTGTTGCACAAGTTCCCCCAGTCCTGCCCGGGCCATGTCGCCCAGGACTTCGTTCGCCCGCTGGTCCGAACTAAGCGAGAAGGTGTGGAAGATGAGATCCTGTCCGCCCTGATCGCGCACATAGCTGCGCAGATCCGCGACCGTCTTGCCGTAGAGTGCAAGCTCGCAGTCAGAGGCGGTTTGGGTGGTGTCCGGGGGGGCGTCGCAAAACGCGATGGAAAAGTCCTTGTCACAGTCCGTGCTATTCTGGGCAATGCACCAGGGGATCGGCATGGCGGGAGTGGGCGGCCCTGCGGCCACGAACAGCACCGCGTAGCGGGTGCGGCTGCGGGTGCCCGGATCCGAGGCCAGCAGATCATCCTCGATGATGGTGGAAAGCACGCGCAGGGTATCAAGGTAGTTGCGCTGCGCTTGCCCTGCGCTGGCGGCCATCGCTTCGAGCGCGGCATCGATCTGCACCGAATCGGAAGAGAATCCCGGAAACAGCGTCCGAGCCTCTGCTCCCATGAGCAGCAGCGACACCGCCTGATTGGGATCGCGATGGCGTCCCAAGAATGCACGTAGGGTTTGGATGCGGTGCCCTGCTGGATCGCCCGCGACCATGTCGCCCGTGCCATCCATCACCACGACCGTTTTCTGCGGGAACGCGATGGCCGCGGGATCGTCCGTGCAAAGATTGCCTTCGAATGAGATCCGGTTGGCCAGGTTGGGCGCGTAGTTCTTGCCGTACAGATTCGCGTCCGTACACGCCGCACACAGGGCCAGCGTGGCGAGCAAGACAACATAGGTCCTGCTCACGGCACGCCTCCATCGAGGCCGCGCACCCCCGGGGGCCCACGCAAGATGGCGCCTGAGCGACCGACAATCCACAGGTCGGCGGCAGAAGGCGCGTAGACTCCCACCAGCCAGCGATCGTCGGGCGTGGGGATGATGGTGGGGTTCTGTCCTCCTGGCAGTTTCGCGACGAAGCCCTGGTTTCCGACCACCCAAACGTCACCATCGGCCACCGCCACTGCATGCAGGAAGGGGCTGCCGGGCAAACTCGCCTGGGTGGCTTTGCCCGCAGCATAGAAGAAGAAGCCCCCTTCCACGCCCACAAAGTAGGCACCAGTCGACCAGCGCGTGGCCCCGGCCAGCAGTTTCGTGTAGTGGGGAAGAGCGGCCGCGCTGATGCTTCTTGTCGCGACGTCGACTTGCGACACCACACCCAGACTGCCCACGGCGTACAGGCCGTCGTTGCTATCCGTGATCGCGTAGTAGTTGTCATTTCGAGGGTTGGGGATGAGGGTCCAAACCCCGCCTGACAACGCCAGCACGACCCCCTGCTCGCCCACGGCACAGGCCGAGTCCACGCCCGCCCACACGGCATTGAGCACGGCGTTGGTAAGCGGTACCTCGGCATTCCACACGCCCTCCTGTCGTCGGAGGATCGTCCCCTGCTCCCCCACCGCATAGGCCAGATTCTCGTTCGCCACCGAGACACCACGCAGGTTGGCAGTGGTACCGCTCTCCTCGCGCAGCAGCGCCGTCCCATCCCAGTGCAAGATTGTGCCTTGGTCCCCGACCACGACAACATTGTTGGCCGAGTTGCCCGACACAGCGTTGAAGTTGGTCGGGCCCGCGTCCACCGATTCCCAGAGCGAGGCCAGCGAATCCGGGCCGGCATCACCACGCGAACGGACGGTCACCCGATCGCAGGCCGTGCCGGCCACGAACAGCAACGGGAGAAGAAAAACAATGCGCATGGGAGACAGTAACTAGAGTGCGAGCCCCGCGGGACACTGGTTCTGCGCCTTGCAGAAACAACCACAGGTGCCGGCGCCCATCTCGGAGCAGGAGGCGGGACAGCCGGGATTCAAAGTCTTGAGGCGGAATTCGTAACGGCCACTGGTGCCAAAGTCCCAATCATCGGCACCCGCGTCGCGAACCTGTAGATAGTACCTATAGGCCGCGGGGCCTGCGTCCCCCACCGCCCCGTGCTTCTTGGACGCGAACGAGCATTCCGTGCAGTCCCCGTCGCCAAAGACGTCCGTGATCGGCGCTGGCGTCGGAACCGCACCGGCGTAGGTCCAACTTTCGTGCAGGGTCAGATCCTCGGTGCGCATGAAGAACACCGGCCGCACCGGCGATGGTCCAGGCTGCACATATTCGAAAACCAAACCGCAGTCCGTGCCGGGACAGGGGTGAGAGAACCAGTACCAATCCTCGTCGGTCTGATAGGAAATGAAACCAGCGATGCTGGTTCCGGCCAGGATCTGGGCCGTGATGTCCTTGGCCCGGGCTCGGTTGGGTTCAAGGTTGGTGGTTTGGATCGGATAGGGATTATAGAAATTGTTGCGGGCGGCGGGATCCGAACTGGCGTCGCCTGGATCGGGTTCGGGCACCACACGGACGTCCAGGGTATAGAAGACGCCCGCGTCGTACTGATCGTCCTGGTTGTCGTGCACGACCACATAGACCGGACCGGCGTTGAAGATCGGTTGCGCGGTTTGCACCAGGTTGGTCCCGTCGGCTCCCGTCTTCATGCCCCCGTCCGCATCGTGCACCGAGAACAGCGTCACCCCGCAGGCGCTTTGACCAGGGCTGTCGGGCAAGGGCAGGCACAGGTTGGACGCCACGCACTGCCGGCACGCACTGGTGGTGCACGCGCCGGCGGTGGCATTCACACACTTGTGCGACCACTCGCAGTCGTCATCCGTCGTGCAGGGAACCTTCAGCACGCTGCAATCCGCATCGGTCTTGCAAGGGCTAGCGGTGTGCGCTTCCAAGATATCCAACGCCAGATCCATCGCGGTTGCTGGGATCTTCACCTTGGCCTCGATGACGGCTGGGGCGCTGGTGGCACGCACCAGGAAGACGTCCCGATCCCCCCGCGACCCGATGGCGCCGGTTTGGGTTTTGAACGTGACGGCCGTGCCACTGTAGACGGCTGCGCATGGCGATCCGGGCCCGGCCAAGCAGGTTGCAGTCGCAGGGGTGTCGTTGCGGGTGGGGATTTCGTTGGCGTCGCTCTCGGCGCGGCCGCCCAGAGTCACCGTGTATCCCGCCTCGGGTCGACGGTCGGGGACCGAGCCGTCGACATACCCGAAGGTGACGTACAGGGTCCCGCCGGCAGGTGCGGGCTGCGTGAGATCCAGGGGCGCAGCCGCAGGTGGCACCTGGCCGGTTCCCAAGACCTTGCCCGTGCTGTCCGCGATCTGGTAGGTCAGCGCCGCCGCGGCCGCAGCGGGGTTGTTCACCTGGAAGCTCAAGATGCCATTCGAGGCAGCCAGGCTCACCGCGTACACGTCAGTGTCGCCCACAAATGAAATGAAGCCCGGTTGGCCGTCGGCCGCTTTGGCCAGAGCGGCCGTGCCGTTGGGTTCGTGGGTGTCCGGATCAGTGGCCGGCGCGACCTGAAGAACATAGATGTTCGTGTTGTCAGCGGAGGCGTTGCCCACATCATTCACGCGCAAGACGTAGCGTCCAGGCTGGGAAATCGCGAAAGTGGTGGCCACGGCACTCTTGCCGTCGTTCGGGTTCGTGTCGCTCGCCACCGCGCCCGGCACCTCGGTGACACCGTCCGCTTGAAGCAGACGGACCTGCAGGCTCACCTTGGTGAGCGCCGAGGGGTAGGCCAGGTTCACGTCGAGCAGGTTCATGCCCGGGGCAACGTCGATGGCAAAAAAGTCCTGATCGCCGCGCGGACAGATCTGCCCCGTAGCCTTGATACCGGGCTGCAGCGGAATCGCGCTGTCCGCACCTTTCGAATCGTCGAGTACGCACCCGCCTGCCGACACGTCGGCATCGAGCGCGACATCGCGTTTCTTTGAGCTGCTGCACCCGATTATGGCCAGCGTGCCACTAAGGAACCACGCAGTCGCGATTCGCATCGAAGACCTCCTTGCTCGGCGTGGGACCGAATGCCTTCTTGAACGCCGTCATGGGCAACACCATCTGCCCCGACGAGGGCGTCTTGACCTCGGGGTCCCGCCGGTAGCGGGGCCGCACACACGCGACCTGATGATTGCCGAAATCCTCGGGAGAATCCGCAGGGGTCGAAGCCACCCGGATGAGCACGGTGTTGGTGCCCTCGAGCAATCCCATCGCCGCGCCGGTGGGGGCCAAGGTAATGTTGCTGACCGAGAACTCGTAGCACAGGCGCCCGGGCAGGGCGCGATCGTCGCGCAATAAGCTGATGCTGTAGCGGTAGGCAATGCGTGAGAAATCGGCCACGTCGTTCTGCAAGGGATCGGTGTGAGCCTGCAACTCGATGCCGTTGCGCGCGCCATCGAAGTCCGCGTCGTAGAGCGTGTCGGCAGCGGCGGGGTTGGTGCCCATGCGCACCTCCAGGTCGTCCGGGAATCCGTCGGCGTCCGAATCGATCAGGCGGGAATTCGAGCCGAAGTAGCGCTCTTCGCAGTTGAGCAATCCATCGCCGTCGTCGTCGCGCCGATCAGTGACCATGCGGCAGTCCGCATCGCCGGAAAACAGCGGATCGAACCCGGCACTGCTCTGGCGAACTTCCAGCAGATCGGAAAATCCGTCGCCATCGGTGTCAACCAGAAAGGGCGAGGAACCCGCCAACTCCTCCTCGGCATCCGACAACCCGTCCCCATCGGTGTCGACCACAGTTTCGCCCTTGACGGGCAGGGCATTCAGGTTCATCGCGACCAGTTGCTTGAGGGCAAAGGTGCGTATGAACGAGGTGAAATCGATGAAGAAGAGATTGATTCGCTGGGTGGCATCGAATACGCGATAGGTGCCGCCTGCCAAATTGGCCATGCCGGCCAACAGCTCTTTGGCCTCGAGCTGCACCGAATCCGGGGTGTTGGGTGCCGACAGATACACGGTGTGAAAAGCAATTTCTGCCAAGCGCTGCTGCTTCTGCAGGCTGGCGATGTTCTCCACCGCCAGTCGAATATCATCGGGCATTCCGTGCTCCACGCTGCGCGGGGCGGGCAAGCCGTCCGAGATGAACACCACCACGTAGCGGGCGCGACTGCGCGCGGTCGCGTCGAGAGCAATCATATCCTGCTGCAGCATCGTGTAGGCGGTTTCCAGCGCGCCCACGTAGTTGGTCTCACCCACCGCGGAGTTGAGCGCAGGCAAGCGCAGTTTGACTTCGTCGCTGGAAGCGGTGAAGCCGCCCAGCAGCCCCGAACTGTCTCGGGTCTGGATGGCCACACTGCTTTGGAAGGTGATGAGTCCGTATTCCACCCCGTTCCCCGCCGGGTAGGTGTTGAGGATCTCCTCGACCGCCGTGGCCCGACGGGTGAAACAGGCAGCCTGGGGACAGGGATTGGGTACCGGATCCGTGACGTTCATGCTTTGCGAGATATCGACGATGAAGAGGATGCGCACGGGAAACTCGGTCGGCTGCGGGACCTCGGTGCAGAACTGCCCGTGTACCGTCAACCGATCGTCGCGAACCTCAGACGGGTGCTCCACCGGGTACAGCGACGCCTCGGAACAGGCGAGCAACAGAACGGCCCCGAGGGCCACCTCACGGCGCATCTACGGGACTCCGGCGTCCGGTGGTGGGCAGATCGAGGTGAGATTTTTGCAGTCTCCCGCAGACCACTGGGACTTGCTGAAGGGCAACTGAACGAAACTCCTGGCCGGCTTGAAATCCATGCACGGCGGTGGGGGTGGGCAAGCCGGAACCTGAGGGCATCGCTCGATCAGCGGAACCACGCCATCCGAGGGAGATTTTACTGCGCCGTCCACGAAACGTACGTCCGCGCAAGCCACCCGAACATTCCCAGGGTCGAGCACGCGGCCCACCGGCGCCTCGTCGAAGTAGACCAGCACGCGATTCACCCCGAGGGGCGCATTGGTGCCCTTGCCCGTGGTGAGCAGCTTGATGTGCCGTATGTCGAGGTGGTAGCAGCGCTCTCCCGTGTCCTTGGTGAAGGGCGCGACGTCGTACAGGTAGCGGGTGAGCTGGACGCCCGGGGGTGGCGCCACGTTCGGGTTGGTGTGGGCCGTCACCTCGTCCAGGTTGCGGACGCCGTCGCGATCGATGTCAGCGAAGGCATCGGTCGGATCCAGGGGGTCCATTCCGGCGCGAAACTCCAGGCCATCGGGAATGTGATCCCCGTCGCTGTCGGCCTGCAGGGGATCGGTCTTGAGGAAGGCTTCCTCGCAGTCGCGCAGCAGATCACCATCG
>PMZX01000367.1:2705-3178 GCA_003170035.1 Myxococcales bacterium | reverse complement strand
CCGCCGTTCGAAGAACCGCCCGTGCCCGGCGCGCCACCAGTTGCGATTTGTCCTCCGGTCGCGGTCCCTCCGCCCGTGCCCGGGCTCCCGCCCGTCTGCGGACTTCCACCGGCACTCCCCGATTGCCCCGCTCCAGCGCGCGCAGCCGAGTTTGTGGAAGAGCCGCCGCCCGACGTACACGAANNGCGATTTCATGTTGCTCCTTTGGTTGGTCTCCCCCGCCGAGGCCCTCTCTGCTCCATCCAGCCTCCCCAAGCGTGCATTGACAAGGCGGCCTCACGCAAGCGGGATCGGCCCTCCTCGGCCTTCATCGCGCTGCTGCAAATCGGGACATTCAGGAGTTTTCGTGCCTGCGAGCGTCACTGCCCCAGTTCAATTCGGAGCTTGCGGGCCCGGCCGCACATGCGTGGCGCGATGTCTACGCCCACGGCATCCAGGCCCAGGGCGTTGGCCACGGCCAGGACCGTGCCCCA
>PMZX01000367.1:2195-2596 GCA_003170035.1 Myxococcales bacterium | reverse complement strand
GCTTGATGTCGCTCTGGAAGAAGATGGCCACGCCTTGGTCGGCTGTGCACGCCATCACCAAGGCAGCTGCGTCCTCGAACCAGCGGCGCCATCCGTCGAGACCCAGACGCGGCAACTCGGAGAGATCCGGCAACGAGGTGATGATGCTGGCGCCAGCCAGCTTGCCCTGCGCCTGCAGCCAGGCGATGGCGTCAGTGTTGTGGACGATGCGCGTGCTCGATGGTTCCATGGGACCTGGAAGCTCAGCCCAACAATCGGGGCGCAAAAGCGAACGCCTCGGCCGGCATCGCCACGCCAGCCGCGCGCAGTTGCTGTGCCCGCGTGACCACAGCCGCGCCTTCCAGGAGATTGAGCGCGATCTGCACCACGCCGCGATTCGCTTGCGCCTCCAGGAATGATCC
>PMZX01000367.1:0-2174 GCA_003170035.1 Myxococcales bacterium | reverse complement strand
GGCGCGCTCCAGTTCGCGCGGGTCGCGCCTCTCGAAGAAACGACGCACCTCGGACCACACCTGGTCGCAACTCGCGCCCAGGATCTCGCTCTCTAGGCGCTGGCGAACCTCCGCCGGCAGCGCTTCCAGGCTGTCGTGGGAACGATAGAGATCATACAGGCGCTGGGCGCGGCCGCCGTACATGGTTCCGCGCCGCAGGACCTGCACCCTGACCCCCAGCTCGAACATGTCTGCGCACGGGGCCATCATCACGTCAGCCAGGCCGGCCTCGGCCAGCATGCGCTTGCCATCCTCGGCCAGGCCCGACTCAGTTGCAGCCTGGTTGATCGAGCCGGTGACAACATAGGCGGCGCCAAGCGAGAAGGCCGCAGCCACGGCAGCGGGCGTGCCCAAGCCGCCCGCCGCGCCCACGCGAATCGGGCGCGGAAAGCGATGCTGCTGTTGCAACCGGTCGCGCAGGGCGAGCAGCACTGGAACCAGCGCCGCGAGCGGCCGGTTGTCGGTGTGCCCGCCCGAATCAGCCTCGGCGGTGATGTCTTCGGCCACCGGGACATGCGCGGCCAGGGCCACTTCTTCGGCGCTCAGCTTGCCCGCGCGCACCAGAGGTTCCAGCAAGGCCGCGGGTGCCGGGCTCATGAAGGCCTCGGCCACCTCGGGCCGCGACAGCTTGGCAAAGATGTGGTGGCCGCGCTGGATGTGGCCCGCGCGATCGCGGTGCAGCCGCTTGGCTGCGCAAAGCACCACCGCAGGCGTCAACCCCATGAATGCCGACACGCAGATGTGCCTGACCCCGCGGGAGAGATAGAGATCAGCGATCACGTTTTCCAACTCGGGGCTGTGCGGCGAATGGATGAGGTTGGCGCCCCAGGCCGCGCCGTCCTTGCCTAGCGCCGCCTCGATCTCGTCGAGAGCCGTGCCCACCTGGGCCGGCGCAAGCCCGCCAGCACCGAAGAACCCCAGCATCCCCGCGCGCGCCATGGCGATCACCATGCGGCTGGTGGTGATCCCTCGCGCCATCTCGCCCACCACGTAGGGGAAACGCACGCCATGGGTCTCGCAGAACGAGCGATCGCCGAGCCATTCGGGATAGAGCGCGGGCAGCGTGCCGAGCAGGGGATAGCCAGTCCCGTCGGTTGAGGCCCGGCCGCCAAAGGCCACGCCCAGTCGGCCGCGCGATCCCTCGCGCACGACATGCAGCGGCTCGCGCACCCGTGCCGCTGCGGCCGCCAGCGCGCCCGCATCGAAGCACGCCGGCTCTGCGCCGGGATTCCATGTGCCAAGTTGGGAGAGATCTGTGCTCATGAATGGAGCGAGGGATAGTACATCGAAAAGTCTCGGGNNAACCCCAGCAAGCTCTCGATCAGATTGCTGCCGCCGCCACCAGCCCCGGTCATGGCGATCTTGGGCACCACGTCCACCTGCGATTTCTCGATGGCCTCGGCAAATCGATTCATCACCTGTTGCATGAGCTGGTTGCTGAGCCCAACATGGTCATGTAAACTGGTCATATGAAGTCGATGCCGGCATCCCTGTTCAAGGCGCGCTGCCTTGCGGTCATGGACGACGTGGCGCGAACCGGCGAACCGGTGGCCATCTCGAAGCGTGGCCGCACGGTGGTGAACATCGTGCGGCCGCAGTCTGCGAGCCGGGCGCGGTTCCCACAGCAGGCGCTGCGTGCGAGCGGTCGCACCCGTGGTGACATCGTGTCACCCGTTCTGCCGGCCGGGGTCTGGGATGCGCTGGCGAGGCGCGCGTGACCGTCCTGCTGGATACGCACGTCTGGTGGTGGTGGATCACCGGCGAGCGCAGGCTGTCGACGGCGCAGCAGCGACGTCTGGCCAAGGTCACGCCCGACAGTCCCGCACTGGTGTCCGACATCAGTCTGTGGGAGGTCGCCACACTGTTCTCGCTCGGCCGCATCGAACTGGATGTTCCTCTGCGCGAATGGCTGGAAGGGGCGTCAGCGGAGCCTCTGGTGCGGCGCTGCGGAATCTCGCCCGCGGTCGCCGCCGAGGTGGCGGCGTTGCCGGATTCGTTCCATCGCGATCCGGCCGACCGGATCCTCGTCGCCACGGCTCGCATCCAGGGCGCGACGTTGCTGACCCAGGACGAAAGGATCATCAAATCGGGGTTGGTTGCCACGGTGGGGTGAGGCGCGGGCAGTTTCAACCCAC
>PMZX01000130.1 GCA_003170035.1 Myxococcales bacterium | reverse complement strand
CCTGGTCCGCATCGTCGCCGACGCCTACTACTACAGCACCGGCCGCGAGGGACTGGGCCTGGGCGACGGCAAGCTCTTGGCCATGGTGGGCGCTCTGTTTGGCTGGAAAGGCATCCCCGCCATCGTGCTGCTGGCGTCGCTGGCGGGCATCCTGATCAGCGTGCCGGTGCTCGTGCTGCGCCGTCGTCGGGCGGCTGCGGCTCTACCAGCGGCCCCGCCGGCGCCCGCACCACAGCCTGGAGCCCAGATCGGCGATCAGGCGCCCGCCGCGCCGGTGTCGATTCGCAGGGCCGAAGTCCCGTTTGGCCCCTTCCTGGCGGCCAGCGCACTGGCCTACCTGTTTCTGGGAAAGTTGGCGTGGGCTGCGTTGATGCGTCTGCTTACTGCCGAGTAGCTCAGAACGCCACGAACGGTCCCGCTCCGACTGGCGTTGATTGGCCTTCGATGGCGGTGAACACGTTCCTGCCAAAGTGGAAGGGCAGGCCCCAGTCGAAATATGCGGGCATGTTGCTCGTTCCCGGCGTTCCCGATTGTGGGGAGGTACTCGGCCCGGCCAGGTTGTCAAAAGCAAAGTTGTACTGGCTGGTGGGGCTGGAAAACAGGGTGATAGCGTTGGCGACGCTGAAGTTCACGATCAAGGTAACCCGTCCGGAGGTATCCTGAATCTTGGCAGACAGGTTCAACGTGGAGTTGGGACAGTAGAAGTCCGAGAACTGGCCGGGGCAGGTCGGGATGCCCGTGGTGGCGCTGTCCAGGAAGTAGGTCACGTTGGAGCCACTGTCGATGAAGGCAGAAGACGGGCTGCCATTCGTGGGGTACTGGGTCAGAAAATTGCCAGAGTCGTCGAGCCGGATCACCGTCGCCGACTCCAGAGCGTTGTTCGCGCGCGTGCCAATGCCGAAGACCAGGGATCCCGTCACGCTGGGCGCCCCCTCTGCGGGAATTGCAGGCAACTCGATAATCGAGCCATTGTTGTCAATCGTGCCGTTTGCGTCTGCGATGAAGAACGCGACAGGATTTGCCACTTGCTTGGAAACCGGCAAAGCCGTTGGCTGGCAACCATCCGCGGCTGCCGAAGAGCACGCGTAATACATCCCCGGATTCTCAGAGTAGCGGCCGAGGGCTGCGGCGCAGGGCGCCCCGCAATCCTGCAGGGATGTCCCCACGCCCAAAAAGCCGTTGGCGCGCAGTTTGTCTGGGGCACTGATGTCTGTGCCGGTACAACTGGCCGGCAGGGGATAGGTTGACTCCTCGATGACCTGGATCGCGAGATTGGCGGCCTGTTCGTTCGCGATGCTGAAATCGGCACTGCGCAGCGGGCCCCAAATGGAGGAGCCGTCGGCGAACTGTCCGCACTCGGCGAGAGCTGTCCCACTGTCGTCCGTCCACGCTGGCAGCGAGAGCGTCAACACTGACCCGAACAGGCGCAGGCCCGAGGAGCCAGTGTCGACCAACACGTTGTCGATGGCTTGGCAATCGGTGGTGCTGCCGGGAACGCAGACATTGACCGTGGCAAACAGACCGTTGGCGTAGCCGCTGAGTTCGGGCGGCCCAAAGTCGACGGAGAGCTCGGCCACGTTGTCGGCCGGTGTGGCAATGACGTTGGGGGTCCGACCGGAACTGCCGCTGCACGCGATGCCCAGGCCGAAAAGGACGGCGGACGCGCACCCGGCTCGTCGCATGCGAGGGGCGCGCATTAGCGGATCTCGTCGGTGGACAGACCCTGCGGCACGCGGTCCGCGAGGTACACGCGGCCGTAGAAGGCACGCTGGTGGCCGCTCATGTGGATGACCAGTCCCGGCAGGCGAATGTTGATCGGGCCGCGGGCGGCGCGGGGGCCGGCGGCCTTCAGGTATGTCTGGTAGTACGTGCCGAGGAGTTGGCGCAGGTTAGGGCGAAATGGGCCTTGCCATGAGACGGCGAAAACCTTGCCGTCGTTGTCCAGGTACTCGCGCACCTTGGTGCCGGTACTCGCCTGCAGCTCGTGCATGGTGTGGGTGGTGGCACGTTGGATGCGCGCACTGGCCAGCAAGTGAGTCTGGCCGGTGCCGATGGATGAGGCATCGCCGCCCAAGGCCGCCGATGCGGGCTGCGCGCCCAGCGCGACGAGCATGCAAGCCGGCAAGATCTTGCGGAAAAGACCGACGGGGATTCGTTGCATGGCGTTTTCCTTCGAAACGGAACCGGGCACCTGTGCTTGTAGGATCACTCGCCCAGCCAGTACAAATCTACAACGCGGACCACCCTCCGGCACGGAATCTAACCAGCCTCTCATGGGCCGTGGATCGAAGTTAGCTATTTCACACAGAGTGCACAGAGCCTGACCGGAGAGGAAAAGGGTTGGGTTCTGCCTAGTCCGGATTCCTTCTTCTCATCCGGTCTCTGTGTCTCTGTGTGAAATAGCTAGCTCGCGGGTTGCAGCTCGGCGCTGATGGTCTGCAGGCAGCCCTCCAGATCGGCGCGAATCTCGGCCAGGCGCGCGGGGCTGTCGGCTTCACAGCGAAGCACCAGCACGGGTCCGGTGTTGGAGGCGCGCACCAGGCCCCAGCCGCCCGGGAAGCTGACCCGCGCGCCGTCCACGTCCACCACCTTGTGGTCGCGGCGGTAGTGCGCCAGCGCCCGGCGCACCACCTCGAACTTGATGTCGTCGGGACAGGGCAAGCGAATCTCAGGCGTGTTGTGCATCGCGGGCAGCCCGTCCACCAGCGCGGAGAGCGGGCGCTCGCTGCGGGTGAGCAGCTCGACCATCCGCGCAGCCGCGTACACGGCATCGTCGAAGCCGTAGTAGCGATCGGCGAAGAACATGTGGCCTGACATCTCGCCGGCCAGCACGGCTTTCTCTTCGCGCATCTTGGTCTTGATGAGCGAGTGGCCGACCTTCCACATGATGGCGCGGCCCCCGAGCCGGGCGATCTCGTCGTACATGGCTTGGCTGCACTTGACTTCACTCACAAAGGTGGCGCCCGGCCGCTCGCGCAGGATATCGCGCGCAAACAGCATCATGAGCTGGTCGCCCCACACGATACGGCCTGCTGGATCGACGACGCCCAGGCGATCCGCGTCGCCATCGAGCGCGACGCCCAGCTCGGCGCCGCCTTTCTGCACGTGGTCGATGAGGTCAACCAGGTTGGCCGGCACCGTGGGATCGGGATGATGGTTGGGGAAGTGGCCGTCGGGGTCGCAGTACAGCGGCTCGACATCGAGGCCCATCCGGCGCAGGACCGACACGCAGGTCAACCCGCCCGTGCCGTTGCCGCCGTCGACCACGATCTTGAATCGTCGCGGGCCCAGGCGCATGCCGTCGGCCACGTGGGCGATGTAGGGTGTGAGGACATCGACGTCGGTCGCCTTGCCGCCCGGCACAGGTCCGGGCCGGGTGCCGGCGTGGTGGCGCCGGATGCGCTGGAGCAGGACCTGGATCTCGGCGCCGAAGATGGTGCTGGGCCCGCGCACGATCTTGAAGCCGTTGTCCTGTTCGGGGTTGTGGCTGGCCGTGAT
>PMZX01000017.1:314-3788 GCA_003170035.1 Myxococcales bacterium | reverse complement strand
GGCTCGCGCCACTTCTGGCAAGGCCCGCTCGTCTCCCAGTCGGTGAACAGCACGATTGGGCGCTCGACATTGATCGTCGGGTCCGTCTGGAGATCCAAGGGACGGCACGCCACGCAGTCGCTATCCACGAACGCCAGCACGTCGGCGTTGGAGTGGCGCCAGGCCCCGAGTCGCTCAATCGGAACGCCACGATCAGGCGGACAGTCTGTCCCTTCATACCGCCGGCACCTGACTAGCTTCGCACCATCGGGCATCGGTGGCGCTTCGTACTGCTCTTCGATGATCACGATCAAGTCGCGGTAGCCAGTCACGTACTTGGCGATGCTCCGCCATAGGTACGGCAGCCACGGGTAGTCACCTGGGAATGTCTTCACAACAATGTCGATGCTCAACATGGTGGTCCCTTCTCCGTGCTCTCTAGGATTTCTCGCATAACCTCGCATCGCTGCTTACCCGTTCCCATGTGGTGAACGGCGTCGTGCGAACAATGCACGATCTTAGCCGCCGGGTTGACTTCGCCCGGTCTACGACACAACTCCACCGACTCAAACGGTACGATGGCCAAAATCATCAAGTCGGAGACGTGCGGCGCTCCGAACCAGTTGTCAAGTTTTCCCGAGGTCGGCCGATGACTCACGAACGTCTCGACCAAGGTAAGGGCAGCCTCCCTGTCCGCATAGAACACTCCTGGCCCGTGCCCGCCAAAACTGAAAAGCGCCTTGCCCACGATGGCCGTTGCGTACTCCTCGGGCGTAAACCCGACGTTGACACAATCGTAGTCCGTCAACAGTCCGCCGCCCACCAACGCCAAAGCGAGCCATCGCAGGTAACAGGCCATCTCGTAGGCCTTGGGGTTCACCGTGGGCAACAGGCTGAGCCGTCTCTCCAACTCGGGCAGCCCAGGATACCCCTCAATCGCCGAATGATTCAGGACGACCGGGTTCCATCCGTAACGCTCCCAGGATAGTTTCCAGATCGCAATCTCTTCGACCTGCCCTGGGAGCACCGGATCGTAGTAGCAGTAGACCGTCGCCGTCATCGTGCCCTCCTGTGCACCAGTAGAGATTCCGCGTGCCCGAAGGCACTGCGATCTTTCATGCTGACCAAAAGCGCGCTCTCCTTCGCCATGCTCAGAAACATCGCCGCGGTCAGGTCGGTCCCGCCGTATTCATTCCGTATGATCTGGGATGCCGATGCCTCCTGGATCAACACGTGCCCGTGAAACACATCCCAGGCCAGACGGTCTGGGCAACGGTGCAAACTCGGACGGTCTGGCCACAACGACGCATGAACGACCATCGTGCCGTTGATGTGATCGTGCCCGCCAAACCGCATCCGCGGGCCCGTCACGCGCTTTCCAAGCAGAAGCGTTTCAGCGTGTGCCGCTTTGATTCTGTCGATCCAGTCCGCCGATAGCGGGCAAGCGTCGGCTTCAAGAAAAAGTGTGTTCTCGCACGGCAACGTCCCGTCGTAGTAGGCGTCACTTGTCCATGCCATCGCGCTTGCCCAAGGATCGAATGCGATGCCGGGGTATGGCTTGCGCTCATCGACCGTCGCCTCGAACGGAACAAAACTGAATTTTCGCCCGCAGTAGAGCATGGTCCGCCAGATGTCGGGGTCCATCGGAGTGGTCCGCTGCCGCGCAAACACCAGAAACACGTCCTCCCGCCGTCTCGGCTCAATATCTGCCATGAGGCGCGCTAGCGCCATCGCCCTGTCCTGGTCGCCGTGCCAGAAACTCAAAACGATCGCGATTGGGTCGGGCTCGTGCTCCGCCTGCTGGCATTGTCTGTTTTGCTCGTCAAGCAACCGCCGCGCGTGTGTGGCCCCAAAGGGATACCGCTCGACGGCTGGTGGTGCGAACGTCCGAACCGGCGGGGCGTCACTCACCGCCAGACTGGCCCTGACGGGTCTATGGGCGTTGATGTTTTTGATGGCCTGATTGACCTTCTCCCGAGCATCGACGACTCCCGGAACGTCAATCTTCGGTGCTTCCGGGTTCCCGCCCGTCTTCTCCAGCACGGCCGCGAGAAGCGCAAGCTTGTTCGACACCCCGCGCGTCCAATTCGCGTGATGGACAAGCAGGTCACTCGGCGGATTCACAGGATCGCCCGGCTTCCATTCGTGACCAGTCTGCCCGACGGTCCAGTAGCACGCCGGAAGCAACCCCCAGGGGGGCGCGACGTGCGTAAGGAGGAGTCGGTTCGCCGCGTCCTGATCCATCTGGTCGGTTTCGCGCATCAACTTGGCTACGTTTCGCCAGAATGCCAGCACTCTCGGCGTTGGACACATCGCCACGAAGCCCGTACAGGCACCGCCTGGACCATCATCCTGAAATAGCATTTCGGCATCAGTGAAACGTCGATGCAAGTCCTTTGTCGGATCGCCATAGAACCGCAGATCCACGTCGCTGAAGCTCAACGGATTACCGTTGAGATTGGCCTCCAACGCCTTCAGTAGATAGTCGATCTTGTGCACGCAGGTAGTCTGAAAACCTTCGCTTTGGAAAATTCCCGACGCGCTTTCCTGTGAAAGTTCTCGCGCGACGGGTACCATCCCGGGCGGCAACGATGGCTTGAAGTGCCGATCGAACATCTCGCGGTGGGTCTCGGAATAGCAGCAGAATATTAACACGTCGCGTCCCCTTCCTTGGTCAGTAGTCTCTGCGCGCACTCGAAAGCGCTGTCATCTTTCATTCCGCTGAGCCACGCATGCCGGCGGCCCATCGACTCGAAGATCTCAGGCGTCATGTTGCGTCCATCGTGCATCCAGTAGACGGCGCCACTTGTACCACATTCGCTTTCAAGTACGTGCCCGTGCCAGCAGTCCCATGCGGCACCTGGTCGGCAGGTGTGCAGACTCTCCCGATCCTCCCAGCACGATAGCCGCATCACAAGCGAACCGTGGATGTGTGCCGGCCAAGTTGGGCCGGCGGGAACACGGGCACCAGTGNNCCAGTGATGCGCTTATCGCGGGTCAACGTCTCGGCATGCTCGGCTCGCAGAAAATCGATCCAGTCCCGCCGCAAGGGGCAATCGTCCGCCTCGACGAAAAACACATCCGCAAAGGGAGCCCCCGCGCAATGGCTATCCCACAGAGCCTCGGCCGTACCAGCCCAAAGACCGTAGCAACCATCGGGGTGACCAGTGGCTCGTCGTTGGCTCTGCAGATTCGCGACGGCGAACCTTCGTCGACAGTAGACGGTGGACTCCCACAGTTCTGGGCTCATGTCGACATCGAAGCGCCGGCAGAANNACGAGCCCGACATCAGCGCGGAATTCCCTCTCCAGATCAGCAAGAAGCCGCGCGAGACGCAGCGCCTTGGTCGCGTCGCCCTGCCAGAATTGCAGCGCGATAGCGATGTATTGGACGTCGCTCATCGTCCCGCCCTCGCCAGTGCGGATTCCAGCCGCTCCGTCTGTTCCTCGATCTGCCGCCGCAGCGCCATGCGAATCGCGCACCTGACGCCACCGC
>PMZX01000017.1:0-240 GCA_003170035.1 Myxococcales bacterium | reverse complement strand
GCAGCCTCTTCCAGCCAGTGCAGAAATGTGGTGTCGTAGCAATGTAGCGTCTCGAACTGGCGCAGCACCTCCGCGAACGCTTCCCTTCGTCCCTTGGACTCGGCGGCTTCCAGTTCTTTCGTGCGTTCGGTTGGCCCAGATGCGCCGGTGAAGCTACACAGCGAGCAAGTGCAATCAGCAGCGTGACCGTTCTCGTTCATCATGGCCGGCTTCTCTACCGCCTGGCCCGCGCGCTCGGCG
>PMZX01000122.1 GCA_003170035.1 Myxococcales bacterium | reverse complement strand
ATGGAGGTTGGCGCCCTCGCAAGTCGCCTCCGCCTATGGCGACCCGGCTGGGGCCGGGATCTGCACCGGGGGTGGCGGCGGGGTCGGCGGCTCGTGTGCCATGCGCGAGACTCGAACCGTCGTGTTCTCCGTGTTCTGGAATTCAAGCACGGCTTCCTTGTTGTGCTCGGGCCAGATCTCGAACTCCGGCAGCGGCTTCTTGGTCGTCAGGTCAACTTCCTGAATGACGTATATGTCGCGATAGAGATGGCGGGATAGCTCGAACATCAGATCCTGACCTTGCCTGGCCATGGATAGATCCTGGGCGCCGTAGTCCATGACAGTGTAGAGCCCAGGGCGGTCGGTTATCACCAGGATGTTCCTGTCGTGAAGCTGTTCGAAGAAGCGCCAGGTCTGCGCCGCCTCGCGGGTCAAGGTGAGCTCGTTGATGAAGCGACCTTCGCTGGCCACCCCTAGGTACATGAACACAGCCACAGCCCCCACCAGCGGGTGCAACCAAAGCTGCGCGCGCCGGCAGAGCAAGGCCACTACCCATGCAGCGGTCAGCGAGACAAACGCGTCAAGCGGCACGAACAGCCGCGCCGAGGCCGGGTGCAGGGGCTTGCCCCAGGAATAGGCGAAGGAGATGGCCGCCATCATGCCCACCCAGACGCCAGCGAAGACGGCGAAGCGTTCCGTGGCGAGCTTGCGCTCGCGCTGGTGGGCGAGCTTCCACAGCGAGCGCAGCAGGATGAGGCACCCGACGACTGCCAAAACCAGCAGCAAGGCCGAATGGGGCCGATGAAGATCGAACGGGTGCAACACGAGGCTGAAGTAGTTGCGGGTGTTCTCGGTCAGGTGCTTCCAGCCGAACAGGCTCGCATTCAGCGGCTGTTCTTGATCGTCGGCTTTCAAGATCATCTGCCATAGGCGGGGCAGCAGAAAGAGCGGCGTGAATGCATACATCACCACGTAGGGCTTCACGTGCTCCCACTTGACCATACGCAGAGCGAACAGAACCACGAACGACATGACGAGAAAACCCGAGCCCTCGTAGCGGATGTGCGAAAGCATGCAGAGATTCAGCCACAGCAGGGCCAGGCGGTTGGCCGTGGGTTCCTTGGCGTAGTCGAAGAAGTGCTTGACGCAAACCAGGGCAAAGAACCCCGCCATTACGTCGAAGCCGCCGGAGCGGGCCGACAGCAGGGTGATGGGATGGGCCATGACGAACGCGCCCGCCAGGATGCCGTAGGCCTCACCGCCCAGGGACTTGGCCAGGCGGTAGGCCACGAAGACGAACAGGGGAATGAGCATGGCATTGACGAGGAATACGTTGTTGTAGCGGTAGCCCCTGACCGCGTGGACCACGCTGACCAGGAAGGGAAACAGCGACGGGCGCCGATCCATGGTCAGGTTCAGGTTCCAGTAGTTCTCGTAGTACCACTTGCCCGTGGTCGCGAAGTCGGCGGTCTTGCTGAAGTGCAGATTCTTGGACACGCCGACCAGGTTGGTCTCGTCAGCCAGAATTCGCAGAGCTGGCTCGACCGCCAGGATAACGACCAGGGAAACCAACGCTGCCAGGACGAGGCCCCGCCAGTTGTCCCTCACCCACGCCACCAGCCCGTCCTTGTTCGTGCCCCTCACGGCGAGGATGTACGCTGACACCCAAAACGCAACCAGAGTCAGAAGCACGAAGTAGGTGCCATGGACGAAGAACGGCTCCATCAGATCGCGCTTGCGCATGGTCACGCCCAGCAGCGCCATCGCGGCCACCAGCGGCGCGGCCACGGCCAGGTTCCGCCAGAGTGACTTCTTGTCGAAATGGATAGTGAGAGAAACTTTCATGTCGGTCATCAATGGATCTTCCCTTCGCGTCCGCCGGCGGATGCCCCCCCACGGCGACCGCCAGCAGAGGGATGCAAGCGTAACACGATGACGGCAACTCGCGAAAATGCCTCGCGCGATGCCCGTGCGATCGGGGACTCATGGCGCCCCCCTCTCGGCCGCGTCATCGGTGCCGGCCGTTCGCGCGACCCATTTGACAGCGAGCCTGCCAGTTCGTAAGACAGAGACGCTTTTTGTCGGACGGCGCCGGGAGCGGCTCCTCCCCAAGAGAAAGGTCGTGACAACGATATGACTCGGACACTTACGACTGTCATGTCTCTGGTCCTCGGCGCAACGCTGCTAGTCGGCACTAGCTGCGAGGACCAATCCTGCAGGGATGCCCTGCAAGCCGCCCAGACGGCCGCCGATACAGCTTTGAAAAGCGTGACCGCCAAGCAGGACGAACTGATCGCGGTCAAGGGCAGCCTTACCGCGGCCCAGACGGAACTCGCCAAGGTGAGGAAGGATCTGGAGGCGGCCAAGGCGAGCGTGGATCCTGGCCCGGAAGATTCCCTCGAAGCACTGAGGAAATCCAAAATCTGCAATGAGCCGGTTCTGTACTCGCAGGTAAAAGAGGAGGTATTGATACGCCACTTCTTCAATGACAAAGAGAATGGATTCTTCCTGGATGTCGGATGCTCGGACTACAAGAACATAAGCACGACCTACTATCTGGAGAAACACCTGCACTGGAAAGGAATAGGGGTCGACGCCATCGGGAAGTATGCGGCGGACTATTTGAAGTACCGCCCGGGAACGAGATTCCGGAATTATGCCGTATCCAACCATTCGGGAGGAACGATCGATTTCTACACAGAGGATGGGTACGAAGTATTCTCGAGCACGGTCAAAGAAGCCATTTTTAGGATCCCCAAACCAGTTACTGTCAAGGTTCCCGTGATCACGCTCAATGATTTGCTAAAGAAGGAGAAAGTGAATCACATCGATTTCCTCTCGATGGATATTGAGGCAGGCGAGATCAAGGCCCTGGAGGGATTTGACATCAAGAAGTATCGGCCACTCTTGGTTTGCATCGAAGTGCAGCCCGAAATGGGAACGTATTTTGCGAACGAAATCTCGAATTACTTTCAAAACAACGGCTATGAAAAGATGGAGGCGTACACGCAATTCGAGGGTGCTTCCAACTGGTATTTCAAGCCAAAGGGGTACCAGCGGAAGGACAAGAACTGAACCAGGTCCCGTTGTTTCGCAGATTCTCTCCAGTGCGGCCTTGAGCGGATCGGCTAGTACGCCACGCGTGCGCCCACTGCCAGGCTGGCCATGGTGGGGTTGGTGTTGGCGATGTTGAGCTGGGTGAAGAGGCGGACCACGAACAGGTTGACCTGCGCGCCCAGGATACCGCGGATCTTCGCCGCGCTGGGGTCGGCGTGAGCCGAGGCCGTGACCTGCGCCGTGCCCAGGTTCGCATCGGAGGCGGTGGGCTGCCCCACAACATGGCCGACCATCGCTGCGTTGACGTTCACATCCATGGTGCTGCCACCGCCGACCTGCCAGTCGAAGCCGAGACCGCCGTACGCGGTGAACAACGACATCAGGCGTAGGCTGGTCGTGATTTCCAGGGGAATGCTCTTCGTGGTCATGCCGACGTTGAAACGGGCGTCACCAGTCGCGGCGCCGTTCACGTTCACATTCAAGCCGGTGGTGTTGGGGATGGCGAAGCTCGACGAAACATCGTGTTTCAGGCCGAGCGTCATGTGCGAGTAGTCGANNGCGTGCACGCCCCAGTTGTCCAGGCTGCCGCTCATGTCGCCGTAGTCCTGCGTGGGCACCTTCATCCAGTTGCCGAACACCATGACCGGGATCCCGAGGAAGCCGAGGCTGAGCCCACCCATGACTGAGGCATTGAGACCCACGCCCTGGATAGGAAAGCCCTGGGTGCTGCCCGGCTGGTAGGTTCTATCCATGCCCAAGGCGAAGCTGGCCGAGCCGCCGACCTCCACGTAGGTCGCCTCCGAGGCGTAGTCCACGCCCATGCCCTTGCTGGTGAAGTTCTGCGCGTCACCAAAGTTTCTGAGGAAGCCCGTCGTATTCGTCGTCTGAAACAAATCATTGAGCTTGCCGGTCAGGAAATCCTGGAGCTGCTGCTGGGACATCCCGGTGGCGTTCAGGAACGCCACCGTATTCGGATCGGCCATATTGAGCTGGAAGGCGACGGAACCCGAAGCCTGGGCACGGACGTCCCTCCCCGAGGCCGCCAGCAACCCGAACGCGAGACCGAGAGTCACGACGGTTTTGCGCATGATGCCCAGCATTTTACTCCCTTGTCGCGCTGGCGTCCTGGCCTACCTGGCCTAGTCCTGTCCTTGCGCGCCAGTCGGCGCAACCCGCCTTCGCCTGGCTAGAATTCCAGGTACGCGCCGACGCGGCCTTCGACGATCCAGACGAACTTGCTACTGGTGGTCACCGCGCCAGCGCTGGACACGCTCGGGATGTCGCGGCTGCGCGGCAGCACTCCGACCTCGCCGAACACACCGACAGGACCTAGCCCGAAGCGCAGGCCCCCGGCGGC
>PMZX01000382.1 GCA_003170035.1 Myxococcales bacterium | reverse complement strand
AGGGCGCGCAGGGCTTCGGTCGGCTCGCCCAACAGATGGTGCGCCAGCGCGACATACCAGGCAGCGTCGTCGGCAAACGAGCTGTGCGGATAGCGCGCCAGGGTGGCCTGCAGACCGGGCAGGGCGTCGCGGAAACGACCGCGATTGATGTCCAGCCAACCGGAACGGAACTGGGCTTCGGCCGCCCACTTCGACGTGGGGTAGCGCTCGACCACCTGGCGATAGCCGGCGATGGCCTCATCGTTGCGGTCGATGCGGGACAGCGCGCGCGCACCGTGAAAGGCCGCGAAGGCCGCTCTCTCTCCGNNCCAGTTCAGGCGCCACCCTCTGCAACAGAGCCGCTGCGCCGGCATAGTCCCGCCTCATGTTGTACTTGGCCATCCCGATGGCGAAGTCGCGCTCGGCTGCCAGATCCGCCGGCAAGGCCGCAGGCAGCAAGGCCAGCTCGTCGAGCGCGGCCTGGTAGTTGCGACCGTCGGCCAGCTTGTCGGCACGGCGCAGCCGCTCGTGCGGGGAAAGCGCCGCCGGCTCGGGCGCGCCTGCGGCCGCGTCGCCCAAGGCCGCCGCCCGCTTCACCGCCTCGGTGGCCAACGGGTGGGAGGGAAAGTCCAGGTGCACCTGCAAGTAGAGGCGGCGCGCGTCCTGCGCAGCGGTCCCTGCTTGCGACTCTGCTTTCTCTGCAGAGAACTCGGCCAGACGAAAACGCGCCACTGCTGGATCCGTGCCCGGCGTCTTTCCGGCCAGCAGCCGCCGGTATTCCGCCGCCGCCTCACTTCGCTGGCCTTGCATCCACTGGCAGTCCGCCGCGCGCCAGGCCGCGATGCCAGCGAAACGGGAAGGGTGCAACTTCGCCAGGTCAAGAAACAAGGCGCGCGCCTTGGCGTAGGAGCCGTCGTAGAAAAGGCTCTCGCCGAGCAGATACAGNNAAGGCCTGAAAGCCGCGCGCCAAGTCGGCCACCGGACCACGCGCAGGTGGCCGCGTCGCCGCAGCAGCCAGGACCACGAAAACGCCTAGCGTCGAAATCGCCATGGAAGAAAACACTATATCGCGGCCGGGACACGAAACCGGAAGACCCGCATGCCGATACTGTCATGCGCCGGCGAGGTGATGATTGACCCCCCGCCTGGAAGGTGGAAGAACAATCTCACGGCCGCCAAAGGCAAGGAGGCAAGAACCCCATGGGCAGCGTCAACAAAGTCATACTGGTTGGGAATCTCGGGGCTGACCCCGAGCTCAAATACACGCCTAGCAACCGGGCGGTCTGCAATCTGAGCGTCGCGACCAACGAGGTCTGGAAGGACAAGAGCGGCCAGAAGCAGGAAAAGACCGAGTGGCACCGGGTGAATGTGTGGGGCGAGCAGGCCGAGAACTGTTCGAAGTTCCTGACCAAGGGCCGCATGATCTACGTCGAGGGCCGCCTGCAGACTCGTTCCTGGGACGACAAGGAGGGCAAGAAGCGCTACAGCACCGAGGTGGTAGCTGACCGCGTGGTATTCCTGGGCGGCGGTGGTGCGGGTGCCGAGAATGGCGGGAGTGGTGGTGGCCGGCGCTCGGGCGGCGCCCGCCACGGCTGGGGCGAGGAAAACCAACCGCCCAGCGAGCCCAACGACGCGGGCGCTCCTCCTGCGCCGCCACCGGGGGACGACGAGATTCCGTTTTAGGGACCTTGCTGACGCACTAGGGCGCGCTAAAGGAGCGGGGCGATCCGCCGTTTGATATGATCTTGACGGATCGTGCTGCGCGGAATTCTTGCTCTTCTCGCAATGATGGCGCCGTTGTGCCTTTCGGCCAGCGGGGGGAGCGNNCGCACGCGAGCCCGAGGCGCGCATCGAGGAGCAACCGACCGCCTCCCCAGCGACCTTCCCGCGCTACCTGATTCCGCTGCCCGGTGAAGCCCCTGCCACCGCGGCGCATGGCCCTGCAGAACGCCTGGTGCTGCTGACCTTCGACGACGGCCCGGACCTACAGGGGACTCCGCTGATCCTTGCCGAGTTGGATCGCCGCAAGTTGAAAGCGGTGTTCTTCGTCATGGGCCAGCACATCGTCCGCAACCGACCCGAGGATCTGGCGCGGCGCGATCTTCTGCGCAAGCTGGCTGTGCATGGGCACCACGTGGGCAACCACACCATGCACCACAAGGATCTGTGCCAAAATCCGGGCGCCCTGGCCGAGGAAGTCGACCGCGCCGCCGAACTCATCACCTACGCCACAGGCGTGCGGCCGCAGCTCTTTCGCTCGCCCTACGGCGCCCGTTGCCGCTCGCTGGATCGGGCGCTGGCCGAGCGCGACCTCACCCAGGTGGGTTGGAATGCGGACCCACAGGAATGGCGTGGCGACGGCGAAGACGCGATCTTCGCCTACGTCACCAACCGACTGGCCCACGCCTCCGCGCCTGTGATCTTGCTCTTGCACGACAAGAACCTGGCCGCCGTGCATGCCTTGCCGCGCATCCTCGACTGGATCGAGCAGGAAGAGGCGCGCGTGGCCCGCGAAGGGGGCGTGCCCATCCGCATCGTGGACTACTCGGTTTTGCTGCCCGTCCAGCAGACGACGCTTCAAGCGCACGCGCTCCCGCGGTAGATTCATGGGCCAGGCAAGCCCATGACCGCGACCATCCTGATCGTCGATGACGAGAAGAACATCCGCCGAACCGTGCGCATGGTGCTCGAGGGCGAGGGCTACCTCGTCGAGGAAGCAACCAGCGGCGAGGAGGCACTGGCGCGCCTGCCTGACGTCGCCCCGGATCTCATCCTGCTCGACGTGCAACTGCCCGGCATCTCCGGCCTGGACATGCTGGAGTCGCTGAAGAAGGCCAAGGGCGACGAGGCCAGCCGCGCGTCTTCCCTGCCCGACCCTGGTGTCATCATGATCTCGGGCCACGGAACCCTGGCCGACGCCGTGCGCGCCACCAAAGCAGGCGCGTATGATTTTCTCGAGAAGCCGATCGACCGCGAGCGCCTGATGGTCACCCTGCGCAACGCGCTCGAACGCCGGGCCATGGCGGGCGAGGTGGCGGGCCTGCGTGCGCTCACCGAGGGCCGCTGGGAAATGGTTGGCCGAAGCCCAGCCATGACCGCGCTGTTCTCACAAATCGCCAAGGTGGCCCCCACACGCACGCGCGTGCTCATCACCGGAGAATCGGGCACCGGCAAGGAACTGATTGCGCGCGCCATTCATCGCGAGAGCGCGCTCGCCGATCGGCCCTTCGTCAAGGTGAACTGCGCGGCCATTCCACCTGACCTGATCGAATCCGAGCTCTTCGGCCACGAGCGCGGGGCCTTCACCGGTGCGGCGGCTCGCAAGAAGGGATTGTTCGAGATTGCCGACGGGGGCACCATTTTTCTCGACGAGATCGGCGACATGGCCCTGCCTGCGCAGGCCAAGGTGCTGCGCGTGCTGCAGTCAGGTGAGCTGTCGCGCGTGGGCGGCGAACAGACGCTCAAGGTCGACGTGCGCGTGCTGGCCGCGACCAACCAGGACCTGACCGCAGCGGTGGCGGCGGGACGATTTCGCGAGGATCTCTACTTTCGCCTGGCGGTGGTGCCGCTGCGGGCTCCCCCGCTGCGCGAACGCAGCGAGGACATCCCGCTGCTCTGCCAGGCCTTCGTGCAGCAATGCGCGCGTGAAAATGGCCTCAAGGAAAAACCGATCACGCCCGAGGCGCTGGCCGTGCTCTCGGGTTTCGAGTGGCCGGGGAACGTGCGCGAGTTGCGCAACGTGATCGAGCGGCTGGTCATCCTGTCCGAGGACCAGATCGGTGTGGGTGATCTTCCCGAGGAGATTGTGACCGAGGTCTCGCGCAAGAACCGGCCCGAGCGCACGGTGGCCGCCCTGGACCTGCCGCCCGAGACGCGCACCCTGCCCCTGCGTGAGCTGCGCGATCTGGTCGAGCGGCAGTACATCCTGTCCAAGCTGGATGAGAACGGCTGGAACATCTCGCGCACGGCCCAGGTCCTCGACATCGAGCGCACCAACCTGCACAAGAAGATGCGGGCGCTCGGCATCTCGCGCGACGACCGGCGTGAGCCGGGACCGGGCTGAGCGACGCACCGGCACAGGGGGCTTCGCAACGGCCGGCCTTCGTGCTACCGATCATATATGCCCGAACGTAAGGCGCGTGCCAGAGCGGCGGTGCTGGCGTCCAGCCAGAGAATCGAAAAGATGCTGGGGGACAACCCTGCCTACCGCAAGGTCGAGGACGGCTTCTTCGTCATCAAGCAGGGGACGTCGCGCGTGATGATTCGCGTGCACCCATGGAAGGACCACGCGGTGATTCGCCTGGCCGCCCAGTTGGTCAAGGGCGTGAGCATGGAGGCGCCGCTGGCGCTCGAACTGCTGGAGCTGAACGCGGTTCTGCGCTTCGGATCATTCGCCTACGTGCC
>PMZX01000513.1 GCA_003170035.1 Myxococcales bacterium | reverse complement strand
GCTTTCACCGACATGTTCAACCTAGCGGCGCGATTCGAGTTGATATCGAGCAAGCAGAACGCCTTCACGGTCGCTTTCCCCGCGCCCTCTGGCGCAACGGTCTACCAGGGCGACGCGGTTCTCTACGAGGGCACCCTGATGGGCGGGCTGGTCGTGGCGAAACATTTCGAGACCCGGCTTGAGCTGCGAGGGGACTTTGCCAACCAGGACCTCTTCTACAAGGGTGGAGCGGCCCGCAAGAACCAGTTCACCGGGCTGGCCGCTTTCCTTGCCTATTTCTAGGCGGTTTGCCCCCCCGTTGGCGGATTCCTGGGCGAGCCGCATGTGAACGTGCTTCTCGTCAATCTGGCGCTCGACCGCCAATTCGGAGCGCCCAGCCCGACCCGGTGAGATACCCCCTCACTATGCCCCCCGCACTGAAAGCCAGCCCCGGTCAGACCCTCGATCGCCGCCCGCTGTATCTCAACAACCTTCATCTTGCCGGTGGCCTCGCAGGTGGCCCTGTTCCTGCTCTCGTGGCACCACTTCGCGCACAAGCCGTAGTGAAAGGCCGCTGTCTTGGTCACGCATCCAGGATTTCTCCACCACAGCTTCCCGAGGAGCCTGATGGCCGACCGATCATTGCCAGAAACACGTCGAGGACGAACAACGCTATGGCAGCATCATTGAAGAGCCCAGCCTGTGGCAGGTCTGGCCAGAGCTGGTTCGCAGCCCAAGAGAGGAACGCGATCGCCAACAGGATTGCCCTGGCGAGATCTTTTCGTTCAGGGCGGCGAACGACGATTTGGTGGGCGAGGTAAGCAAATGCGATCGAGCCGAGCGGGAGAGCGCCGAGAATGTCGTGAGCGTGCGGAGGGAAGAGCGCAGGAAGGAAGTTCCATGCCACAAGCGCTCCGACGGACGCCAGCGCGATCACACCGAGCAGCACCGGGACGCATCGGAGAAACCGGCAAGGGCGAGGTAGCATGAGCCGAGACTATGGACTGGCTCCGCTGGTTGCAACTGCAACCCGCAGTACCCGAGTCGAAAGAGCATTGCAGACCGCAACGAGAACACCAACGTGCGCTCGCNNTCGCGCGAGAACACCAACGTGCGCTCGCTCGCCATTTCGCTCGATCAGAAGCGCAAAGCGATGTGGATGTGCCAGGACGCCCTCCATGCCTTGCAGCAGGAGATCGCCGGGGAGCCGACGCCAATCGCTCCAGCCAATCCGCGCAGCATGAGAGCCGAGCCGCGGACCGCCCCTTGACGGTTCCGCGAAGACTGGTTGATGGGAGCAGCGCTGGCTGCTATTCGGCCTTCTCGCGGCCTCGACGAGGCTTGGACGGGGCCACTGGCTTTGGGCTCGACGGGCTGCCGCCAGGAGCCGGCGAGGCGTGCGTCTGGCTGGGCGGCGGTGACGAAGCCGCCGCCGGCGCGCGCGAGCGAACCGGACCCGTCTGCGCGGGTGGCGATGCGGCTGGGGCCGAGCCACCGTGCATGCTCCCAACCTGATGGCCAATCGCCGCCGGTGGACTGCCTTGCACGCTCCCGCCTTGATGGCCGGGCGCGGCCGCTGGACCATACCCGCCCCCGACCTGATGGCCAACCGCCGCCGGTGGGCTGCCTTGCACGCCCCCGCCTTGATGGCCAGGCGCGGCCGGTGGACTGCCGTACACGCCCCCAGCCTGATGGCCAACTGCCGCCGGTGGACTGCCNNCGTACTGATAGTCGCGGCGACCCTCACGGTCGTGCCAGTAGCCGCGCTCGTAGACATGGCGCCCGCCGACCACCACGTAGCGGGGCCCCACATAGACGAAGCCGGGACGCGCTGGCGTCCAATACCCATTCACCCAGTACCAATCGGCTCCCGTCCAATCCCAATAGCCCTGGATCCAAGCGTAGCCGGGACCAGGAGCCGGCGGTGCGTACTCCATCGCCGGCGGAGGTGGCTGGCCGGGTACATAGAATTGCGCGTCGGTGTCCACGTAGGCAGGAGGCGGCGGCGCGGGCGGCGGCGGGGGAGGCATCTCCTCATAACCCGGCCCTACCGGAACGGACACGCCCACGGAGGCAGGGAAACAGCCGGCGCAAGCCAAAGCGACGAGAATCGGCACCCAAGCTACGGCGCGCTTCATATTGTCCTCCTCATGTATGACCTTCGAGGCTAGTCCTGTATTCATCAAGGAGCAACCGCCGTGACGACGCGCGCAGGGCGGCACACGGCGAACCACCGCTCGGGCTTCATGCCCTTGACCGTCAGGGGGACGCCGACTACAACCGGCGTGAACCATGGCCCCCTCGACCACGCGCGAAACCATCTTCTCCGGCATCCAGCCTTCGGGCGAGTTGCACCTCGGAAACTACCTGGGAGCCGTGCGCAACTGGGTTGCGCTCCAGGACAGCTACCGCTGCTTCTTCTGCGTGGTGGACTACCACGCCATTACTCAACCATTCGAGCCCGCTGAGATGCAGCGTCGGGTGCGCGACATGGCGGCGGACCTTCTGGCCTGTGGCATCGATCCCGCGAAGTCGACCCTCTTCGTGCAGTCGGCGGTTCCCGAGCACACCGAGCTGGCCTGGGTGCTTTCCGCGGTCACGCCTCATGGCGAGCTTGGGCGCATGACCCAGTTCAAGGAGAAGTCTGAGAAGAACCCGGACAACATCAACGCCGGGATCTTNNCGCGAGATCGTGCGCAAGTGGAACGCGCGTTTCGGCCAGACCTTCGTCGAGCCCGAAGCGCTGTTTTCGTCCACGCCGAAGATTCTCGGCCTCGACGGTCAAGCCAAGATGTCGAAGAGCCTGGGCAACACCATTTCCCTNNGGATCCCGGCGACCCCGACAAGTGCAACATCTTCACCTTGCACAAGTTCTTCTCGTCGGCCGAGCGGCAGGCCGAGGTGCGCGTGGGCTGCACCACCGCCGGCATCGGCTGCATAGACTGCAAGAAATGGCTCTTCGAGGGGGTGAAGTCGGACCTGCACCGCATCCGCGCGCGACGCGAGGAACTTCTGGCAGCGCCGCAGGCGGTTGACACCATTTTGGCCGAGGGTGCGCGCCGGGCGCGCGCCGTGGCCGCGGAAACCATGGTGCGTGTGCGCGCGCGCCTGGGCATCGCCGGCCCCAAGGACTGACTTGCTGTCGCGAGCCGCGCTCTTGGTCGCGTTTCTGCTCCTCGCCGGTTGTTCCGGGGGCGAAGGGCCAGAGAATCCCGAGGGGGCCGTGCGCCTGTTCATCGCCGCAGCTCGCACCGGCGATCGCGGCAGCGTGTTCCAGCGCCTGGGACCTGCCACCAGGGCACGCATCGAAGCCTTGCAGAGCGCCAGTCATCGCCTGAGCGGCCGCATGATGATGAAGTCCGAGGACTTCCTGTCTGTGGGCTGGGCGCCGCCGGCCTGGGAGCCGACCGGGACGCGTCTCTTGCGCCGCGATCGGGACAGCGCCGAGGTCGAGGTCTACTCAGCGACCGGTGACCGACACGCCCTTGCGCTGGCGCGGGAAGGCCGCGAATGGAAGATCGAGCTGCCCGGGCGGTAGCCCTTTCCTACTTCCGGGGCTGTTCGCGCACCAGAGTCTGCTCGATTTCCTCGATGTCCTCGTCCCCGACGACGATTTCCAGGTCGCTGAAGTCAGGCAGCATCTCGCTGGCGCCGTTCGCGTCGCGCGCCACATCCCGCGGTGGGGCACGCCGATCGCCAACGCGCCGCTCGCGCGGGAACACGCGCCGATCGTAACCTCCCTCGCGGCGCTCGACCTTGCGGCGGTTGCGCCGAAGCGACTTACGCAACTCTTCCAGCGTCAGCGGGATATCGGCCATCTTGTGCACGCGCGCGGCGCACAGGTGACAGAGTGAAACCGAGCGCCCGCACAGCTCGACCAGGCGCAGGTGATCGCGGCGGCGATCGGTGCACAGGGCGCAAATGGCACCCCGGGGCACCGGCCGCATCTCGGCCCATTTCATGTAGCAGCCCCAGCATCGCCCTCGACGCAACTCGGTGACCTGGGCGCCACAGGCATTGCAGGTGACAGTGGCTCGCTCGACCTCGATGCTCATCTCAGTTGGATAGCGCCCCCCGAAAAGAAGGGCAAATTATTTTACGGCTGCGGCCTCACCACCGAACACAGCAGTTCACCAGCGAAATAGCGGGTGGAGGGCGGATCGTCAGGCAACTTGACCCGCAAGAAGGTGTTCATGATTTGCGCGCCATCGCGACGGGTGTGCGGCTGGCCAGGATGGACGTAGCTGCGGCGGGCGCTGCCGTCGCGCCATTCGCGAAACATGAGGCGGCCGTTGTTGTCGACCAGGTCGACCAGGCCTGTGTGACCGCCACAGCCTGAGCCATCGCCCATGTCGAAAAAGAGCACGTCTCCCGGTCGTGCCTCGCTGGCCGGAACCTCGGGATGCTGGGTATGCAGAAACTGATAGAGAGAGCCAGGCGTACCGTCGGTGCCGAAACGGATTCCGCGCTCGTGCAGCGACCGCTCCACCACGCCCACAGCGGAGTTCGAGTGCTCGGCCCCCGCACGCCGTTTGCGGCCAAACATTCCTGGCGGCGGGCCGCTCGACGACCCACGCACAACCGGTGGCTGGACCTGCCAGGTTTCAGTCGTGGTCGTCGCGCAGCCAGGGGCGGTCAGAAGCAATAGGCCGCCAAGCAGGGCCCTTCTGAAACTGCGCAGCGTCATGAGGTCAGTATACTACATGTAGGATTGTGGCCTACTTTTCTGATCGTGCGGCAACCACCTAGATTCGCGAGGGAAGGTTAAACGACGCGGCAAGAAGCTGTCGCTTGAGTTCGTCCAGGGCGATGCCTTCGATGATGGCCTGGCCAGGACGCGGCACCAAAACGAATCGGACCGCGTCCGAGACGCGCTTCTTGTCGACTTCCATGCGGTCGAGCACGTCAGCGACAAGTCGGTCCTTCAGGTCCACTGGCAGTCCGAGGCGGGCCAGCAACGCGGTCATGCGCGCCAGCAACCCGGGCTCGGTCACGCCGCGGGCGGTGCCCAGTGCCAGTGCAGCGATCATCCCAAGCGAGACCGCCTCGCCATGCAGAAGTTGGAAGCCGGATGCGGCTTCGATGGCGTGACCAACGGTATGGCCGAAGTTGAGAACTGCGCGCCGGCCGCTCTCGCGCTCATCAGCGACCACCACATCCACCTTGACCCGCACCGCGGCCTCGATGACCCTGGCCAGGACCGCCGCCGGCATCGCCGCACCAGCCTGTGCCTCCAGCGTGTCGAGCAGGGATGCATCGGAAATGAGCCCAGCCTTGACCACTTCGGCCATCCCGGCCGCGAATTCGCGTGGAGGCAAGGAATCCAGGAACGCTGGATCTGCCATCACGGCGCGCGGCTGGTGAAAGGCACCGACCAGGTTCTTGCCTGCAGCGATGTCCACGCCCGTCTTCCCGCCCACCGAAGCGTCCACCATGGCCAGAAGGGTGGTGGGGCAGGTGGCGTACGCAATCCCGCGTAGATAGATGGCAGCGGCAAAGCCGACATGGTCGCTGGTGGCACCGCCCCCGATGCCCACCAGAGCCGCGCCCCGATCGTAGCCGTTTTCGGCCAGCCAATCGCAGGTGCTCTCGATAGCCGCGAGGGTCTTGCAGGATTCGCCGACTGGAAGATCCAGACGCCGGACGCGCGGCAGGCGTTCCGCGAGAGCTTCGACCAAGGGCTGCGCGCGTGGTGATAGCTGGTGGAGGCGGCTGTCGACCAGCACGGCCACCCCGGTGGACTTGCCCAGTGCTGCCGCGATCTTCTGCGCCATGTCTGCCGCGCCTGCGGGCGCGATGCAGACCTCGTAACTCCTTGGGCCGAGCGGAACAGGGATGGTGGTCACGTCCATCCGACTAGCACTGCCCGGCCGTGCCCGGCAAGGCCCCTTTCTCGGACTGGGGTTCGGCGTAAAGGGCCGGCGGTAGGGATTTCCGCTTTGCAGTCGGGTGCGGCCGACCCAGAGGCCGTTGCGGCGGTTGCCGCTTCCGCGCGCACGCCCAAGCAAAGCCTGAGACGCCTGCCAGGCCTGTAGGCGAAACAAGCCCACTTTCCTTCATGCGGTATCGCGCCATCATTTGTCCGAGTATGAAGGTTACGTCAACTACGTCCCCTATACCCGGTTCCCGACGAACAAGACGTGCAAGCCACGCTTTTCGCCCGTGGCCGCAGAGGTGCAGGCCAGCCCACAGAAGAGGCCGACGATGATCAGGAAC
>PMZX01000056.1:8101-8413 GCA_003170035.1 Myxococcales bacterium | reverse complement strand
TTGTGGATGCGTCCCGCGTTTTGCTGGAACACGGTCCTTCTGGCGGCAATCTAGATGACGTCAAACCCACGCGAACCATTGCCGCGGGTGTCGACCCCGTGGCGCTGGATGCGTGGGCGTTCACTCTTTTCCCGAACAAACCCGTTCCAGAGAACCTGCGCATCGCGGAAGGGATGGGGCTGGGACATGTCAACTTCGCCGCGCTCTCGCCGGAGGAGATCGTAGCCGGCTGAGGCTGCCTGGCGCGGCGCCCGCCGCGGGCTGCCTTCACTCCGTCCGCTGCGCGAGCACGCGCTCGATGCGGCGGTCAGG
>PMZX01000056.1:5896-8095 GCA_003170035.1 Myxococcales bacterium | reverse complement strand
GGCGAGAGCTTCCCCTTCCAGTCGCGGCCAATGGCCGTCGCCAGCAACGAGTTCGGCCCTTGTTGAGCGATGATGCTGCGTTGAAGAATGTAATAGGCGATGGACGCCATCAACAGCACGACACCGTAAATCGCGGCGGGCGCGGCCGCCCGGTGGTTTCCGCCCATCCAAGCCGTGGTGACGGGAAAGAGCGACAGCCAAAACAGCAAGTGCAGATTCGCCCAAAGAATTCCGCCGGTCACGTGCCGTGTGGAATGGAGCATGTGGTGGTGATTGTTCCAGTAGATGCCCACGTAGAGGAAGCTCAGGACGTAACCCGAAAACACCGGCAAGAGCGGCCTCAACGCCGCCAGGTCGCCCCCACGCGGCACCTTCAATTCCAGCACCATGATGGTAATAATGATGGCCAGCACGCCATCGCTGAAGGCTTCGAGCCGATTCTTCTCCATCGCAGAGAAGCATAGGCTATCCGCAAAGGCCCGGCCGTCAACGGCAGACGTTCAACCCTCTTTGCCGGCTCGCTTGGTTCGCCGATCTCCCCGCCCTGCCCGTCCCAGTTTGTCTTTCACGGCGGGGCTCGTTGGCGGAGGTGCGGGTTCAAGCAGGAACTTGAGCAGGTCCTCGGCAGGGACTCGCACCTCTGGTGCAAGATGCGCGAGGCTCGCGCCCTGTAACGCGCTCGCTCGCCTCAAGTGAGCGTCGAATTACGGCGTCAGGGGTCTGTAAATTCGTAGCGACCTCCGAAAAGGTGATTGCGCTCAGCAAGGTAGGCCCGGGGTCATCGGCAATTGCCGCGTAGTCGTCCACGTCTTCTGATGTAGCTGTTGGCTGCGCAAGGCCCAACTGTCTCAAATGCCTCGGCCTCGGCCGCGCGCCCGTCCACGGCCTGCCCCGACGCGTGGCGCAGAGGTAGCGCCGCTACTTGCCGTCGGCCAGGTCGGCTTTCAGGCAGAAGTAGCGCTTGCTCTTGCGGTCGGTGTCGAAGAACTCGTCCACCACCGCCCCCTTCCACACCTTGCGCATGTCGGCGGCCAGGGTCAGGTGATGGAGCGCGCCCACCTCGAAGCGCTTGAGCGATCCGCTCACGATCTTCTTCATGCCGTCGTCGATCTCGCTGCGCGCCCGGCGTGGCTTGTAGTGCGCGACCAGGAGGATCTGCTTGTCCATGGCTCCGCCCTGGACCTGGTACTGCATGACGTAGGCGTAGTCGTAGAGATCGTCGGCGGGAAACTTGCCCGGGATCTTCAAGAGGCGCGCGGTCACTTCGATGGTCGAAGCCGGCGCGCCCGCCGGCTCGCCCGCCTGGGACGCCGAAGCGCACAGGATCAGAGCCACGAAAGACATGGAGCACGGGCAGCGAGGCATGAACATCGGGGAACTCCTTGAGGTGTGAGTATAGCCGTTTCGCGTTGCCGCCCCCAGGGCCGAGGTGCGGACGGCGACGGTTTGGTGTATGCCTGGCTCCACCTTGCCAATGACGATTCTCATCACGGGTGCTGCGGGCGAAATCGGCTCGCGCATGGCCCGTTGGTTTCACGACCAGGGCCATCGCGTGCGTGCGCTGGTACTGCCGGGAGACGCGCTGGTGAGCCGCGTGGGTGATGCGGCCGAGATCCACCGTGGCGACGTTACCAAACCCGCAACCCTGGCCGGGGCGTTCGCGGGGGTCGATGTCGTCTATCATCTGGCCGCGGTCCTATTGTGCGAGAAGGCCGAGCTGTTCCACGCGGTCAATGTCGAGGGCACGCGCAACGTGGTCGCGGCAGCCGAAGCGGCGACGGTGGGGCATCTCATCCACATCTCGTCGGCCTCGGTGGTCTATCCCAGCACCACTCACTACTCACGCTCGAAGCGGCGGGCCGAGGAGATCGTTCGCGCCTGCAAGGGAACGCATTTCACACTGGTCCGGCCCACGCTGGTCTACGATGGCAACGGCGGCCTCGAATTCAAGCTGTACTCCGATTTCGTGAAACGCTACCCGCTGGTGCCGCTGGTGGCGGGAGGCCGGGCGCGCAAGAGCCCGGTGCACGTCGACGATCTTCTTTCAGGACTGCTAGCCATGGCCGGCAATCCCGTCACCTTCGGCAAGACCTACAATCTCTCGGGCGGCGAAACCGTCACGCTGCGCGAACTGGCGCGGCTCATGCTGGAACAGCAAGGGCTCTCAAAGCCCATGCTGACCATCCCCACCAGCCTGTG
>PMZX01000056.1:423-5860 GCA_003170035.1 Myxococcales bacterium | reverse complement strand
TTCATGCCGAAGCGCAGGTCGCGCTCGGCGAAGGCCCAGATCACGATGCGCTTGCCCTGCAAGATCTCCAGGTTGCGCGCCAGCTCCTGGCGCACCAGGGTCGACGCGCCGCCGTCGTTCACGATGGACGCAATCGGCGTGTGCAGCTCGAAGGCGAGGTTGGCGATGAGACCTGCCGCCTCCGGTTCGTCAGTCTGGTAGATGCGCGAGAAACTGTCGCCCAAAAGCAGGATGCGCGAGTCGTCGCTGTCCGCGTACGGCTCGCCAGCCTCGTCGAGCACGCGATAGGCCGCGGTCGTTTCAGGCGGGAACGCGCTGGCCTCGCCCGGCAGGCGGCTCATGCGCGGGATATCGGGCCGCCGGGAAACGGTCACGACCTCCCGTCGGTAGNNAGGCGAACCCCGTCGCCCGTCCAGTGGGTGTCGGCGGCGAGATACAGCCTGGGCCGGTCGGGGCGATCCCGCTGCTCGCGCACCAAGGGCGTGAAGAGATCGAACACATCGATACCCAGCCCGCGCAGCTCGTCCATGAATCGCCGCGTGTTCACTGACAGGTCGAGGCTGGGCGTAAGTCCGTGCCGCAGGCGCTCGGGCGCGATGGACGGCTTCGANNCCGGATCTTCTCCGGGGTTCTCGGACTTGACGTTCTTGAAGTAGCCTTCGCCCAGGTAGCGAATGTCCGGCCCGTAGTAGGCCCAGCCGTCCGCGGCGGCCACGGCCTTGTCGCCCAGATCGCGCATCAGCATCCAGCGCAACTGGCGATAGGCCGGCCGGAGCCAATCGGCGACCTTGCAAGATTCCTCCAGTTCCTTCTCGAAGCTGCGCAGGTTGGCCTCGCTCGGGACTTTTCTGAACACGCCGAGCACGCGCAAGGATTCTCCTTCGACCGCCTTCTCCCAAACACCTTGAAACAACGGAACCGCGAAGATGATCCCGAGGAAGATGAAGGCGAAAGTCTTGCAGCAGGCGCGCGACATGATCAGAACCGGAAGTAGAGGAAGGGGTTGAAGCTTTGCGTGTACATGGCGGCCAGGCCGAGCACGAACAGCGGCACCAGCCAGGCCAGCTTGGGCCAGCTCACGTCGCGGGCCAGATCCCAGGCCTGCGTCCTGCGCGTGACCACGAAGGCGCAGATTCCCATCATCATCACGTGGTTCAGGGAGAAGACCTCGCCGCGCACCAGTTGGCCGTGCGGCAGCGCCGCACCCAGGCCGAACAGGGCGCGCAGGTACGCAGCGGTGGCGGCCCAGTTCTCGGCTCGGAACGGCACCCACGCCAGCAGCACCAGCGCAAAGGTAACCACGACCTGCAACGGCCGCGGCAGGAACGACCACAAGCCGCCGTCGCGTTTGGCAAAACCCCGTTCCAGCGCCAGCCAGAACCCGTGGTACGCGCCCCACAGCACGAACTTCCACGAGGCCCCGTGCCACAGACCGCCGATGAGCATGACCAGCCAGAGATTGATCATCGAACGGCGCGCGCCGTAGCGGTTGCCACCCAGCGGGAAATACAGATAGTCGCGCAGGAAACTGGACAGCGACATGTGCCAGCGCTGCCAGAATTCGGTGAGGCTGCGCGACAGGTACGGTGAATTGAAGTTGCGCGGGATCTCGAAGCCAACCATGCGTCCGAGTCCGACNNGCCGTCAGCGCGTCAGGCGAGTCGGCGGCGAACACGACGTCCGCGATGCGCCCCATTGCGTTGGCGAGCAGGATCTTCTTGGCGAAACCGAGAATGAACAGAACCACGCCCGAGGCGAAGCGCTCATAGGTGTGCTGGCGGTGGCCGAACTGATCGGCGATGGTGTTGTAGCGAACGATCGGCCCCGCGATCAGGTGCGGAAACAGGGCGACGAAGCAGGTGAAGTCGCTCAATCGGCGCGCCGGGGGCGCGGTACCGCGATACACGTCCACCGTGTAGCTGATGGTCTGGAACGTGTAGAACGAGATGCCGATGGGCAGCGTGATCTGCATAATGCGGAAGCCCTGCTGACCCAGCAGGTGCAAGAGCACATTGGCGTTCTCCTGCGCGAACACGCCGTACTTGAAATAGCCCAAGAGCAGCAGGTTGTTGATCACCGCCACCGCCAGCGTGCCCTTGCGCAGCCGCCGCGATGAACCCGGCGCCGCAATGATGCGGGCGGCGTAGTAGTCGCAAACCGTCGAGTACATCATCAGCAGCACGAACCACGGCTTGTGCCAGCCGTAGAAGACGTACGCCGCGATGGTCAGCAGCGCATTCCGGTAGCGGAACGGCAGCGCGTAGTACAACAGTAGTACCAGCGGCAGAAAATAGAAGATGAAGATATTGGAGGTAAAAACCATCTCGCCCTAGCGGCGAACTTGCATGCGGCCAAGCAGGCGCTCGGACTCGGTCAGCAGCGACTTCATCTGCCCCGGCACGCGCAACGTCTTCTCGACCAGCGAACTCGACATGAGCACGCCGTCGGAAGCCCGGTGCACATCGGTGCGGAACAGGAAATGTCCCAGGGCGCGCACACGGGACGGCGCGGATACCGCCGGCGGACAGAAGCGCGCCTGCACCCGGATCTGCAGCTTCTCTTCTCGCGAAGCATTGGCAAAGTAGTAGATACGACGGTGCTGGGCGGCCAGGCAGGCGACCAGCGGCTCGGACAGCGGGGCCAGCAAGCGCTCGCGCAAGTAACGCCGCTCGCCCGAGGCCATGATGGCGGGGATCCGGGCGCAGTACACGACACCCGCTGCGTTGAGGTCGGTTTCAGGCTGGATCGCGTACTCGAAAGTGGCGGGTTGCGAATCGTGGGACAGTTCTGCAGCGCCCGACCAATCAAGGAAGCCCTCGATCGCCCCGGAGCGTTCGACCGCGAGGTGTTCGGCGACCCCGGCCGGCATGGCGGGCAGTTCGGGCACGGACCGTTCCAGGAATGCGCGGGGCGTTTCCAGCTTGGCCCAGGTCCCCCCGTTGCGCGTGATGAATCCGTGCGTGACATAAGCCCAAGGCCTGCGGCCGCGCGCAAGGTCGCCGCGAGCCTGCACGGCCTGTAATTCCTCCCCGGGGATGGGCTGGCTGTCGAAGAGAAAGATGCCTTCCACCAGCTTGTGGCCGTACACCCCAATGCGCTGGCGGAAGCAGAGGTCGGCACCCTCGTCGAATTCGTCCCAGCCGCGGCCGGCAGGCAGGCCCAGCTCGAAACTAATCATCGAGATGTGCAGGCGCTCGCCGGCCTCGCTCACCACGGCGTTTTCGGGCTGGGCCGCCAGGGCAGCCACGGCCTGCCACTGGAANNCTCGTGCGGCTTTCGATCTCTCTTGCCAGCGCCTCGATGGTGCACAGCCTGCCGACGATGTCCATCTCATCGATGCGCACACCGTACCGGCGCTCGATCTCGGTCAACAACTCGGTGGCGCTCAGCGAGTCGATGTAACCGCTATCGAGCAGGTGGGCGCGGACGTCGAGACTCTCGGGCGGGATGTGGTCGCGCGAGATGCGCGACACCGTCACCCGCAACATGTCCAGCGCAGCGCCGGAGCCGGGTGACTCCACCGCGGCTGGTGACGTGGTCACAAAATCGGACTTGGCAGGACTCTTTTTGCTGGAAAACCACATGTTGAGCAAGCCGATCGGACAGATGATGCTATGTTTGCTGTCGTTCCGTCAATCGTCGCCAGCAATCCTGCGGGCTCGGGCTGCGGTCCCGAGGCTTCCATGAAAGACCCCGAAACGCCCCCTGTCGTCGCGCCGCTGCCCAGCGGCAGCCAGCCATCCTATGAGACGGGCGCCCTGCGGCTGGCGCTCGGCCTTGCGCCAGGTAGACCGTTCAACCTCGGCACCCTGCTCTCCGATCGGCTGTGCGAACAGGGTCACGGCGGCCGACTGGCGCTGGTCTGGGAAAACCANNGCGGATCTGGGCATCGTCGCCGGCGATCGCGTCTGTCTCTTCCTCGATCGCGTGCCGGATCTCTACTTCGCCTTCCTGGGCATTCTCAAGCTGGGCGCCGTGGCCCAACCTCTGTTCTCGCAATTCATGGCCGACGCGCTCGAGGTCCGCCTGGCCGACGCGGATACCCGGGCGGTCATCACCACCGCCCGACATGTCGAGAAGGTGCGTTCGGTTCGTGCGCGACTGCCGGGGCTAGCATGGGTGATCCTCACCGACGTCAAACCGGGCGCCGCACCCGTCCTTGGTGCGGGGGAAACGGCAATGAACGCCGAGAGTGCGCCCGCCCGAGCCTTCACCCCATTTCCGGCGAGCGACGACACCCCCTCGCTTCTGCACTACACCTCGGGGACCACGGGCCGTCCCAAGGGCGCGCAGCACGTGCACGGCTCGGTGCTGTCGCAGTTTGCGACCACACGCCACGTCCTCGATCTGCGCCCCGAGGATGTCTACTGGTGCACCGCCGATCCAGGCTGGGTCACGGGAACCTCTTACGGCATCATCGGTCCGTGGGCGGTGGGCGCGACCCAGGCCGTCTTTGAAGCGGGGTTCTCCGCCCCGCGCTGGTACGATTTCATCGCGCGCCACCGCGTGACAGTATTCTACACCGCGCCCACGGCCATCCGCATGTTGATGAAGTCACCGCCCCCCGCTGCGGAACAACTCGTCAGCCTTCGCCACATGTGCAGCGTGGGCGAGCCGCTCAATCCTGCGGCAGTCCTGTGGGCCGAAAAGACCATGGGGCGGCCCTTTTACGACACCTACTGGCAGACCGAGACGGGCGCCATCATGATCTCCAACGTCCCCGGACTGCCAATCAAGCCCGGCTCCATGGGCAAGCCGGTTCCCGGCATCGAGGCGGCGATCCTCGACGCCCAGACCCACCGGCCCATCACCACGCCCGGTGCGGCCGGACTGCTCGCCTTCCGGCCGCCCTGGCCGTCCATGTTCCGCGGCTACTTCAAGGCCGAGCAGACCTATAAGGGCAAGTTCGTGGGCGGGTACTACCTGACCGGCGACCGCGGCAGCGTGGACGGCGACGGCTACTACTGGTTCGTGGGCCGCGATGACGACGTCATCAACACCGCGGGGCACCTGGTGGGACCGTTCGAGGTCGAGAGCGCCCTGCTGCGACACCCGGCGGTGGCCGAATCGGCGGCGGTGAGTAAGCCCGACCCGACCTACGGCGAGGTGGTCAAGAGCTTCATCGTGCTGCGGCCCGGGCACCCCGGCAGCGACGAGTTGAAGCTCGACATCATGAATTTCGTGCGCAAGCANNCGGTCGGCGATCTCTCGTCGCTCGACGACTAGCAAAGCCGAGAACACGCCATGCCTGATGATCAGCAGATTGCGCAAACCATCCTGGACTACATCACGCGCGAATATGCGGACGCCTTGCAGGGCGCGCCCATCGATGCGAACACGCCGCTCATCTCCTCGGGGCTGATCGATTCGTTGTCGATGGTGTCGCTCAAGATGTTCCTGGATCAGACGTACTGCGTGCGCATCCCCGACGCCGAGG
>PMZX01000056.1:0-417 GCA_003170035.1 Myxococcales bacterium | reverse complement strand
AGCCATTCCCCTACTCGTTCCGGCTGGTTTTCGGCGGACGCGATCTCGGCGAGCAGCGCCAGGCTGCGCACGTCACGCGGGTCCTGTAGAAGGAGGATGCGCGCCAGCGCCTCGGCGGCCCGAAGCTCTCCCGCGGCAAAGTGGGCGCGCGCACGAAGCTGAGCGGCAGGCCGCGAATCCAGAGCAGCCAGCACATACTCGGCCTGGCGGGACTGCCCGAGCACGACGAGCAAGCGCGCCAGGTGAAGACGCGCCGCCTCGAGAAGCTCCGTGTGGCTGCCGAACCGCGCGGCAAGTTCATCCAGGATCGACTCGATCGTTGCGCGCTCGCCGAGCGCCAAGCCGCGACCTTCGCGCAGAAAGAGCACCTCGTAGCCGTCGGTGTATGCGAGCCGCCAGTCGGGGGAGCCAGCGAGA
>PMZX01000175.1 GCA_003170035.1 Myxococcales bacterium | reverse complement strand
CACCATCATCGACCGCGCCCTCGCCGATCCCAGGCGGGGCCTGGGCGCTGAGTCCATCGAGTGTTCGGAGGCCACCCGCGACCTTATGGCAGCCCAGGCCGGGGGCGATGCGCGCCAGGCCCTGGCCACGCTGGAGGCGGCCACGGCCATCGCCCAGCCCGACCCGGAGGGCCGCAAGTCCATCGATGCCACGACCATCGAGGAGGCCTTGCAGCGACGCGCGTTGCTCTATGACAAGGCCGGCGACCAGCACTACGAAGTGGTGAGCGCCTTCATCAAGAGCATGCGCGGCAGCGATCCGGACGCGGCCGTGTACTGGATGGCGCGCATGCTGGAGGCGGGCGAGGATCCGCTTTTCGTGGCGCGCCGGATGGTGATCTTTGCCGCCGAGGACGTCGGCAACGCGGATCCCAATGCCCTGCGGGTAGCCATGGCAGCGACCGATGCGGTTCGTTTCGTGGGCATGCCCGAGGGCCACCTCCCGCTCACGCAGGCGGCGATCTATCTTGCGGTCGCCCCGAAAAGCAACACCGCGGTGACCACCTACGCGGATGCCAAGGCCGACGTGGAAGAGCACGGCGCTTTGCCAGTGCCGTTGCACCTGCGCAACCCCAGTTCGGCGCTGGGCCGGTCCATGGGCTTTGGCAAGGACTACAAGTACCCGCACAACTACGATGGCCACTTTGTCGTCGAGGACTACCTGCCTGACGAACTGAAAGGGCGGCACTATTACCAGCCGTCAAATAGCGGCCGCGAGCGCGACATCGCGGAGCGCCTGGCGATCTTGCGGAAGCAGAAGAAGGAGCGATAGCAGAGGAGCAACCAAGGGCGGACTTCACAAGAGGACCACGCGGAGGTTGTGCCGCGGATCCTCAAAGTTTGGCAAACGTCAGGATGAGCGCTCGCGTAGCGATGACGGTCGTGTGCAGGTACATCGCTACATCGAGCCTGGTGCCGTAGGTCGCGCGCGCTTCTTGGTAGGCGCCCCAGCTTCCGTCGGGATTCTGCGACTGCAGAAGGAAGTCAATGGCTTCCCGGAACACGGCTAGGTCCGTGAAACCCAGGTAGGCCATGGAGATCGCCAATTCGCCCGCCAGATCTCGGTTGTCGGCCATGAGATAGCGCACCGTCAGTCGGTCGAGCGCCCAGCGAAGATAGGCCAGATCCGCGGGAAGAAACGCCGCGTCCGGCGCCAGTTCTTCGAGATCGTACCGGGCTCCCACCTCATGCGCCAGGTCGTAGACTTCACTCTGGGTCAGCTTGTACGGGCTCTTCCGGCCGGGAATCACGCCGACGGTCTTCGCCTCCACCAGTGGGTAAGGCTCCTTGAGGCCGAAATAGCGATAGTAGGCGTGAAATATCATCTGTTGGTTGTACCCGCGAGTGGACATCTGCCGGTCGAGACGTTCGCGGAGAACTTCGATGTGCTTGCGATAGGCAGTCGTGTCTAGCCCAGCGTGACCCATCAGGAACGCGACGCGCAGATAGGACGTCGAATCGCGCTTGAAGATCGCATCGTCGACCTTGTCCAGGTCGTGATACTGGGGCTCGGCTGTGGCGGTGGCGATCGCCCGCACGCGAGTCAGGATTGCGGTGCGGTCAGCGGCACCAGCTGTGTCGTAGAGTTCGACGTAGATGCCCAGCAACTCTGCCAGCTTGCGCTTGCCGGGAATGTCGTGTTGGTCCAGGTCCCGCAGGTCGAGTGTAATCTTGTCGAGCCAGGCCCGGGCGCGGGCTCGTGCGGTATGGGCAAGCGGCGCGTTGGCAACCAGCCAGGCCGCGGTGGCCGCGCCGCCCTGTCCCTCGCAGACACTGGCCGGCAGCGACCGTCGGGAGGGCGGCCGGGGCTTCGGTTTGCACGCCGGTGCTGCGAGCAAGCAGCAGAGAGTCAGCGAAAACGCGACCCGAAAGGTCGACCGCGAGGCTCGCGAGGAGGGGGCGTTTGGGTCTGGGGCTGCCGGCACGACCGGCAGTGTAGCCCGCCTACGGATTTCGTGCAGGCGCGCGCCGCGCAGAGATTGTCTTGCGAGCCGTGGAGTCTTCGTCGACAATTTCCGACACTGGCGTGGACACCAGCAGCACAGAGAAACCGGCTACCGGCGGCGACGACGCGGATGTCCCGCAGGCGGGCGCCGCCCCTCACACGGCTATTGGCTGGCGTCGCCTCGACGGTCGCTGGTTGGCCGCCGCGCTCATGGTGGTGTATTTCGCGACGCTGTTCATCCACGCCGGAGGGGAAGGGCGATCCCTTCGCCGGGCCTGGAGTGCGGCCGGCGTTTCCGCGCGCGATCCTGTGTTCGGCGATCTCAGGATCATCCCTGCCGCAGGCAAGGCCGCTGCTGAGGGACGCGACCCATACGGGGACGACATCCGCGATCACCTCAGGCGACGATTCAACTACCCACGCCTATGGCTGTCGACATACAGCATGGGCCTGACATCGGATCGGGTGGAGATCGTGGGCATCGGCATCGCGGCGGCATTCCTTGGGTTGACCTTCGCGGTGATGGGTCCCTTGACGCTGATCCAGGGTTGTCTGTGGGCCGCATTCGTGTGTGCACCCGCGACCATGCTGGGAGTCGAGCGCGGCAACGTCGACCTGGTCATATTCTGCCTCTTGGCGTTGGCACTGTTGTCGCGCCGTCGGCCTCCACTTGCCGCCGGGTTGATCCTGGCAGCCAGCCTGGGCAAACTTTTTCCGGCCGCGTCGTTTCTGGCATTCGCGAACCGTCCCGCCCGGCGCACCTTGCTCATTGTTGGGGCGTCTCTGCTGGTCTTTGCGGTTTATCTGTATGTCACGCGGGACGATTTTTCCCACATTGGGCGGTCCACATTGCGAAACGCCTCGTTTTCCTACGGATGCGCGATCCTGGTCGGGCTCATCCAGGTCAAGCTCGGCCTGGGGATTTCGTTCGTCGAGTCGCTGGGCGTGGGTTGGCTTGCAGCTTTGGCTGTGTGCACGCTGGCGGGGGTGCGGGCCCGCCGCAAGCCCGCCATCGAGGCGACGTATGAACGAGAAGTGACCGCGTTCCTCATCGGCGCCCCCATCATGATCGGTACGTTCTTGCTCGGTACGAGTTTCGACTACCGCTGGGTGTTCGGGCTCTTCTGCGTGCCGCTGTGGTTGCGGCTGGGGGCGGGCCGCGGTCCGCTCGCGTCGGGATTCAGGGTCGGTCTTGCTTGCCTGATCATCTACCTGTACTGGTTCCTGGTCGCGGGTGAAGGCACCTTTCTCCGTGTGGTCTTCAAACAGACACTCGCCTGGGTGCTGCTCTACCAAATCGCCCATTCGGTTGCGGTGATCCTCCGCCCCGCCTGGTCAAGCTGGCGTGCCGCCGTCTTGGGGACCTTCGCACGCAAGACCTGAGGCAGGTATCTCTGGACCTCTCGCCATCAGAGACGCGGCCTGCGGCCCCGTCTTGCCGCGAGAAAGGGCGAGCCACGCAAGAACACACAGCCCGGCGAGCGACAACGCCAGGCCAGCCAGCAGTCCCGGCGGCGTGAATGTGAGCGCAACTGAATGTGCACCGGGCGGCACCGGTACGGCCCTCATCAGGGTGTTAGCGGTCAGCAGGGGTGCCGGGACGCCATCGACCGAGGCCGACCACCCGCCGAGCTGCTGTTCGACAAACACCGCCACGGCCGGCCGGTCGGCCACGCAGCGAGCGGATAACTGCGTGGGCGTGTAGGTTTCGACGGTGCAAGGGACTGGCTCCGCGTTGGTGGCGGGCGCGGGGAGGTCGGGGCCCGACTCATCCACGAGAATCTCCCGTCCGGTTAGGACATCTTCATCGAGCAAGTGGTACTGAAGCTGGCCGGCCGGCAATCTCACGGCATGGAAACTGAGAAATACCCGCGGCAAGCGAGCCGCGACGCTGAACAAGCGCACCCCAGGAACCGGGGATGCGAGCGTTCGCAGGCCGACCGGCGGCGCGCTGTCGTCGCCGCGATCAGAGAGCAGGGCGTAGTCGACGCCCAAAAGCCTGAGCGCCTGCCGGCGGCCGCTGCGGAGCAGACGTCCCAGAGCAGGCGGCGCGGCTACCTCGTATCCCGGCAGGATGGCGATTCCCAAGGGAACGCTGACGTTGTCGCGAAGGGTTTCGTAGGTCACACGATCGGTAGGCTGTTGGCCCGCGCTCGTGGCGCTCTCCTGAACCATGCTGCCGCGAAACAGGCGCGGGGAAGGCCGCCCCGTGCGCTGAAAATCGTCGTAGATGGCGCGCGCCAGTGGCGGCGCGACGGTGAGCAGTGATGGATCTCCGAAGCGAAGCAGAAAGGCTGAACCCAGCGCCAGATCGGCTGTCACCAGCACGACAAGGGCGGTCCTGGCGATGCGATCAGAGCGCATCCGCAGCGCAAAGATTGCGAAAACACCGGCGGCTGCGGCCATGGCATGCAACGAACCGCTGCGCACGAAGCCACCGAGGTTCGCATCCAGGATGATAGGTGCCAGCACCGCGGCTGCAAGCAAGAGGGCGAGCAACACGGCGACCCGCGGGCGGGCGTGCTCGGCTGAACCGGAGAGCAATCGCTGGGCCCCGAAACCCGCGAGGAGCGCCAGACAGGGTACCAGCATCAATAGGAATTTCTCGGGGGCTCGCATGTAGCCCAGAGGCGGAAACAGAACCCGCGCTAGGGCGTAGATCGGCGTGTGTCGCCCCAAGGCGAGCAGCAGTGAAAGCAAGGCCAGCAGAGCCACGCCCCACACTTGGTACGACAGGCGATCGCGCCGCCTCACGAAGGCCAGCAGAACAAGGGCCAAGACGCTGCCACCAAGATAGAGGCTCATGCTCAGCGGCCGACCGTCGAGCAGCGTGCGCACCCAGGGCGCATCCGGGGCCTCCACCCACGCCTTGCCGGTTGCTCCGGCAGCGACGAAATCGATGAAGCGACCAATATGCAAGGAACCGGCTTGCGCCACCGTGGTATCGAGCCCGCCGCGACGCTCGGTGCCTGAGAGTGCGAGTGCGGCCGGCAGTAGCGCGATGGACGCAAGCGCAAGGCCAGCGACGCCTGCGCTGGCGACTGCGGTGGCAAGACGGCTTCCCACGCGACTAGCCACGAGAGCGACCGGCTGTCCCGGCTGGCCCCCGTCCGTGCGGAACTCCGCCGAGAGCCACACCAGTGCCATCCCCAAACCCAACAGGACACCCATGCCGGCCACGAACGGGTCGCCGGAGAGAAACGCGGCGCCGATGGCGGCCGCGGCGGCCGCTGCAGCCCGCCGCCACGGTCGAGCCGTCGCCGTGCAACCGGCGAGGTGCACGAAGGCGAGGGCTAACCACGGGATCCAGGCCGCCGTGGGCAGGCGACACCCGTTGGTCCAAAGCGATGCCACGGTGCCTGACAGGCCCCAGGCCAGCCCTGCCACCAGGGTGGCCTCTCGACGCAGCCCAAATGCGCGGCCAAGCAGCGCCATGCCCACAGCGCCGCCCACAAGATGCAGAAGCATCACCAGCATCATCGAGAAAGGCAAAGGACCGACGAGATGGAGGAGGTTCAGTGGGTAGAACAATCCGTATTGCGGATCGGCCAATGTGGAAAAGCCCAGGCCAATGTCGGGGTTCCACCAAGGCCACTGGCCGCGCTCGATGCAGTCACGCACGAACCAGCGAATCGGATACACAAACCGCGCCACGTCCCGGTTGTAGATGACCCGGCCGCCCAGCAGAGGCGCGTACACCGTCACGAGGAGGACGGCCAGGAGCCACAGTGACTTCACAGCGCGAGTCTCGCACAGGCTGCCAAGCGACCACAACAGACGGTGTGGCTAGCTATTTCTGCTCAAGGCCACAGTCGCCGC
>PMZX01000186.1 GCA_003170035.1 Myxococcales bacterium | reverse complement strand
AAGGTCGAGCTGGTCAAGTTCGTACGCCCGGAATCCTCGCTGGATGAACTCAAAGGCCTGCTCGCCGACGCCGAAGACGTTCTTAAAGCGCTCGAGCTGCCCTACCGGGTGGTGGAGATGTGCACCGGCGATCTCTCGTTCTCGGCCATGGTCAAGTTCGACCTGGAACTGTGGGCCCCGGGCTGCGCCGAGTGGCTGGAGGTCAGCTCCTGCTCTGCCTTCGGCGACTTCCAGGCCCGGCGGGCCAAGATCCGCTTCCGCGACGGCCAGGAAAAGACCCGCTTCGTGCACACCTTGAACGGATCCGGCCTGGCCCTGCCCCGCACCCTGGTCGGGGTGCTGGAAACCTACCAGCGGGCAGACGGCAGACTGGACGTACCAGCGGTTCTTCGACCATACTTCGAAGGACACGACGTCCTCGGGTAGACCGACTTGGAAGGAAAACCCCTCGCTCTTGCCGTGCTCCTGGCTGGCGCCCTGGCCATCGGCGTGGGTGTGTTCGTGCTGCATTCCGCCAGCGCGCCGCCGCCGGCGCCCGAGCGCCCGCGTCCGCCGCCGCCTGCGGCGATGATGGTCAATTCCGACCTGCGCTTTTCACCTGTCTACTATCGGACCCAACTCGCACAGGACGCCAAGGCCTACGGAATCGAGGCCCCGTCCTGGGACGAAATCACGCAACCCAACCCGTATTTCGATGAGCTGAAGGAGAAACAGCACCTCCGCATCAAGGCCCCCATCGACACCCGCCACCTTCGGGTATCGCTGGAGCTCAGCAAGGTCACCTCCGTCATCGGAGGCCAGACCATCAGCGCGGATCATCTGGTTCTGCGCATCGAAAATCGGACCCACGTCTATCTCGCGTACCGCATTCAGACCAGCGTGCCGGACAGGCACAAGTGCGCTATCAAGGGCGAGATCCCGCACAACGCCGTGGCTATCGGGCCAAACCAGACCATCATGCGAACCGAATGCATGTATCGCAAGGACGAGGCCGTCGACGTGAATCGCATCGAGGTGGTGGAGATGCCGGCGCTGTCCGCCTATTACGTGTCACGCCTGCCCCCCAACGCGACTCTCTACGACCCACGCACCTTTACCGGCCATGTGGGCTTTCGCGGCCAGGAAAGCTGCCAGCAGACCTTCTCGTGGCGCGAAATCAAGGAAGGGGTGGACCAGAAGCAGTTCGAATGGCGGGACGTCATCGACTTCTATGCCCGCCATAACTGCAGCGAGTACTCGTTCTTCAAGACCTATCGCTACCGCACCGACGCCAACGCCCCCTTGCCTGCGCGCCCTCTCGACTAGAAACAGTATTTTGGCTACATTATTGGTTCTGTGACCATGACCAAGGCCGACCTCATCGCCGTAATCGCGGACAAGCTCAAGTTCCCTTGGGCGCGCGCGGAGCTGCTGGTCGATCAGATCTTCTCGTCCATGTCAGACGCGCTCATGCGCGGCGAGGGCATCGAGATACGAGGCTTCGGCAGTTTCACCGTGCGCCAGTACCGCGCCTACGACGGTCGTAACCCGCGCACCGGCGCCACCGTCCACGTCAAGCCCAAGCGCCTAGCCTTCTTCAAGGTGGGCAAGGAACTTCGCGAGCGGGTGAACGAGAAGCGACGGTCGGGCGAGGCGAAGCCGGCGTCCGAGCCGGCGAAGCTGGCCTGATGGGGCGACCGCAGGTCGCCCCCACACGAGCGATGCGAGCGGGACGTACGATGGAACGTGGCGACCTGCGTCCGTAGGGCGACCTGCGGTCGCCCCCCCTGTGCGAAATCTATCCCAGCCTGACCACCAGCCCGTGGTCTGCGTCGACCAGCACCAGATCGCCGTCGCGGAAGAGCCGGCACGCACCCGCCGCACCAACCACCGCCGGCAAGCGCCGCTCGCGCGCCTGGGTTGCCACGTGATCGAGCGGCCCGCCGGTTTCGGTCACCAGCGCAGCCGCCACCAGCAAGGGCAGCTCGCTGGGCAGCAAGGTCGCCGCCAGGAGGATCTGCCCCGGCGCCGGGCGCGGGCTGGCCGGCCGGTGCAGGACCACGCGCCCAAGCGCCCGTCCGCCTGTGCCCACGCCCCGCACTGACACGGCGTCGAGTGCTGCCTGCGCAGGGGGCGGATCGCGGCACGCGGATTCCCAGGCCGCGCGGCCGGCGGCTGCCTGCATCTGCAGATTTGGGGACGGCGGTGCCCCTGCGGCCAAAGATCGCAAAAGCGGCAGAGGCAAGAAGAACACCGCGCTGGAGTCGGAGAGCGCACCCCTCCCGTTCAGGTTTTTGCCCAGGCAAAGAAGAGCGCGGCGAAGCGCAGCCTGCACGCGGGCGTAGAGCCAGTCGTCGTCCTCNNCCGCCTGTCGGGCCAGGCGCAAGAGCCTGCGCCATTCCTCGCGCTGGTCAGGAGCGATCTGCTTCTCGATCCGCTCACTGGTCTGCTCGTGCGCCTCGGCCGCGGGCACGTCAGGATCAGCACTGTCGCCACTCCCCAGCGTCTCCCGGGCCTCGCGGCAGGTGGGGACAGCCACGTCCCACACCGACGTGTCGTCGCCAAAAA
>PMZX01000217.1 GCA_003170035.1 Myxococcales bacterium | reverse complement strand
ATTCGCCAGTACTCGGTCAAGATCGCCGAGAACGTGGACGCCGCCACCCGCACCTCCGAGGTGACGGACGAGTTGTTTGCCAACGCCTCGGTCCCCGGGCCGGACGAAGAAGCCATCGCCACCGGGCAGGCCGGCGCGCGGCCCTTCGGCGACGAAGACGAAGAAGGTGCGTTCGATTTCGAAGAAGCGGTTTTCGGGAAAGTCGACGAGCCTACCCGGAGGGGAGACTAAGCCATGGCACGACCAGAACAGAAGGATGCCGATCTCGAACAGGAAAGTGGGCGCAAGAAGATGGGCCGCCGCAAGGCGTGCAAGTTTTGCGCAGACGAGAACCTCAAGATCGACTACAAAGACGTCGGGCTGCTCAAGTACTTCATCGCCGACCGCGGGAAGTTGGTGCCACGACGGTTGACCGGCAATTGTGCCAAGCACCAGCGTGAGATCGGCCGGGCCGTTTCCCGCGCCCGCATGATCGCGCTCATGCCCTTTGCTGTGACCGGCAACTAGGAAACGCGGGAGGACATCATGCGAATCATCTTGCGTGAAGATATGGATAACCTGGGCAAGGCGGGGGAGGTGGTGAGCGTTCGTGACGGGTACGGGCGCAACTACCTGCTCCCCCGCGGCATGGCCGTACCGGCCACCGAGAAGGACGAAGCCCGCCTCGCCCACGAAAAACGCGCGATTGCCTCGCGGGTGGCCAAGCTGGCCAAGGAACTGCGCTCCGAGGCGGACCGCCTGTCGCAGGTTTCGGTGTCGGTGTCGCGCGCTGTGGGCGACGGCGACAAGCTGTACGGATCGGTCACCAGCCGTGACATCGCTGAGGCCTTGGCCGAGCAGGGAGTCAAGGTGGACAGCAGGAAGATCCATCTCGACGAGCCACTGCGCAGCCTGGGCATGAGCGAGGTCCCCATCAAACTGGGCCGCGACACGGTGGCGAAGATCAAAGTCTGGGTCGTCAAGAAGGAGCAATAGTCGCCCGGGGCCGGGCCGGGGCCGACCCCTTTTCCTATCTGACCAAAGGGATCACTCCGGCCACGGCCACGACCACGACGTGCTGCACGTAGCGTGGCGCTTGTTTGGAATCTTCGCGGCTCGCGAAGAAACGTGACGTTAGTAGTACAGAGCCGGAGAGCCCATGAGTTGGTGCGCGTGTTCTTATCGGTTTGGCGTAGACTGGCTTCCCCATGGCTGAATCTCTCGCGCTTGCAGATAGCAGCCCCTCGGGGCGGTTGCCGCCGCACAACCTGGAGGCGGAACGGTCCGCCCTGGGTGGCGTGCTGGTCAAGCCCTTGGCCTTCGATGAGATGGCCACGGTGTTGACCGCGGATGACTTCTTCCTGCCCGCGCACCGCGAGATCTTCGCCGCGATGATGGAGCTGGAACAACGACGCCAGCCTATCGACGTAGTGTCTCTGGGCGACGAGCTGAAATCGCGCGGCGCCCTGCCTCGCTTGGAGGGCGGCCCTAGCTACCTCATCACCTTGGCCAACTCCGTCCCCACCGCGGAGAACATCGGCCACTATGTCCGGCTGGTGAAGGAAAAGGCGACGCTGCGCCGCCTGATTGCGGCCTGTGCTGAGGTCCAGTCGCGCGCCTACGGCGAGTTCGGCAGCTACGAGGAATTCCTCGATGACGCTGAGACGCAGATCTTCAAGGTCGCGCAGCAGAACCGGCGCGAATCGTTTCAGCCGGTGGGTGAGTTGCTCGGCGACGTGGTGAACGAGTTGCAGACCCGTTCGATGGAGCGCCGGCAGATCACCGGCGTGCCCACCGGCTTCACCAGGCTGGACGAGATCACCGCGGGCTTTCAGCCCGAGAACCTCATCGTGGTGGCCGCGCGGCCCGGCGTGGGCAAGACCTCGTGGGCCATCAACGTGGCCACCCATGCGGCGCTCAACCACGGCATCCCGGTGCTCATCTTCTCGCTCGAGATGTCGAAGTTCGAGTTGATGGAACGGATGTTGGCGGGCGAGGCCCGCATCGATTCCAGCCGCATGCGCCGNNGCCCCCAACATCCTTGAACTGCGGGCCAAGACGCGGCGCTTTCGCGGCAATCCAAAGTACTTCCCGCAGCAAAGCGGTGGCCGGCCGCCGCTCGGCCTGATGGTGGTGGATTACCTTCAGCTCGCCCGCGGCCTGGGCGGCCGTCGAGAGGAGTCGCGCGAACGCGAGATCGCCGAGATCTCGCGCGGGCTGAAGGCCCTGGCCAAAGACCTGCACATTCCCGTCATCGCGGTGTCCCAGCTCAACCGCGGCCTGGAAAGACGTGAAGACAAGCGGCCGCAGCTCTCTGACCTGCGCGAATCGGGCGCCATCGAACAAGACGCCGATCTGATCCTCTTCATTCATCGCGAGGAAATGTACGGCACCGAGGGTGCGGAAAAGAACAAGGCCGAGCTCATCATCGGCAAGAACCGCCACGGCCCCACCGATACGGTGCTCCTGACCTTCCAACGCGAGTTCACCAGGTTCGTGAACTACGCCGAGGAAGAGGACAAGCCGCGCTGACCATGACATCGAAGCGCCAAGAGGGCGAGCCCGGGCGGAAAACCGCGCTGATTGCGGGCGGCGCCAAGGGCATTGGACGGGAAGTGGGGCTGCGGCTGGGCGAGCGCGGCTGGGCAGTGGCGCTCTGCTACCGCAAGAGCCGGGCCGAGGCGGAGACAACCGCCGCGGCCATCGAAGACAAGGGTGGCCAGGCCTTGGCCATCCATGCCGACGTGTCGACGCCCGAGGTGTGCGCGGCGCTGGTGAGCCAGGTGCTCGACTGGCAGGGTCGCATCGATGCCTTCATTCACTGCGCCGGCCCCTATCACCGCGTGGATCTGCTCGATGAAACGCCTGCCGGCTGGCGCGAGATGTTCGCCGGAAACCTGGACAGCTTCTTCTACCTGGCGCGCCTGGTTGCGCCCGTCATGGTGAAGCAGCAGGGAGGCCGCATGGTGGCCTTTTCCATGGCCAATGCCGACCGCCTGATGGCGCAGACCCAGCTCACGGCTCACTACCTGGCCAAGGTAGGCGTGCTGGGTCTGGTGCGCAGCCTGGCCAAGGCACTGGCCAAGCACCACATCACGGTCAATGCCGTGTCTCCCGGCTTCGTCGATTCCGGGTCACTGGACCCGGCCGAACTGGCCGGCCTGGTCAAGACCATCCCCGCTGGCCGCATCGGCTCCGTCGCCGACGCCGCCAGCGCCGTACTGTACCTGCTCTCCGATGAAGCCGCGTACGTCACGGGCACTAGTCTGCACGTCAGTGGTGGTTGGGGCATCTAGATAGCTACCGAGTGTCCCGCGGCCGCCGGCCCAGGGGGCGCCCGGCGCGAGCGGTCGGACAGGAGCGCTCCTCGGGGGAAGAGAACAGCAGCTCGCGCTTGTACTGTCGCTGCCGATGGGCATCGAACAGGTCATCGATCCAATCCGCCTCGAAAACCCTCTGTAGGCCGAGCTGCGCCAGAACTGTAACGGGGCTGCGTTCAATGAAACGTGCCAGAACCGCATCAAGTGCCACGGCTGTCCTCCGGGTGATACTCCCGGTAAACAGCCAGTTGGCTCACTCGTCAAAATAGCTACCCGCCCACACCCGACCGTTGGCGCCCGATCTCGTTCTGACCTACATCGTCGTAGTACTCCGTCCACGACCTTGAAAGGGGTGCTCCTTACGCCCCCTCGGAGTCACTCCTGCCGCCCGCTCGCGCGCCTCGCTTGCTTCTGTGCGGAGCCGAGCCCGAGCGTCCGTCCCAACGCTACGGTGTTTGGCGGTGCGAGGGGGCCCCGTTTGTCCCAGAACCGGGTTGGCCCTCGGCGCTGAACCCCGAGAGCCTCGCCAACTCTGTGCCGATGCTGGGTAGCTGGACAGCTGCCGCGATGACCCCGCCGGCTCGTGCGATCTTCTGCCAGTTCTCGGAAACCGCTTGGTGCCCCACGCGACCGTCCAACAGATCCCGGTGGACTGCCGCAGCGTCGCTGGCCTCACGAAAGGCCGTGGCAGCCTCAGGCGACAGGTAGAGGCAATTCTCTCGCCACCATTGCAGCAATGTATTCATCTTCTCCGTCCCTTCCGGCGGCCGACGATGCGCAAGGGCAAAAAAGTCCTGGCACTTGGCAAACGCTTCCTGATGAGCCTTCAGTCGCAGGTCGATGGCTGCCAGGGACAGTTGGTGTGTCTGGTCCGACTGCTTGAGGAGCTGCTGGTGCGCGTGCTCGAGCGCCTGCCGTTGGCGGGCATACTCGGCCTTCACTTCCTCCACCTGGTGGGTGATATCCGCGATGTCTTCCTTCGTTGCTAGGTTCTTGCCCTTCTCCTGCGCGTAGGCACGCGCCAAGAGGACCAGGGCGCCGAGCGCGAGAGTGGCGACTAGTTGGCAGATGGAAAGGACCAAAATCATATATGCCCCCTATTGCAAACTCCGTGGTGAGCAGCCCGAGAGAAAACCCAGAACGCTGCTCAGCGCGCAGCATAGCGCCATCCACAGCGTGTGAGTTTCTGCTTTTTGAACAGACGCGAGCTCGGCGCGTAGGCGGGCGGCCGGGGGCGACTCCGAGGCGGCGTAAGCGAGCGCACCGA
>PMZX01000273.1 GCA_003170035.1 Myxococcales bacterium | reverse complement strand
CCGCCGGTCACGCTCACCCCACCTGTCTCAGTCACACCGCCGGTCGCGCTTACACCGCCCGTCGTTGTCACACCGCCTGTGGCGCTCACCCCGCCGGTCGCTATCGTGCCGCCGTTCCCTGAGGTCGTGGCGGAACCCCCGGCGCCTCCGGATCCCGGGCTTCCGCCGGTGCCGGGGTTATTGTTGCTGCTTGAACATGTGACCAAAGCCATCAATCCAATGGCCGCCAGAGAAGTTCCTCGTAGTTTGATCATCGCTTCCTCCATCGCCCCACTCTCGGGCCGTAGACTATTCCGTGACCTTGATGGTGCCCTCCATCTGGTCGTGGCCACTGCCGCAGAACACGCTGCAGTGGAAGGGGAACTCGCCCACCTTGTCAGGCGTGAATTTCACCTCGGTGACCTTGCCGGGATTGATCTCGGCCTGCAGCTTNNGTGATCACACTGGGTGAATACTCGAACTTCTTTGCCGTCACCTTCACCACCTGTTCCTTGGCAGGCGGATCGGCGGCTTTCACCACGGGCAACTCGGTGAGTGCCAGATCCGCTTGGCGGACGCGCGCCTCGGCCTGGCGGTAGCCCAGCCCCTGGTAGGGATGGGCAGGATCCCAGGGGATCGGCCCCTTCTTCGGCACCGAATGCGGGGCCGGCAGCGGATACATCATCCCGGTCGCCGCGTGATGCCCGATGTGTCCGCTCTGATGGTGGTTCACCTGGTGGATGTGCCCGTACAGGACCGTGACATTCTGGTAGGGCATGAGCAGGTCGATTGCCTTGCTTCCGTCGGGTGTGGCCCAGTCCCAGTCCGGCGCCAGGTCGAACAGTGGCCGGTGGGTGAGCACCACGATGCGGGCCGCATGGTTCTGCTTCTTGAGATCGGCGGCCAGCCATCCTAGCTGTTCGTCGCCCAGATGGGCCGCGGGGTCCGACACGTTGTCGAGCACGATGAAGTGCACGCCCTTGTGATCGAACACGTAGTACGAGGGGCCGAACAGGTCGCGATAGGCCGCGCCCCGGTCCAGCGCGGCGTCGTGCTCGCCGGGCAGGTACTTGATGGTCTCGACCTTCAGCCCTTGGCTCAACTCGCGGAATCCGGCCAGACGCGCCCGGCGTTCCTTGTCGTCGTCGGTGGTGTGGGTCAGATCGCCGGTGAAGACGACGAGATCCGGTTTCTTGGGCCAGGCGTTCACCGCCGCGATGGCCTTGGGCAGCGTGCCGCCGAAGTCGGGGTTGATGGCGGGATTCTTGAATCCCCAGTGTGTGTCGGAGAACTGCACGAAGAAGAAGTCCTCGCCTCGCCGGCCGGCCGCCTGTGCCCTTTTGCCCCTGATCAGATCAGAGGCGAACACGATCCCGCCCAGACCAGCCAGACTTGCTGTCAGGAACTGCCGCCGTTCCATCGTCATCTTCATGCTTTCTCTCTCCCTCGTGGCTGCTGCACCTCGTCGGACGCCGGATAAGAATCCGGTGGCAGTCTGATGCTCAGGCCGACCCAGACGTGGCAGATGCGGTATTCCTGAAAGAATTCGCCCGGTCGTGCATCTATGACTGCTGATGACCCGGCCCTCTACAGTCGACATGGGACCGCTGACAAGCCCCTTTGCCCTGACAACGATCCCCGCCTTGTAGGAGAGGTTCATGCCGGAATCCGAACTCCCCGATCGGGATCTTCCAACAATTGCGGGCGCGCAGCCGGCCCTGGCGGCGCCGGACGTGCCACGCACGGTGTGGCGATCGGCGCCGGTGCGCTACGGGGTGGCCGTCCTGGCCATTATCGTCGTGGCGCTGATCCAGCACTTCGCCGTGCCCGAGCAAAACATAGCGCCGTTCGTTCTGTTCTTCGCCGGCATCGCGATCGCGTCCGTAAACGGGGGGCGCGGGCCAGGCCTGCTCGCGGCGCTGCTCGCGGCTCTGACGGGCAACTATCTCTTCATTCCGCCCTTCCACCAATTCACGGTGCACGGCTCGGCACTCATCGCTACCTCTCTCGCATTGATCTCGGGCGCAGTCGTNNGAGGTTCGCGGGGAGCTCAGCGAGGAGACGACGGCTTCGCGCATCCTGTCCCTCGTCGCACACTACGTGGGGGCCAAGGTCGGCGTGCTCTACTCGATCGCTGAATCGGGGATAGCGGAGCGCGCGGCGACCTTCGCCTGCGCCAGCAGCGGCGAGGGCGCGCCACCCGCATCCATCCAGCCGGGCGAGGGCTGGGTGGGCCGGGTCGCGCTCGATGGGAAGCTGGCCTTGCTCTCCAGCGTGCCCGAGGAGCACGTCCGCATCGTGACCGCCACCGGCGAGTCGAGGCCACGGCAACTCGTGGTCGCGCCGCTCTCGGGCGACGGTCACACGCTTGCAGTGATCGAGCTGGGCTTCCTTGCGGCGCCCACCGCGGCTGCGCTGCAATACATCCAGGCGCTTTCCGAGCTGGCCGGCGTCTCGCTGCGCTCGGCTCGCTATCGAACCCAGCGCCAGGCGCTGCTTGATGCCACTCAGCGACAGGCCAAGGAACTGCAGACTCAGCAGGAGGAGCTTCGAGTCGTCAACGAGGAGCTGGAGGAGCAAAGCCGCGCCTTGCGCGAATCCCAGGCTCGCCTCGAGGCTCAGCAAGTGGAGTTGGAGCAGACCAACGTGCAGCTCGAGGAGCAAGCGCAGGCGCTCGAGCAGCAGCGCGACGATCTGTCCCGGGCGCAGGTCGCCTTGGTCGAGAAGGCCGACGAGCTGACTCGGACGAATCAGTACAAGTCCGAGTTTCTCGCCAACATGAGCCACGAGCTGCGCACGCCACTCAACAGCGCCCTCATCCTGGCCAAGCTGCTCGCCGACAACAAGGACGCCAACCTCACACCCGAGCAAGTGAAGTACGCTGCCACCATCTACTCCTCGGGCAACGACTTGCTCGTGCTCATCAACGACATCCTCGATCTTTCGCGGATAGAGGCAGGGCGGATGGAGCTCCAGGTCGAGGCGGTGGACGTGCCGCGCACCGTCGATGCCCTCAGACGTACCTTCCTGCCCGTGGCCGCCGAGAAGAATCTGGTCTTCGAGGCGCAGCTTGCCTCGGGCGCGCCCACGTCGATCACCAGCGATGGGCTGCGCATCCAGCAAATCCTGCGCAACCTGCTCTCGAACGCGTTGAAGTTCACCCAAGC
>PMZX01000322.1 GCA_003170035.1 Myxococcales bacterium | reverse complement strand
CAGCCCACGTTCTGCGGCACCGCCAGCAGTTTCGGATTGATCCTCCCCGTCCCCTCGACTCTCACAACCTTTCCGGCTTTGTCCGACCAGCAAGCCTTCACCACTGTCGATAGCTTGTCACAGCCTGCGTACGTCACGGTTACCTCTTGTACTGGAGGAACCACCGGCGGCACGGGCAGGGGGGGCGTCCCACCGTCGTCCGGGGTGGATGCCGGCGCCACCGTGGTATCGAGCGGCCGAGTGGGTTTTCTCGATTGGGTTCAACTGAAGGCTGATACCGAGAAATCGTTCACCGATTGGCTCACTGCCAACGGCTATCCCTATTCCATGACAGCCTCCAGCGTGTTTGCCTACTACGTAGAGAAGGGTTGGTACTTCGTGGCTTTCAGGATCAGCCAAAGGGCGACGCCGGATGGGGGAAGCGGCACGGTTTGCAGTGCCTTGGGCCCGGTCAAGCTATCGTTTACTACCGCAGTGCCGATCGTGCCCTCGCGCATGGCGAGTGCCAGCACTCCCCCGACGTCCTATGGGAGCGGATTCTCTTGGCGCATCTTTGGAATCACCCCGGGCGACCAGCAACTGGCGTTTTCCGATGGAGCGAGCAGCAATCGGGTGCTCGGCTACTCAGGAGCGCTGGCAGCGGCCGATGTTTCTTCCCTGGCAGGTCTCGCTGCGGCGGGCGACCGTCTGACCAAACTGACCCTGACCTTCTCCTACGCATCTACGGATCCGGACGTCGGCCTGTCTTTGGCCAGTGCGGTTGACTATCGGGAAACTCGCTACATCACCCAGTATATCTATTGCCCCGATGCCGGCAGGGATACTGTCGTCGACGCGATTCCTGCATCGCCCGACTGGGGGCCACCGCTTTCGCGCGACGCAGACTCCTCGTCGGATGTGGAACTCGCTGCCGACGCAGAAACCAAGCTCGATGCATCCCCGGCAGTGGATGCCGGCACGGCTCCTGCCGTCGACGCGATTCCCGACTCAGTCGCGGATGTGCGCATCGCTCCCGAGCCAGGAACCAAGCTGGACGCGTTGATCGCTCCCGAGTCAGGAACCAAGCTGGACGCCTTGCCGACACCGGATGCCGGCATGGCCACCGCTGTCGACGCAATTCCAGGCTCGGTTCGCGATGTGGCATTTGCGGCCGATGCAGGAACCAAGCCCGAAGCACCGCCGGTCATCGCAAGCGCTGATGCCGGAGCAAAACCTGACGCCACAGTCCCTGGGCTTTCTACCAGGGGCAGTGGCTGCTCAGTCGCGGGCGGCTCCACGTCCGGCGGCTTGTTCGCTTTGGCCTTGCTCGGCCTAGCAATTGGCGGCCGTATTCGCCGGCGGCGCTAGGACAGGCGGGAGGGCGACCCTACCGCGGAATCCGCACGCGCGCCGCTGAGACCAGGTTCACGCAGGCAATGGCAACGCCCAGCAGGAACACGTATTCGTAGCCCCAGCGCAACCAGATGATGCCGCCCAGAGCGGCGACGATGATGGAGAAGAGGTGGTCGATGCTCACCCCCATCATCAGGGTTTGCGACACGTCGTCCGGCTGCACCGCGATCTTCTTCAAGTAGGTGGCGCGGGCCATGCCCACGGACATCATCAGCTGGTCGAGGATGAAGCAGGCCCCGGCCACCAGCAGGGCTGTGTTCTCGCCGAACAGGCGGCGCGAGAAACCGTAGCCGAAACAGACGAAGATCAGCACCACAGCCTCACCCATGAGGATGAAGCGCTCACCCAGGCGATCGATGGCGTGGCCGAGCAACGGGTTGAACACGATCCCGATCAGGCCGCCGGCAGAAAGCAGCAAGGCCACTGTCTGGGTCGGCTGCTTGAAGATGGTGACCAGGACCCAGGGCGAGAAGGTCAGGAAGATCTGCTTGCGCGTGCCGTACAGGATGCTCAGCCAGTAGTACAACTTGTACTCGCGCCGCACGACGAAGCGAGTGCGCGTGGCCGGCGGCCGCTCGGACTTCATGGTGCGGATAAGCAAGGCGGCAAGCAGCAAGCCGCCGGCAGCGATGAGAAAGGCGGTGCGAAAGCTGAAGCCCAGGCTGCGAAAACCGAACAGGATCAACACGCTGCCGCCGATGCCGGCCAGGTTGCTGGCCCCGGTGACCTGGCCCAGCCGTCGGCCTGCCTTCCCCTCGCTGGCAAACTCCATGGTGATGCTTTGAATGAGCGGCATGAACAGGTGTTGGCCGACGCTGAAGAGGAACAACCACGCCAGCATCACGCCGTAGTGTGCGGAGAAGAGCGCGATGCCCGCGATGCCCAGCCCGGCCAGCAGGTTGGCCAGGGCGGCCAGGCGGCGCGAGCTCATGAGGTAGAGCAGCGCCGAGACGAACACCACCAGGAAGCCGGGTGTCTCGCGTGGCATCTCCAGCAGACCGCGCTGGAAATTGCTGATTGTATAGGTGTCGTTGAGGAAGTTGTTGAAGACCGAATTGACCGCGCTCTGCGAGAAGGCGTACAGCGTCGCTGCAATCACGAACAGGACAAAGCCGCGCGGAAGGCGCTGCAAACGCGCTCCGAGGCTGGATGGCGAACTGCTGGATTCGGACGGCGCGGCAGGGCTGTCGGACAAGGCACCGAACTATAGCCTGTCGGAAGCCTGGGCGCCCCCACCACCTCTCGGACACGACCGGCCGCACTTGACTACCGATGACACTACCGATGGCACAGGTTCGCACGACTGGGCAAACCCGGTAGTATCAAGAACAGCGTGCGCCCGGCCCTTTGCATCTTGACCCTTGTCTCCGGACTGGCCGGACTTTCCTGGGAAACCCTTTGGCAGTTGCAGGCGGCTCTCTCTCTGGGTGTCTCGGCGCGGGGCACCGCCCTGACCCTGGTGGGGACCATGGGTGGCATGTCGGTGGGTGCGGCTTTGGCTGGCCGGCTGCTGGATGCCCGCGCTTCCCTCCGGCCACTACGCGCCTACGCGTTGCTGGAGTTGCTCATCGGCCTGTCGGGCTTGGTCGTCCTGCCCGGCTTTCGCGCGGTAGAGACGCTCAGCAGCCTGGTGTGGACGCGCGCGCCCGCGCTCTCGCCGCTGCTTCACCTGGCCGGAATCCTCGCGCTGCTGGGCGTGCCCACGCTGGCCATGGGCGCCACCATCCCGGTGTTTGGCGCCCTGGCTCGCCGCCACGGTCTGTCGCTGTCGACCCTGTACGGCCTGAACACCGCGGGCGCCGCCGCCGGCGTGCTGGTGGTGTCGTTCGCCTTCCTGCCCGCAGCAGGCGTGCTGGTGACCTCGCGGCTGGTGGTCTGCCTGAATCTGCTGGTGGTGCTTACCGCCTGGCTGCTCTCGACGCGCGAGCAGCCGGCTGCGCAGGCCGTGATGGTGGCTGCGCCGGACCGCCCCGCGGCCACGACCTCGACGCCTCGGCTCGACCTGCTGATCGCCTTCGCCACCGGCGTGGTCACGTTCTGTCTCGAGGTGGCGTGGTTCCGCTCCCTGCGCGCCGCCTTGCAAAGCACGGTGTCCAGCTTCGCCCTCATGCTCGTGTCCGTGCTCTTGCCTCTGGCTGCGGGCGCTCACCTGTCGCCCTTGCTGCGACGGCGCGGCGGCAGGGCTCTGCTGCATGTGCTGCTGGCCGCCGCCGGCGTGGCCATCCTGTGCCTGACCCCGCTGGTCGAGCGCTTCGATCTCTTCGCGCCCTTGCCGCAACGGAGCTTCTTTCTTGGCCAGATGGCGCGGCTGGGGGTGACGCTGCTCTTGCTGGCCCCGCCTGTGCTGCTG
>PMZX01000184.1 GCA_003170035.1 Myxococcales bacterium | reverse complement strand
ACGGTGACCTTTGCCGACGGACGCGAGTTCGCCGCCAAGGTCGTGGGCGCCGATCCCAAGACGGATGTGGCGGTGATCCGCTTGCAGAATCCGCCGTCCGGGCTGGTCGCGGCCCGCCTGGGCGATTCCAACGCCCTCGAGGTGGGCGAGTGGGTGCTGGCCATCGGCAGCCCGCTCGGCCTCGATCAGAGTGTCACCGCCGGGATCATCAGCGGCAAGGGCAAGGTCACGCGCAACGTGCACATGTCAGGNNTGCAGGGTGAGGTGATCGGCATCAACACGCTCATCAACGTGGGGCCGGGTGGCGCCTACGGCTTTGCCATCCCCATCAGCCAAGCCCGCAAGGTCGCCCAGATGATCATTCGTGACGGGCACGTGCACCACGCCTGGCTGGGCGTTGCCATAGGTGACGTCAAGGACGGCCTGAAGGTGGGCATGGATGGCGAGCCCGAACCGAAGGGTCAGCCGGCGAAGTCGGGTCCCGCGCGCGCGGCCTGGGTCAGCCAGGTGTTGCCGCATAGCCCGGCCGGCCAGGCCGGTGTTCACGTCGGCGATATTGTCACCCAGATCGACAAGCAGAAGATCGAAGCTGCGGCCGACGTGGTGGACTATGTATCGGGACAGAAAGTGGGCGACAAGGTCAAGCTCGCGCTTCTGCGCGACGGCCGTTCCAGCACAGTGCAGATTACTCTGGGCGAGCTGCCAGCGCGGCCCGGCGAGGAGCCGGAGGCCCAGGTAGAGAAGGACAAGGTCGGGGTGCAGTTGCAGACCTTGACGCCCGACATGGCGCGCATGCTGGGAATGGAGCCTGGGACCAAGGGCGCGGTGGTCAGCGGCGTGGAGCCGGATGGCCGAGCCGCCAAGGCAGGCCTGCGCGCCGAGGACGTGATCGTCGAGATCGACCGCAAGCCAGTCAGCAGCGCGGAGGAGGCCGTGAGCGCCCTACGCGCGGGCGGCAAGGCAGGGCACCTCTTGCGAGTTCGGCGCGGGGACACCTTCCGCTTCGTCACCATCCCACCGCAGTAGCGGGCTAGCTCGTCAGTGCAGCAGCGCCGTGGCGCCGGCCAGGCCGGTCGCGCTGCGAGGCAACTCGATGGTGATACGCATGTGGGCGTCAGGCCAGGTCGCCAGGCCGAAGTTGCCGCCCATCTGGCGAATCGCCTCGCGTGGCGGCCACGGGGCCAGGGCGGAATCCGTCAACGAGCGAGTGAGCGTTCAATGGCGCGCACAGTCTCGGTCATTGCTTTGATTGCAGGCGGCACATCGATGACAGTCAGCGCAGTCAAGGCCGTTCCCGGGTATTGCTCTTCGCGCTGCTCGGCAATCGAGATGAGCACCCTCAAAGCCCGCTCTGGCGTGATGCGGTCCATGTCGCGGCCGGGGAGCGCCAGGCCCACCGTTCGCACGCCCAGCCCGCGGGATGCATCGAGCACAGCGCCCAGACTGGTCCGGAACGCGTCCTCGGAGAAACTGGTCGTCGGCCCCAAGCCGATGGTCAGGACGCGGTGCCAGGGCACGCGGGTAGTGAAGAAGAGCAACTTTTCCCCTGCGGCTCCCTCCAGCCGGCCTTCGCGCAGAAGCCCTGACAGGCGCCCGTTGAGTCGCCAGTCGAGAAGACCAGCCGCCCCGCGCAGGGGGCGTATGTCAGCCCACAGCGGCACGACGAGCGCGTCCCCGCCGGGGCAGCGATCCCAGCGGCCGAGGTCGATCGGGAGAAAGGCAATTTGGGCGGGCGCCAGCATCTCAGGGTGTGATGCCAAGTAGGTCCAAGGCGGATTCGAGCAGCCCGTTGACGAATGCGGGCGCTTCTTCGGAGCCATAGCGCTTGGCCAGTTCTATGGCTTCGTTGATGGCGACACGCGCAGGAACATCGGCCTGGCAGTGGGCAAGCTCGTACAGAGCTATGCGCAAGACGTTGCGGTCCACGCGTGCCAGACGCACCACACGCCATTTCTGGGATAGCCGGGCCAGGGTCTCGTCCAACCCGACCCGGTGCTCCCACACGCCGCTCACCAGCGTGGAGGCCAGTTTCTCGTCCAGTTTCTCGTCGAGAGCGCGTTCCTCTGGCTGCTCGTCCACATTCTCATCCTGGCTAACGCCGAATTCCCGCAGGTGGGTCGCCAGCGCCACGCCTGGATCGGCCTCGTCCACGCTGTCCATGGCGTACAGCACCTGAAGGGCCACCGCGCGGGCTCGGCGCCGCGGGCTCATCTTTGGTACTTCCAGGTCATTTGCGACGGCGCGCCTCAGCCCGGCCCGCCAGCTTGTCGTACAGGTTGGCCATCTCGATGGCGGCCATGGCGGCATCCGCGCCCCGGTTGCCGCCCTTGCTTCCTGCGCGCTCGATGGCCTGCTCGATGGTGTCGCAGGTGAGCACACCGAAGCCCACCGCGAGCTTGGCCTCGGCGGCGATCTGGGCGATGCCGCGTGTGGTCTGGTTGACCACCACATCGAAGTGCGGGGTCGCGCCGCGGATGATCACGCCCAGGCACACGATGGCGTCGAAGTTTTCCGAATCAGCCACGCGCCGGGCCAGTCCGGGCAGCTCAAAGGCGCCCGGACAACGGTAGATCTCGATGTCCTCGTCGCGTGCTCCGGTCTTGCCCAGGGCGCCGACCGCACCCTCGATCAGCTTGTCCGCCACGAATTCGTTCCAGCGCGAGGCGATGATCGCAAAGCGCTTGCCCTGGGCTGTCCAATTACCTTGATGGATTTGCGGCATTACTTGGCCTCTCTTTCATTGAAGGGAACCACCTCGGCAGGCGGGCCGCTGGAAACGCAGTCCACGACTTGTATACCGTATCCTTCCAGGGCGGCGAGGCGGCGCGGATTGTTGGTGAGCAACCGGATGGCGCGCACCCCCAACTGGACCAGCACCTGCGAGCCGAGGCCGATGTCCCGCAAGGGTACAGCGGACGGCTCGGGTTCGCGGCCCCCGCGGGAGATCGTGCGTTCCTGCTGGGCGGCGCTCGCGCTCAGGCTGTCCAACGCGGTTGCGATGTGCCGGGTGCCGAGCGGCAGAATGTAGAGCAGAACGCCTCGTCCCTCGCGCTCGATCACGCGCAGCCATTGCGTGGGTTGAATCACCTCGCCTGGCTGGGTCACGGTGAACACGTCTCGCAGCAGACTGGCGGTTTGCACCCGCACCAGGACCGGCTCGCCCGAGGTCACGTCACCCAGCACCAGCGCAAGATACTCCGCGTCGGCCACGTCGGCCTCGTACAGGCAGGCGCGGTAGGTGGCGCGCAGCCCGGCGCCGGTGGGGCGCAATGTGGTTTCCGCCACCTGATGCACGAGTACCTCGCGCGCCAGCCGGTACTGGATGAGATCGGATATGTGCACGATGCCCAGCCCGTGCTCGGTGGCAAACGCCTCCAGATCCGGCATGCGCGCCATCTCGCCATCAGGCCGCATGATCTCGCAGATCACACCCGCCGGTGTGCGGCCCGCCAGGCGCGCCAGGTCGACCGAAGCCTCGGTGTGGCCGGTGCGAACCAGCACGCCGCCCCGCTTGGCCCGCAGCGGAAACACGTGCCCAGGAGTCACCAGATCGTCGGGCGAGATGTCGGGCGCAACTGCGGTGCGGATGGTGTGGGCGCGCTCGCGCGCCGAGATGCCGGTGCTGATGCCGTGGCGCGCGTCGATGCTGACCGTGAACGCCGTGTTGTGAGGCGACCGGTTGTCCTGGGTCATCATCGGGAGGCGCAAGGCGGCCACCTTCTCCTCGGAAAGCGCCAGACAGATGAGGCCGCGCCCCTGGCCGGCCATGAAGTTGACGGCTTCCGGCGTGGCCAGGTCGGCGGCCATGGTCAGGTCGCCCTCGTTCTCGCGCTTCTCATCGTCGACCACGATGACCTGCCGGCCGGCGCGGATGTCGGCCAGGGCCTTCTCGATGTTGATATGGGGATCAGGGGGCACGGGCTTTGTCCACGAAACGGGCGATTTGTTTGGCGATCATATCCGCTTCCATATTGACACGATCCCCCGCGCGAAGCCCGCCCAGCAGAGTGACCGACAGGGTGTGCGGGATCAGCCAGACCTCGACGCTGCAGCCTTCCACCTGGTTGACGGTGAGGCTGACGCCGTCGATGGCGATGGAGCCCTTCTTCACCAGAAAGGACGCGACCGAGGCGGGCGCCTCCAGGCGCAGGGCGAGAGTGTCCCCCTGCTTGCGCGCCGATTCCACCTTGCCCACCCCGTCGACATGGCCGGTGACCAGGTGGCCGCCCAGCATGTCGCCCAGCCGCAGGGGTCGTTCCAGATGAACCCGGTCGCTGGCCTTGAGTGAGCCCAGGGTCGTGCACGCCAGGGTCTCAGGCCCGAGGTCGGCCTCGAAGCGCCGCGTACGCCGGGCCACGATGGTCAGACAGGCGCCGTTGACCGCCATGCTGGCGCCCAGAGGAAGCGAGGCCACGTCGAGGTCCGTGGCGATCGCCAGGCGGCGCGTGCCGCCCGATCCGGCGCGCAACGATTCCACCTTGCCGATGGCTTCAATGATGCCGGTGAACAAGTACTTGCTCCGTATCTGATTCCGTCCAGTTTCTCTATGTCGGGATATCAATGACGTTGAGTCAAGTTCTTGTTGTGCAACGCCAGGCCGCCGATCGCAATGTCCCTTAGCATCCGGCCGTCGTCGCCTCGGTGGGTTGAGGCAACGCTTTGCTAGGATCGCCGGCGCAGTCTGGGACCGAGAACGTCGGCCTGGACAAGGACGTCCTCGCCGATGGCACGAACCTCGAGCGGCCCCAGCCTCAAGGGAGTGCGCCAATCGAGGCCGCGGCCTTCTACGATGGGGCGGCCAGCGCCCACAAGGCGGGGCGCGATGAAGAACGCGACCGAGTCCACCAGGCAGGCCGAGATGAAGGCGCCATGTACCCGGCTGCCGCCCTCGACCAGAAGCGACTGCACCCCGCGTTCGGCAAGGGCACGTAGAAGCGACGGGATGACAATGCGGCCGGCGCGATCAGCAGGCAGGAGAAGGACCTCGGCCCCGGCCCGGCGCAAGGCCCGTTCGCGGCCCAGCCGTGCGTCTGCGTCGCGTGCGCCCTTGCGCGGCTGTGCGCCGATGATGAGCGCCGGGGCCGTGCCGAGTTGCCGGATGAGCCTGGCCGAGGGCGGCGTGCGCAGATGCCCGTCGAGCACCACCCGCAAGGGGCGGTTTGCGCTGGTGTTGGGCAAGCGCACAGTCAGGCGGGGGTCGTCGGCCAGCACGGTGCCCATCCCGATCAGAATCGCGTCGTGTTGGGAACGCAGCAGGTGGGAGTGGGCCCGCGCGTCCTTGCCGGTGACAAAGCGTGCCCTAAGATCGCGCAGGTTGACCTGGCTGCTGCCGATGAACCCGTCGAGGGTGGTGGCGACCTTGAGTGTGACCCAGGGGCGGCGAGCGCGGACCCAAAGAAAGAACGCGCGGTTCTGCCTCCGGCATTCGCGGTCGAGGCAGCCCACGTCGACGCGGATGCCAGCCCGGCGCAGATGGAGGACGCCGCGACCGCTGACCAGCGGATTCTCGTCGCAGCACCCGATGACCACGCGGCGGATGCCGGCGCGCTCGATGGCCTCGGTGCAGGGGCCGG
>PMZX01000048.1:2858-3315 GCA_003170035.1 Myxococcales bacterium | reverse complement strand
GCGATGGTCAGCGCCATCAATGACAGGTTGTTCAAGCTGTAGCCGAGCAAGTACATAGCGGCGAAAGTGCCGACCAGCGAAAGCGGCACGACTACACTCGGGATCACTGTGGCGCGGAGGTTGCGCAGAAACGCGAACACGACCAGGACCACGAGGGACACGCTGATTAGCAGAGTGCGTTCTACATCGCGCACCGACGCGCGGATGGTGCCGGCGCGGTCCACCGCCACCTGTATGTCGATGCTGGGCGAAACCGATTGCGCCAGGCTGGGCAGCATCCGCCTGATGCGATCGATGACCTCGATGATGTTGGCGCCCGGCTGGCGGCGGATGAGCAGCGACACCGAGCGCGTGCCGTTGGTCCAGGCGGCCACGCGGTTGTTCTCTACGTCGTCGATCACCTGGGCCACGTCGCCCAGACGCACGGCCGCGTTGCCCTGGTACTTGATGACCAGAT
>PMZX01000048.1:0-2821 GCA_003170035.1 Myxococcales bacterium | reverse complement strand
CCCACGAAGACCTGGCCCACGCCCTCCACCTGGGCAATCTTCTGCGCCAGGATGGTGTTGGCGGCATCGTAGACCTGGGCCAGCGGCAGCGTCTTCGACATCAACGAAAGGATGAGGATGGGCGCGTCGGCGGGGTTCACTTTGCGGAAGTTGGGACGCGTGGGCAGATTGGGCGGCAGATCGCCGGCCGCCGCGTTGATGGCAGCCTGCACGTCGCGCGCGGCCGAGTCCACGTCGCGGTCCAGCTCAAACTGCAGGGTCAAACTGACTGAGCCCAAGGAACTGATTGAAGTGATCTCATTCAAGCCGGCAATTCGGCCAAAGCGACGCTCGAGCGGCGTGGCCACCGCCGAGGCCATGGTCTCGGGACTGGCTCCCGGCAAACCCGCGTTGACGTTGATGGTGGGGTAATCGACGCGCGGCAGGGGCGCCACAGGAAGCTGGGTATACGCAGTAGCCCCGACCAGCAGCAAGGCCGCGGCCAGCAATGAGGTCGCCACAGGCCGCCGGATGAAGGGCTCGGAGATGTTCACGGCGTGCTGTCTGGCACCGGCGCCGCCGTGACGTTACCAGCACGTCCGGGACGCAGCAGGCGAGCCAGCCTATCCATGTACAGGTAGATGACCGGCGTGGTGTAAAGGGTCAGCAATTGCGAGATGAGCAGTCCACCCACAATCGAGATGCCGAGCGGGCGCCGCAGTTCGGAGCCGGTGCCGCTGCCCAATGCCAGCGGCAGGCCGCCCAACAGCGCTGCCATTGTGGTCATCATTATGGGCCGAAAGCGCAGCAGGCACGCCCGGACGATGGATTCCTGCGGCGGTAGCCCGTCGACCCGCTCTGCCTCCAGGGCGAAGTCGATCATCATGANNGGGTGGATGTAGCTCTCGTAAAGCACGCCAAGCACGATGTACACAGTGAGCAGGGCGGCCAGAATGAGGAAAGGCTCGCTGGCCAGCGCGCTCTTGAATTCCTGTGCCGTGCCCACGAAGTTGGCGCGCACGGTGGTCGGCATGCCGATGTCGCGCTCGGCGCGATGGATGGCGTCCACCGCATCGCCCAGCGCCAGACCTGAGGCCACGTTGAATGAAATCGTCACGGCCGGGAATTGCCCCTGGTGGGTGACGGCCAATGGCGTGCGCGCGGGCTCGAAATGGGTGAACGCGCTCAATCGCACCTGATCGCCGGTTTGCGCGCGTACATAGATATTCTGCAATGCCGCCGCGTTGTCCCGAAATTCCGGCTTCACTTCCAGGATGACACGGTACTGGTTTAGCTGGGTGAAGATGATCGACACCTGGCGCTGGCCAAAAGCATCGTAGAGCACGTCATCGATTGCCTGGGGTAGGATGCCGAAACGTGAGGCGGTGTCACGATCGACAACCAGTCCTAGTTGCAGGCCCGAGATCTGCTGATCGCTGGTCACGTCGCGCAGCTCGGGCAGGCTCTCCAGCCGGGCCAACACCCGCGGCGCCCAATCGCCGAGCTCTCCGACGTCCGCGTCTTCCAGTGTGTACTGGAACTGGGTGCGACTGACCCGGCTGTCAATCTGCAAATCCTGCACAACCTGGAAGAACACCGAAGTGCCCTCCACGCCCTGGGCGCTCACCCGCAGTCGCCGTAGAATCGCGGCCGCGTTCGCGCTGCGCGCCCCACGCGGGCGCAGGGTGATGGCCAGCCTTCCGGTGTTCGGCGTGGGATTGGTGCCGTCGGCCCCGATAAAGGACACGACCGATGCGACATCCGGGTCGGTGCGCACAACGTCAGCCAGCGCCCGCTGCCGCGCCATCATGCTGGCAAAGGATACATCGGCCGGCGCCTCGGTGACACCCATGATCATGCCAGTGTCCTGTTGCGGGAAGAAGCCCTTGCGCACGATCACTGCCAGCACCACAGTCAGCGCCACCGTGGCCACGGTCACCGCCAGGGTGGCCGGCTGGTGGCGCATGACCCAGCCCAGGCTGCGTTGGTAAACCGACATCATGGCGGCAAAACCGCGCTCGAACTGCCGGGCCAGCCACCCCGGCTGCTCATGGGCGCGCAGCAAGAAGGCGCACATCATGGCGGTCAGGGTCAGCGAGAGAATCGCCGACACGCCGATGGCGATACTGAGCGTGACAGCGAACTCGCGAAATAGGCGACCGATGATGCCGCCCATGAAAAGCAGAGGAATCAAGACTGCCACCAGCGACACCGTCAGCGACACGATGGTGAAGCCGATCTGCTTGGCACCCTTCAACGCCGCCTGGAAAGGCGGCTCGCCTTCTTCTATGAAGCGGGAGATGTTCTCAATCATCACGATGGCGTCGTCGACCACGAAGCCGGTGGAAATCGTCAGCGCCATCAGCGACAGGTTGTTCAGGCTGTAGTGGCACAGGTACATGATGCCGAAGGTACCCACCAGCGACAGTGGCACCGCCACGCCGGGAATGATGGTCGCGCGCAGGCTGCGCAGAAACAGATAGATGACGGCCACCACCAGCAGCACGCTCAAGGCCAGGGTGAACTGGACGTCGTCGACCGAGGCCCGCACGGTTTCGGTGCGATCGCTGACCACCTTCACGTCCACGCCCTGGGGCAACGCGGTTTGCAGACGCGGCAGCAGTGCCTTCACCCGCTCGGCCACTTCGATGACGTTGGCCCCTGGCTGGCGCTGCACACTCACGATGATGGCGCGTTTGCCGTCGGACCAGCCCGCCAGCTCGTCGTTTTCCACCCCGTCAATGACGTTGGCCACTTCCTGCAGCCGAACCGGCGCGCCATTGTTGTAGGCCAGGATGAGCGGACGGAAAGTGGACGCGCGCGCGAGCTGATCGTTGGTGGC
>PMZX01000462.1:11453-12703 GCA_003170035.1 Myxococcales bacterium | reverse complement strand
GCGCGGAAGGCGAGTAGATGAACTCGCACCACAGCGCGCAGTAGTTTCTGGTAATGTCAGCCGCCATGCGCGCTCTGTGGACAGTCGTGGTGGCACTCGCGATCGGATGTTCGACGCCTATCCAGCATGGCCTCGACGAAACCGCGGCCAACGAGGTGTTGACCGCCCTGGAGCGCGGCGGAATCGAGGCCAGCAAGGCGCGCGACGAATCGAATGGCGAGGTCTTCGTCATCAGCGTGCCCAAGGTCCATACGCTCCGCGCGCTCCAACTCCTGCAGTCGCTGGGCCTGCCGCGCGGCCGGCGCTCCGGTTTCGGCGAGATCTACAAGCAGGCCAGCCTGGTGCCCACTCCCACCGAGGAGCGCGCCCGCTACCTGGAGGCGCTGGCAGGAGAGATTGAGCGCACCCTGGAGACGGTGGACGGCGTGGTCGCGGCCCGGGTTCACCTGGTGCTTCCCGAGCCTGATCCGCTGGCTGTGGACGGCAAGCCGCGGGTGGCTGCGCAGGCGGCTGTGTTGCTCAAAGCGCGGCCGGCACCGGCTGCCCTGCGCGAGGCCGAGGTGCAGAAGTTGGTGGCAGGCAGCGTGGCGGGGCTCCTGCCTGAGGCTGTGGCGGTGGTTGTCACACCAGCAACAGAGGCGCCGTCGCTGCGCACACCAGCCCTGGCCAGCGTCGGGCCTCTGCAGGTGGATCGGGGCAGCCGCAAACTGCTTGTGGGCATCCTCTTGGGCGGCCTGGCGATCATCGCCATGCTAGCGGCGTTGCTACTCATCGCCGCCCGCCGGCTCGCCGCCCTCGAACGCCGAGAGAGGGAGAGAAGCTAACTACCCTCCCAACTTCTTTTTCAAATCGGCCAATGCATCGTCGACTGATTTCTGCTCGCTCATCTCACGCAGCTTGCGCTCGGCTTCAACCGACGCTGCCGTCTGGCCCTTGAGCTCGTCAGTGAGGCCCACCTCGGCTTCCAGCGCGTCGATCTTTCCTGACATGCGATCGAAGTCCTCGAAGGCTGCGGTCTTGCCGGAACCCAGGCCCTCGCCACGCTTGGCAGCGCGCGCCTTCTCGCGCAGGGTTCCCTGGCGCATCTTCACGTCCTGCACCCGCGCCTCCAGCGCCTTCAACCCAGCACCCAGCTGCACCGAGTACGCCCGCTGATCGGAAAGCGCCTTTTCTGCCTCGATGCGATCGGCTTCCTTTTCAGCCTTGCGGCGTAGCGCCTCCTTGGCGAGCGCGTCGTCGCCCGCCTGCAC
>PMZX01000462.1:7170-11445 GCA_003170035.1 Myxococcales bacterium | reverse complement strand
AGGCACTGAGCGACCTCGCCGCGCGCCTCGCGCACCGAGTCCTCCATGTCCCGAATCAGTTGATCGATCTCCTTGGCCGGGTCCTGCATGGAGTCGATGAGGTCGTTGACGTTGGATTTCACCAATGTGGAGAGTCGTCCCAGGATTGCCATAGCGCGAAGTNNAGTCTACTGGCACAGCGCGCGCGTGTCGATCCGGCCGGGACTTTCTGCTAGCGTTGCCGTCGATGCGTCTACGCGACATCGCCGGCCAGGATCAGGCCACGGCGCTGCTCTCCCGTGCGGTCGCGTCAGGGCGACTGGCTCACGCCCTGCTCTTTGACGGGCCGGACGGCGCGGGCAAGCGAAGCGCGGCCCTGGGCCTGGCCCTGGCCCTGTCTTGCCCTGAGCAACCCAACCTGGGCTGCGGCACCTGCGATGTTTGCCGCCGCATCCTGGCTGGCCAGCATCCCGACGTGCGCGTACTTGTGCCCGGAACCAACCAGATCGTGCTCGATCAGGTGAAGGAAATCGTGGCGCTGGCCGCGAGCAGGCCCCACGAAGCGCCCGCTCGCGTGCTGGTCATCGACCAGGCTGACTGCCTGAACCCCAGCGCGGCCAACTGCTTGCTCAAGACCCTGGAAGAACCCGTGCCCGGCAATACCATCGTGCTGGTCACGGCCGCGCCGGCTCGCCTGCTGCCCACCATTCGCTCGCGCTGCCAGCGCGTGCGTTTCGTGGGCCTGCCGCCAGCCGTCTTGATCGAGCTTGCCACCCGTCGAGGAATTGACCGCGCGCGGGCCGAAACCGCTGCAGCTGCGGCGGGCGGATCAGCGGCGCGCCTCTACGAGTTGTGCGAGTCGGAGGTGGAGTCCAATCTATGGACGGTAGCCAGCCGCTTCCGCCAGGCGATTGCGTCGAGCGAGATGGGACCAATCTTCGACGCAGCCGCGGCTTTCTCCGACAAGGAAGAGCGGCAAGACCTTTCCGAAGCACTCGTGCTGCTGGCACGCTTCTACCGCGATGCCCTGGCTCTGGCGGCCGGCGCGGAGGATTTGGTCCTTTTGGGTAGTCACAGCGCCGAAATGGCCGCGCCCGCCGGCGCGTGCCAGCGGCGGCACAGCCTCATACCGTTGCGCCGGGCAGTGAATGCGGTGCTGGATGCCCGGTCGGGCCTGGCCGCCAACGTGAATGCGGTCACGGCGCTGGAGAAGATGATGATGGACATCCGCTCCTCGGCGGTGGAGGCGTCATGAACGACCTGCCTGTCACACCCTCGCCACGACCTGCCGAGCGGGACCAGCCAGGCCCACGGCAGGAAGAACGCAAAGTCGTGGGCGTGAAGTACGCGCCCGCCAGCCCGACCATCGACTGCGACTCGGGCACCCTGGTGCTCCGGCAAGGAGAGGCGGTGGTGGTGGACGACCGGCGCGGCGGAACCGTGGCCACGGTCAGCGTGCCGACCGCCACCCGCAAGGCTGCCGGCACGCTCAGCCGCATCCTGCGCCGGGCTGAGCCCCGCGACATTGCGCGGGCCCAGGAGGACCAGCGGCAACAGGTCGACGCGCTCGCGTATGCACGCTCGCGGGCCCGAGCATTGCGCCTGCCGATCAAGGTGTTTCAGGTCGACCTCGGACATGGCGGCGAACGTGCCCTCTTCTGCTTCTCGTCGGAGAAGCGGGTTGATTTCCGCGATCTGGTCCGCGATCTGTCNNCCGGTGTCGATCAAGATGGCCAAGAATCAGCGCCTGGTGCTCAACCCCACCAAGGTGGCGGGCCAGTGCGGGCGGCTCAAGTGCTGCCTGATGTACGAGGATGCGCAGTACGTGGAAGCCAGCAAGGGCTTGCCCAAGCTTGGCAGACAGGTGCACACGCCCGAAGGCGTGGGGCGGGTGGACGACCTCGACATCCTGGGCCGCAAGGTGCGGGTCTTGTTCCCCGATCGGCCGCCCGCGACCTTCGACGCCGGCGACGTCCGTCCGCTCGATCTGAATGCCACACCCACGCCGGCACCGGTGGCCGTGCCGCCTCTCGACGGGCGGGCCGCGACGGAGGAGGATCTGGAGGAGCTTGCGGAAACGGCCAATGATGGGAAGTCGTCTACTCCGCAACCCGCCGCTGAGAACGCAAAAGGGAGCGGGGAGGACCCGGAGCCTGAATCGAAGTAATCGCGTACCCCAACCGGAACGAAGAAGCACCGAGTGTCGCGCAGGTGCAAATCGGCAGGCGAGGCATTCAACGAAAAAGGGCGATCCCTTTCGGGACCGCCCTTGGCCTGGGCGCTCTACGCTGCTGGCCTATGAGCAGTCAACACCAGTCGGGCCTGGGCCGATGTTACCGAGAGTGTTGCTGGTGAAGGTGTTCCCGACGTTGGTGACTGTGGCGGTAGAGTTACACGGAACGCCGATTCCGTATTCCCCGCTGTACGACAGGGTCGAGTTCTGAATGTCGAGGCTGTCATCGTTCGACACGGCGGAAACCGCGCCATTGCTCGACGAGGCGCTGGTCGAGCCGGCATAGGAAATAGTGGAGTACGCGATCTTGGCGCTGCTGTTGTACCAAACCGTGATGCCGTCCCAGTCGCCAGGCCCGGGGGTTCCTGCCAGCGAGGTGAGCGTGATCGTGCTGGTTGCCGTGCCGGCGAGGACCAACTTGCCGGGGTCGTTGTAGCCAATCGAGATTCCAGTGCTGGTCGCGAACTTGAACACGCTGCCCGCTGCGACGGTGAGGGTCGGTGTGGCCGTTCCACCGATGCTCAGCTCGCCGGTGACCGCCACAGTGGTTCCAATATTCTTCCACGACGTGTCCGTGCTGATGCTGTCACCTGCAAGCTCGACCATCGCCTTCCCGTTGAACGTGTTGGTGGCGTCGATGCCAGCAAAGGACGGCGCGTAGACCGAGATGGCATACTGCTGGGTCGGCGTGCTGGGGATGTCGTTGAAGGTGCAGTTGCTTATGCCGAAGTTCGAATCCGTGTCCTTCTGCAGGATGGCGTTCGAGCCAGCGCCAACGTGCGAAAAGGTGACGTGGTCGACCGTCACGCGATTGGGCTTCACGCCCGAGCCGACGAGGCAAGCGTCACTGTTGGACCCGCAATAGTCGAGCTTGAGGTAGCTGAGGGTGCTGCCGTTCATGGTATTCCCCCAGAGCTGCACGCCCGCCCAATCACCTGCGCCGGGCGTGCTATTGGACGAGGTGAAGGTGATGGGTGCTGCGGCAGTTCCCATCGCGGAGAGCTTGGCGGAGCTGTTGTAGCCGATCGAAAGGATGGTGTCGGGGTCGAAGCGGAGCACGACACCGGGCTCGATGGTCAAAGTGGCGTTGCCGTTCACATTGATGTCGTCGGTGATGGTGTATGGGCTGCAGACTTTGGTGAGGGTTCGGTTGGCGGTCACGTTGCCGCCGCTGAACTTCGTCGTCTCGGTGCAGACCGCGACCGGCGCGCTGTCGATGGTCGGGGAGGCGTCGTCCGGTTGGGCTTCGATGTCCGGGCCGTCGACGGATGGGGAAGCCGCGTCGACCAGGGGGGCGTCGATGATGGCGCCAGCGTCGAGCACTGGGGCCACGTCGATCACCAGCGGGGCGTCGGGAACCAGATGGGTGTCCGATACCACAGTTGTGTCGATGGCCAGGTAGGTGTCGACCGGAGGAGGCTGAACGTCGGGGGTGCTAGCAGCGTCCTGGGGTGTGCCGCCGGTGCTGATAGCGCCATCGTACTTCAGACCGGCACCACCACCTGCGCCGCCCGTGCCGCCACCCTTGTCGCCGCCGCCGCAGCCGACAAGAATCAGAGGCGTCGCCAGCAATACTAGTCCTAATGTCTGCACCGTTCGCTTTGTCATCGATGAGCTCCTTTTCTAAGTTTTCTCAAGCAAGTGGATCTCGAAGAACCCATAGTAGCGCATCCCCCGGCAGAGCTGGGGGTTTTCGCAATGTCAGTGCCCCATACCCCGAATTCCAGCGCGTGTCAGACCAGATCGGCCAAAAGCCCCGTTGGTGGTAGCCTAGCGCCATGGCCGAGCACTTCTACGTCACCACGCCCATCTACTACGTGAATGCCGTGCCCCACCTGGGCACCTTCTACACCACCGTCGTGGCCGACGCGCTGGCGCGCTACCACCGGGCGCGCAAACACGACACCTACTTTCTCACCGGCACCGACGAGCACGGCCAGAAGATCGAGCGCCTGGCGCGTGAAACCGGCGTCAGTCCCAAGGCGTACTGCGACCGCATCGTGGCCCAGTTCAAGCAAACCTGGGAGCGCATGGGGGTCGGCTACGACCGCTTCATCCGCACC
>PMZX01000462.1:0-7096 GCA_003170035.1 Myxococcales bacterium | reverse complement strand
TATGGGCAGCCCGGGTTCATCCGGCCCGAGTCGCGCAAGAACGAAGTCACCGAGTTCGTGAAGGGCGGGCTGCGTGACCTCTCTATCTCGCGCACTTCGGTCAAGTGGGGCATCCCCGTGCCCAACGACCCGAAGCATGTCGTGTACGTGTGGCTGGACGCCTTGACCAACTACGTCTCCGCCCTGGGCGGGCCTGATCGGGTGCTCAGCGACCCGCACAGCCAGGCGCTGTGGGGTGCGTGTACCCACCTCATCGCGAAAGACATCCTGCGTTTCCACGCGGTGTACTGGCCCGCCTTCTTGCTGTCGGCCGGGCTGCCGCCGCCCAAGGGCGTCTTCTGCCACGGCTACATCACGGTCAAAGGGCAGAAGATTTCAAAGTCCATCCCGGCCACGCGCGTGGACCCCAACCTGGTCGCCGGTGAGCTGGGCGCCGATACGCTTCGCTATTTCGTGCTACGCGAATACTCATTGGGGGGCGACGGCGACTTCACCTACGAGGCCCTGTTCCAGCGGCACGAGTCCGATCTGGGCAATGACCTCGGAAATCTGGTCAATCGTACGGTGTCCTTGGCCCGTGCGCTCTCCGACGGGCTCGATGCCTCCCACCGATGCGGCTACTCCGCGGGCGATCCGCTGTCCGAGGAGGAGCTGGTGCTGCGCACCGGCGCGCGCGAGGCGACCATGGCCACCACCAGGGCGTGGGACGAGTTCCAGCCCTCGCGCGCGCTGGAGGCGACCTGGTCCATGATCCGCGCCGGCAACGTGTACCTGGATCGCACCGCGCCCTGGAAACTGAAAAAGGCTGGCCAGACCGCCGAGCTGCGCGACGTCCTGGCCAACACCTGCGAGGTGATTCGCCGGGCGGCCATGATGATTGCGCCGGCCATGCCGGCCTCGGCACGCGAGATCCTGCGCCAGATCGGGCGCGAACAGGACCTGGGCCTGTGGCCGGTCGAGGACTGGGGCGGCTGGCCGGGTGGCAAGCTGTGCGAGCCCAAGCCCATTTTCCCGCGCGTCGAGCCCGATCGACAGAAAGAGCTGATCGCTGCCTGGCTCGACCAGACCCCGCCGGTCGAGGTTGCGGTGGCCGCCAGCACGCCCGGCCAGCCGGTTGCCGAGATCACCATCGAGGACTTCCAGAGGCTGGATCTGCGCACCGCCAAAGTTCTACAAGCCGAGACGGTGCCCAAGACCGACAAGCTGCTCAAGCTGACGCTCGATCTGGGTGGCGAGCAGCGCACGGTGATCTCGGGTATCGCCGGCACCTATGCGCCCGCTGATCTGATCGGCCGCACCGTGCTCTACTTCGCCAACCTGAAGCCGGCCAAGATCCGGGGCGTCATGTCCCAGGGCATGATCCTGGCCGCTGGCGGGGACCAGATCCTTGCCCTGTGCAGTTTCGATCGCGAGGTTCCACCGGGGGCGAAGGTCAAGTAGGGAGGTTGGGCCGATAGCCGGCCCGCCAGTCTTTACCGCAGGAAGCGGGCGCTAATGCGGACTTCCCCGGTCGACTATTGGCCGTGACCGTGATAGTTCAAGAACATGGCATCAGCAAAACCAGTCATTCCTGGCGGCGGCGAGCCCGTCACCATGTCGAGCGGCGCGCTCGCGGTACCGGATCGTCCCATCATCCCGTTCATCGAGGGCGACGGCACCGGCCCCGACATCTGGCGCGCGTCGGTGCGCGTGCTCGACGCTGCGGTGGAAAAGGAATTCGGCGGCAAGAAGAAGATCGCCTGGGCCGAGGTCTACGCGGGCGAGAAGGCCAAGAACCTGTTCGGCACCTGGCTGCCCGACGAGACCATTGCGGCATTCAAGACCTATCTGGTGGGTATCAAGGGCCCGCTGACCACGCCGGTGGGCGGCGGCATCCGCTCGCTCAACGTGGCCATCCGGCAGATCCTAGATCTGTACGTGTGCCTGCGACCGGTGCGCTACTTCGCGGGGGTTCCCTCGCCGGTCAAGCGCCCGGAAAAGGTGAACATGGTGATCTTCCGCGAGAACACCGAAGACATCTATGCCGGCATCGAATGGGCAGCGGAATCGCCCGAGGCCAAGAAGCTGATTGCGTTCCTGCAGACGGAAATGGGCGTGAGCAAGATTCGTTTTCCCGCCACCTCGGCCATCGGCATCAAACCAGTGTCGCGCGAGGGTTCTGAGCGGCTACTGCGCGCGGCCTTTGACTACGCCATCCGCCACCAGTGCAAGAGCGTGAACATGGTCCACAAGGGCAACATCATGAAGTTCACCGAGGGCGCGTTCCGCGACTGGGGCTATGCCCTGGCCAAGCGTGAGTATGCCGGCCGGGTCATCGGCTGGGACGATTGCGGGGGCAAGCCGCCCGCGGGTCAGGTTCTGCTGAAAGACTCCATTGCGGACATCACCCTGCAACAGGTGCTCACCCGTCCCGACGAGTTCGACGTCATTGCGACCCTGAATCTGAACGGGGACTACCTGTCCGATGCGCTGGCTGCGCAGGTGGGCGGCATCGGCATCGCCCCTGGGGGCAACATCAATTACCTGACCGGTCACGCGATCTTCGAGGCCACCCACGGCACCGCGCCGAAATACGCCAACCTCGACAAGGTGAATCCTGGCTCCGTGATCCTCTCGGGCATCATGATGCTGGAACACCTGGGCTGGACCGCGGCGGGCGAGCGCATCGTGCGCGCCATGGAGAAGACCATCGCGCAGAAGACCGTGACCTACGACTTCGCGCGCCTGACCGAGGGAGCGAAAGAGGTTTCCTGCTCCGAATTCGGCACGCGCATCATAGCGAACATGTGAGAGCGCCCCGAACCTCGCCCTCTGCGCCCTCTCTGTCCCCTCAATGTTCTCGGCCGCCTACCCGTTGAATGCCTGACCCCCTGATCAAGCTGTTGGCCTCGCTGCGCAGATCATGCAAGGCCGGCCTGTGGTCCAGTGGCGTGAACCTGGTGCGCGCCGGGGCGGTAGCTGTGGAATCCCGCAACGATGAGGAGATCGTTCTGCGCGTGCGCAGCCCGGGCCGGGCCGTGGCGCCCACAGTGGTGTTGTATCCCGGCGAGAACGAGTGGGACTGCGACTGTCCTGGTCGGGTGCGCCCCTGCGAGCACCTGGCCGCTGCAGCAATTGCTCTGGGCCAGGGCGAGGCCGCGACGGCGGGCGATGCGGAGGCCAAGCCCCTGCCCAAAGCCGACGAGACATGGGCGCGCATCGTGTACCGCTTTTCACAAATCCCAGGCGGCTTGCAACTGCGGCGCTTCGTGGTGCGCGGCGACGGCGGCGAGACCCCGCTTGAGGGCACACTGTCGGCCCTGCTTTCCCGGCCGGCCGAGGTCCGCAATCTGCACGTCGAGCAGTACGATCTGCAAGCAGATCGCATGCTGGAATCGGGTAGCCGCGGCACACTGCCTCCGCCCAAGCTGGACGCCCTGGTGCGGGTGCTGGTGGGCGCCCGCCTGGTCTTTCTCGACGGCCGAGAAGTGGCCATGTCCGAAGAAGAAATCCTGCCCAGCGCCTTGGTCGAAGATCGCGGCGACGAGGTCGTGGTCACCATCCATCGCGATCCGCGCATCACCTCGGTGCCCAGCGCTGGTCTGGTGCTGGCCGGCGAGGCGCTCGCCCGCCACGGCGAGATCGAACTGTGCGGCGCCTGGCTGCAGAACCTGCCCATCGTCCAGCGCTACGCTCCGGGACAGCTGGCCGAGGTGGCGACCCGCGTGCTGCCTGATCTCTCGCGCCGGATGGCCGTCGAGGTGCGCAGCAAACGCTTGCCCAAGATCGTGCGCGGCCTGGCCCCGCGCCTGGTGCTGGACATGAGCCAGTTGGGATCGTCGCTGGCGGTCCTGCCCAAGCTGGTCTACGGCAACCCGCCTTGCGTACGCATCGACGACGGCCGCATGGTCCACCTGTCCGGCCCGGTGCCGGTGCGCGACGAGCCGGCCGAGCGCCGCCTGGTCGAGAAACTGCGCTCCGATCTCGATCTCATGCCGGGCCGGCGCTCCACCTTCGAGGGCGCGGACACCGCGCGCTTCGTGGACAAGGTCAAGCGCTGGCGTGGCGATCTGGCTGGCGACGGGGCGCGCCTGCTGGGTGCGCGCGTGCGCCTGGAACCCAACATGCAGGTGCGCGATCTACCCGCGTCGGGCAACGGCGTTCCGCAGGCTGGTTTCGATTTCACCTTCACTGTCGTGGGCGAGACCGAGGCGGTGCAGCGCGCACTCGGGCCTGGGCCGCATTCCGTCGACGCAGTTACGGTGATTCGCGCCTGGGAAGATGGCCTGGGCCTGGTTCCACTTCAGGGCGGCGGTTTCGCACCTCTGCCGCAGGCCTGGCTCGACAAGCACGGCGCAGTCCTGGCGCGCCTGCTCGCGGCCCGCGCGGCCGACGGCCGCATCGCCAATCATGCCTTGCTCGCGCTGGCCGGCCTGTGCGACGATCTCGATCAGCCACCGCCCGCCGGGCTGGATCGCCTGGCGCCGCTCGCTGAAAGCTTCGAACGCCTGCCCGAGGCAAAGCTGCCCGAGGATCTGCGCGCCACTCTGCGGCCCTACCAGAAGATCGCGGTCAACTGGCTGGCCTTTCTGCGCAGTGTGGGTCTGGGCGGCATTCTCGCCGACGACATGGGCCTGGGGAAGACCATCGAGGCCATGTGCCTGTTTGAGAAGAAGTGCCTGGTCGTGGCTCCCACCAGCGTATTGCCCAACTGGGAAGCCGAGCTCTTGCGCTTCCGTCCCTCTTTGCGGGTCACCGTGTACCACGGCCCGGCCCGCAAGCTCGACCAGAACGCCGACGTCACGCTCACAACCTACGCAATCTTGCGCCTCGACAGCGCGGAGTTGTCCGCAAAACCCTTCGACCTGGTGGTGATCGACGAGGCGCAAGCCATCAAGAACCCCGATAGTCAGGTGGCCCGCGCCGCCTACGCGCTTTCCGCCGAGTTCCGCATCGCCATGACCGGCACGCCCGTCGAGAATCGACTCGACGAACTGTGGAGCCTCATGCACTTTGCCAACCGCGGCCTGCTGGGCGGCCGGCGCGAATTCGACGCCGAGTTTGCCCGCCCGGTGGCTGACGGCATGCCCGGCGCCGCCGCGAATCTGCGCCAGCGCATCCGTCCCTTTGTCATGCGCCGGCGCAAGGCCGAGGTGGCGCCNNCCCGCGCGCACCGAGGCTACGCTCAAGGTCGTGCTCGACGAGCGCGAGCGCGCCGTGTACGACGCCGTCCGCGCCGCAACCCAGGCTGAGCTGGTCGCCTCGATGAGCGGGACTGACGAAAAGGGGTTCAGTGTAATGAAGGCCCTGGAGGCGCTGCTGCGTCTGCGCCAGGCCGCCTGTCACCGCGGCCTTTTGCCCGGACAGAAGGCCGACACCTCGGGCAAGGTCGAAGCGCTGCTCGAATCCCTGGAGACCGCGGCCGCCGATGGCCACAAGGCTCTGGTCTTCTCGCAATGGACCTCGCTACTCGATCTCATCGAACCCGCACTGAACAATGCCGGCATTCCCTACACTCGATTGGACGGCTCCACTCGCGACCGCGGCGAAGTAGTCGAGCGCTTTCAGTCCGAAGACGGCCCGCCAGTGATGCTCATTTCATTGAAGGCCGGCGGCACCGGCCTCAATTTAACTGCCGCTGACCACGTGTTCCTGTGCGACCCCTGGTGGAATCCCGCCGTGGAGGACCAAGCCGCCGACCGCGCACACAGAATTGGGCAAGACCGACCAGTCACCATCTATCGACTGATCGCCGTGGACACTGTCGAGGAACGGATCCTCGATTTGCAGGAAAAGAAACGCGCGCTGGGCGAAGCCGCCCTGGGCGACGGCGGTGCGGCCGCGTCGCTGACCAGGGAAGATTTGATGGCGTTGCTGGCGTAGGCCAACACTAGGCGGCCGGCGAGCCGTGAAGCGAGTCCGGTGTGCTGCGGACGAGCTGGCGCCGTTGCAGAATAGTCTTGCGCTACTTTTTGAGCCCTTGGTCGCCGCGCGAGAGGCGATCGAGCAGGTCATCGACGGCCGCAACTACGTCAGGGGGCGGAGGTTTGCGCTCTGTGGCTTCAAGGGCAGCCAGCTCGGCACGGCCGGTGCGCAGGACTTCCAGGCGCCGGTCAGCAGCACGATTGCGAGCGCGTTGGCGAAGCAGAAGCACCCCAGCATGCCTTGTTCCTTTGGCCGGCCCGTGGCTGGAGTAGAATATCGCCATGGCTGGCACCGGCACGCCCGACGCGAACCTGCAGGCGGAGAACTTGCGCCTGGCGGAGCAGGTGCGTGCGCTGTCGGGGGACGAGCACATTCGCCGCGAAGCCGCGCCCTGGCGGGACGCAACGCCAGCAGAGCGCGTGGCGGAAACCTGGCGTCTGTGCGCGCTGGTGCCATGGTTCCGATCGCTCTGGCCCGAAGACGTGCGCGCGCGCGCCGATGCGCCCGAGCCACTGCCGGCGAGCACGCTGGCGATTCTCGAGCGGCTCAAGCAGTCAGAGGGCGGCAAGTGACGACGCTTGAGGCAGCGCCGACCGAGGTTGTCGGGCGACTCGCCGATCGTTTCGACGAAGATGGCCTGCCCTATGCCATGGGCGACGCCCTGGCGCTGGGTGCGTGGGGCGTGCCGCGGACAACGACGGACGTGGACGTATCGGTCTTCGTGAGCGAGCGAGAACTCAACCGCTTACTCGATAGTGTGGAGCGAGCAGGTGCCGTGGTGGACCGAGCGAAGGCACATCGCTCGGTCGCGCGCGCGGGCCTTTTCGTCGCGTTCTTTGGCAGGACGCGCATCGATCTATTCATTGCTCATCATCCGTGGCACGCGGAGATGCAGCGCAGGCGGGTTGCGCTGCCGACGCCTGACGGGCAGCCGCGCTGGTTCCTTTCGCTGGAAGACACGGCGCTGGCCAGACTGCTCTACGCACGACCCAAGGACGTGCTGGATCTCGAGCGACTGTTTGCGGTGCAAGCTGGGCACATCGATCTTGCGTACTTGCGCCAGTGGTTGCCGCGCATGGTGCCGGCCGGGGATGCTCGCCTTGGGCTACTCGAGGATCTCGCGCGCCGACGTGCGGCCGAGCCAGAGTGATTGGTTGGTGTACGGTCCCGCACCATGACTTCATCCAGCCCA
>PMZX01000110.1 GCA_003170035.1 Myxococcales bacterium | reverse complement strand
GCGGACGTGAACAAGCTGTCAGGCGGCGAGCGCCGGCGCGTGGCCCTGTGCAAGGTGCTGCTGCAGCGGCCGGATCTGCTGCTGCTCGACGAGCCCACCAACCACCTGGACGCCGAGAGCGTGGCCTGGCTGGAGCAGCACTTGCAAGAATTCCCCGGGACCATCGTGGCCATCACGCACGATCGCTACTTCCTCGACAACGTGGCCGGCTGGATCCTGGAACTGGATCGCGGCGAGGGCCTGCCGTGGAAAGGCAACTACTCGTCATGGCTCGAGCAGAAGCGCAAGCGTCTGGAGGCAGAGGAGAAGGCCGAGTCAGCCCGGCAGCGTACTCTGGCGCGCGAGTTGGAGTGGGTGCGCGCCTCGCCCCGGGCGCGCCAGGCCAAGTCCAAGGCCCGCCTGGCGGCCTACGAGGAGATGCTGGCGCAGGAGGCGCAGAAGCGCGAGGACACCGCCGAGATCAGCATTCCAGCTGGGCCGCGACTGGGTGACCTGGTGGTCAAGGCCGAGCACCTGCGCAAAGGCTACGGCGACAACATACTGATGGACGATCTGACGTTCAATCTGCCTCGCGGCGGGATCGTGGGAATCATCGGGCCCAACGGCGCGGGCAAGACCACTCTGTTCCGCATGATCGTTGGCCAGGAGAAGCCCGACAGCGGCGTTCTGCGCATCGGCGAAACGGTCAAGCTGGCCTATGTCGATCAGTCGCGCGATGCCTTGAAGGGTGACAACACGGTGTACGACGAGATCGCGCAAGGCGCGGACTTTCTGGAGGTGGGCAAGCGCCAGGTGAACGCGCGGGCCTACGTGGCCGACTTCAACTTCAAGGGAGCCGACCAACAGAAGCGGGTCAAGGACCTGTCAGGCGGCGAGCGCAACCGCGTGCACCTGGCCAAGCTGCTGCGCAGCGGGGGCAATGTCCTGCTGCTCGACGAGCCGACCAACGACCTCGACGTGGACACCCTGCGCGCGTTGGAAGAGGCGCTGCTCGGCTTTGCCGGTTGCGTGGTGGTGATCAGCCACGACCGCTGGTTCCTCGACCGCGTCGCCACCCACATGCTGGCCTTCGAGGGCGACAGCCAGACGGTGTGGTTCGAGGGCAACTACCAGGACTACGAAGCGGATCGCCGGCGCCGCCTGGGCGCGGAGGCGGCCCAGCCGCACCGGATCCGCTACAGGAAGCTGATACACGGCTCATAGGCGACGGGCGCGGGTCGCCCCTGTGGGCGGTCGCCCGCGCCATTTGCAGACGGGGCGCTTTCCCGGTACGCTTGCGGTAATGATTCCGATCGCTGAATTCGAACGGGCCCTTACGCAATGGAAGATCCGCAGGGAAGGGGGCCAAGTGGCCACCCAGTCCGCGGAGGTCGCCTCGGGAGCTGTGGTGGGTGAGATGGCGCTCGCCAATGCCGAGCCAGGGCTGGGCGACGTTGCCAGCGACGCGATCGGAAGCGGTCCGAGCCGGGGCGACTTCGAGCCTGAAACCTAGTCGCGTGGGGAGCCCGCCGGCTCCCCCATCGGGGTATCGGATCAGAATCAGAAATACGCGCGCACGCCCAGACCAACGTCGATGGTGAAGTCCAGCGGCGGGAAGACCACCAGGGCAGGCGCGATTTCCAGGTAGGCTTCGAGGAATTTCGGGCGCCGGAATGTGGCGGCGAGTCCGATNNAGGTAGTCCGCGTGCAGGCTGATGTCGTGGTTCCAATTGCTGCAGCGGTAGGTGTGGTTGTTCGCATCCGTGCACCAGTAGTAGCCCCAGCCGCCGAACCCAAGCCCGAAGTCAAAGGCGTTGCCGCCCCCGGCAAAGGCCTTGGCCGTGATGGCGGTGGGTTCGCCAATCTGGAAGCCCAGGCCAAAGGTGCGCGAGGTGCCAACCTCGGTTGCCTGCGCGCGGCCTGCGCCTGCGGACAAGATTGCCGCGGAGCCCAAAATGAGAAGAACGAGACGCTTCATGGGGGAGCATCCTAGTACGTCTTCGCGTCGATGGATCCCTTCATTTCTGGTCTCGCCTCCTGGCGGGGGAGAGGCTAGACATTGGGCGTCTTGACCCTGCGTCCTGTCGCTATTTGTTCCCTGCTGCTTTCCCTGCTGGCCAGCGGGCCGGCAGCCTGTCGTCGCGAGCGCCCGGTCCCGTCTGCCCGAGCGCCGGCGGTCTCTTCCGCGCCCGCGATTCCCGCGCCCGCTGTGCGAGCCGAGACGCCTGCCCTGCCGCCCAAGCCTGACCCCGACGCCCTGCCCGAGGCCTCCCCGCCCGCCGAACGTCGTGCCGTCCAAGTAGTGGACGGCAAGGAGCGGGCAGTCGACGCTGAGCAAGCCGTGCAGCGTGGCCTGACCTTGGTCGATCTCTCCGACGGATGGGCGCCCGCCGTTTTCCAGGACGGCAAGGCGGCCGACGGCGCGCTCCTGCCCAACCGCTATCGGGCGGTGTTCGTCGGGCTGGCCAACGATCGCACCGACGGTGACGGCCAAGCTCTGCCGCCCGGCGAGCGCAACTACCTCGAACTCTACGGCATCCCGCCTTCGCTCTCGGTGCTGCGGGCGCGCTTTCTTGCTGATGCTGCCCGGACCTGCGAGGCCAGCGTGGACAACGCCCGGTTGCTTGCGGTGGACAGCATCGAGACCTTCGGCCACACAACGGAGAAGAAGGAAGCGACCAAGCACCGGCAGCGAGGCCTGCTCCTGGAGGCCGCGCGTGGCAAGGCGGGCGTGACCACCCTGGAGGCGTTGGCGGCTGCCGACCGCCGCTACGCGGGCGAGGTGAAGACCCACCTGCGCGTGGAGGCCGAGCGCGCTGCCTTTGCCGAAGTGGAGAAGCGGCTGGTGTGCGAGGGGCTGATGGATGAGGCCAAGCACAAGCCAGGTGCCTACGATGCGCCCATGCGTTCGGCGGTGCTGGATTTCCAGCAGAAGAACGGCGTCTTCGCCCAGGCCGACCTCACGCGCGCCACGCTGGAGGCGATGAGCCGGCCGGTGGTGGCCAATGACTTCGCGACCCTGCGCCGGGTGCTGGCCGAGCGGGCGGCCCACGCGGGCAGCTTCGTCGAGGACGGAACCGCCATCCTCACCATGCCCCTTCCCAAGCGCGGCAAGCCGCGCGCGATTCCGACGTATCGGACCGCCGACGGGAAGGGCGTGCCGGTTCCGGATCTCGTGGGGCAAGCCACCGACGCCTTGATGGCGCGGCTGGGTCTGTCCACGCCCGAGGACGCGCTCGCCTTTTTCCGTCGCCACCCGGAAAGCGACTTTCGCTGGCTGCGGGCCGCGGTGCGCTTTCCCGACCCGCCCGAGTACTATGGGCCCAAGATGGACCTGGTAGC
>PMZX01000229.1 GCA_003170035.1 Myxococcales bacterium | reverse complement strand
AAGCTGCTCTACCCGGTCATCGCAGTCAATGACAGCGAGACCAAGTGGGACTTCGACAACGTGTACGGCACGGGCCAGTCATCACTGGACGGCATTCTGCGCGCTTCATCGGTGCTCATCGCAGGCAAGACCTTCGTGGTGGCGGGCTACGGCCACTGCGGCAAGGGCGTGGCCATGCGCGCCCGCGGCCTGGGCGCCAACGTCATCGTCACCGAGATCAAGCCCACGGCAGCGCTCAAGGCCATTCTCGACGGCTTCCGGGTCATGCCCATGGACGAGGCGGCCAAGCTGGGCGACATCTTCATCACCGCGACCGGAATGAAGGACGTCATCGTGGGCCGGCACTTCGACGTGATGAAGGAAGGCGCGCTGGTGTGCAATACCGGCCACTACGACTGCGAGATCAACCTGGTCGACCTCGAGGCGCGTGCCAAGGGCAAGCGCGAGATCCGCTTCGCCAACGAAGAGTACGTTCTCAAGAACGGCATCCGCGTCTACATCTTGGCCCAAGGCAGACTGGTCAATTTGGCCGCGGCTGAAGGGCACCCGTCCGAAGTCATGGACATGTCGTTTGCCAACCAGTACCTGGCCCTGTGCAAGCTGGCCCGCGACGGCAAGACCATGAAGCCGGCGGTGTACGAACTGTCCCCGGAGCAGGATCAAGAGCTGGCTGCCATCAAACTCGGCACCCAAGGGATCCGCATCGACAAGCTCACACCCGAGCAGGTGAAGTACCAGGACGACTACTCGTCCGGCACGTAGCGATTTGATGTAGGAANNACTACACAGTTCCGACGGCGGTGTCGGCGATGACCCGGATGCCGTCGTCTTGCATAGGCGCGTTGGGCAGGACAACGATGTCGCCCCGGTGGGCTTGATCCAAGGCCTGGTTTGCGGCTGAGCGATCTCGATCCAGGCGCAGGAGTTGAAAGCGGCCGGTGACGCCGCAGACGAAGAAGCGGAGGCGACCCTTGTCCTTGATGGGGTCGCTGACCACGCGGTACCGGTCGGTGTCGATGTCGGTGGCAGTGGACCGGCGCAATACCAGATAACTGAAGTCCACGCGCGAGCGACCGGCCACCAGGACCTCGGCGCTGTCGTGGCACCAGTCACGCTCGCGCTGCAGCGCAGGACAGGCCGTCTGGCAAAAACAAGGCGCCGCCACCCGAAGTCCGGCGGCCAGCAACCGATCGCGCACACCCAGCAGCGCCCGCGAGGTGTCGCGCAGAGCCGGCTCGATCACGATGCACGTCCCATCCGGCTCCAGCAGATCGCGGCACCAGCCCGCCACCAGGCGAGCCCGCCCGTCGAGGTCCAGCCTCTCGCTCAGCTCGTTCAGCAGGTGGGCGGCCATGATCAGATCGAAGCAGCCGCTGACGCCCGAGGGACGCACTCCGCGAAGCACGTCGGCAACCAGAATCCCGGGCGCGGGCACCTTGTCCACTGCCACAAGCTCGACATCTTCGCCGAAGCAAACTCGAAGCGCCCGGCCCGCCGCTCCCGTGCCGGCGCCCAGGTCAAGCGCGCGTCGTGGCCTGCCCGACGAAAACACAACCTGCCCAAGGATGCGGCGGAGCGCCGCCTCGGTTCGCGGCGCAATCTCGGCCTCGTACTCGTGCCGCAAATCGGCCTCGGACATATAGCGTGAACCCACCAGTTTCCGTTCACCAACCAGCCCGCGGTGAATGCGCGTCTGGCGCCGATGCATCGAACCCCTCTGGCCGACTAGCCGAACAGCTTGCGAACCAGGGGCTTCAGATCGCCGAAGGTCACCACGACCAGAAGGCCCATGAGCAGCATGATGCCGACCATGTGAATCTTTGCCTCGAGCAAGGGGTTGACATCGCGCCTGCGTACCGCGCCAACGCCCAAGAAGACAGCCCTACCTCCGTCGAGCCCTGGAATGGGGAGCAGGTTGAATACCGCCAACGCGACCGAGATGAGCAGGACGATTTCGAGGAATCTGCTGGCGCCCTGCTGGGCTGCGCTGGCCATCTCACGCGCGATCCCCACCGGTCCGGTCAGCCCGCCTTTCACTTTGCCGGAGACGAGATCCCACAGGTTGGTCAGGATGCCGGCGGCCACCGCTACCGGCAGTAACGCCGATTCCTTGATCGCCGAGGCCACAGGCCCACGCGCGCGCACCACGCCGAACTTGACCCCGATCATGTAGACACTGCTGGAGGGATCCTTGCGGGGAGCCATCGTGACCGTTACTGGGCTTTGTCCCCGCATCACCTTCACGGTCACGGGTGCGCCGCCTGATCCCCGAATGATCTTGGTAATCGCTGACGGCTCAGACACCGACTTGTTATTTATCTCCGCCAGGGCGTCGCCGGCGCGAAGTCCCGCTGCCTGGGCCGCACTGCCGGCAACCACTTCCTCGACGGTTGTGGTTCCCGTGGTCTGGCCATATCCGAGATTGACGACCAGGGCGATCAAGAAGGCGGTCAGGTAGTTCGCTGCCGGCCCTGCCACCAGAACCGAAAGTCGCATCCAACGCGGCCGGTTGGGATAGACGTAGGGATCGTTCCGATCAAACTCCTCGTGCGGGTTCAGCCCCGTGATCTGCACGAAGCCCCCGAGTGGAATGGGTGCGATCTGATAGACCGTGTCACCACGCTTGAAGGACGCGACTGCCTTTCCAAATCCAATCGAGAATCTCTCGACCCGCATCCCGCACAGGCGAGCAACCATGAAATGACCTGCCTCGTGCAGCACGATGAGCAGCGCGAGACCCAGAATAGCGACAAGAATGAACATCCGCTGGCGAACTCTAGCAGGCTTTGTCTGCGGGTCATACCGCAGGAAGGCGCGGCACAGACCGGTAGGCTTCGCAGGAACCGGCCCGGCGCTGCCTGCGCAAGCCGCCGCCTGTTGGCTCTACCCGCTCGTTCGCTACATCTGCGTCCCCGAGAGCTTCTTCGCCGCTTGCAGTACCAGCACCGCGACGTCCGAGACTCGCTGTTCAGTGAAAGTGGCCGCCGGGGCCGACACGCCTATGGCTGCCGCCAGCACACTGCCATTGGCCCAGACCGGCGCGGCCAGACAGCGCACGCCCTCTTCGTACTCCTCGTTGTCCACGGCATAGCCCTGCCGGACGATCCAACTGCACTCGGCCGCAAGCCCCTCGGCTGTGGCTAGGGTGCGCGGGGTTCGTGCCTGAAGTGGCGCGCTGCCCAGAATTCTATTCAGAGATGCCCGCGGCCCAAAGGCCAGGAACACCTTCCCGAACGCAGAGCAATGCAGGTCCATTGCCACGCCCGTCCCGTTGCCCACGCGCGGGACGCCAGCGCTGTCGCAGGTCTCGACCACCAGGGCCTTGTCTCCGGCCAGCAGAGCGAGACATGCGGTTTCTCCCGTGAGTTGCGCGATGTCGTTCAGCACCGGCACCGCCGCAGCACAAAGGGCGGTTTCTGCTCTCGAACGCAGCCCCGTGTGCAGCTCGGGGTTGGCCACGAAATCGAACCCGCGCCGCTGCAAAAACCTTTCGGCAGCAAGTGTGTGCAGGATTCGCAACACGGTCGTGCGCGGCATCTTGAGGCGGCGTGCGACCGCAGAGGATGAGAGAGGATCCTCTGATGATGCGAACAGGCGCAAGACCTGGCAGGCGCGTGCCAGGTTGGGAATCCGATATTCCCTGGTCGTGACGCCGGGGATGGCTCGCTTGGCGGGGCTCGGGTGGTCGGCTCCCCGCGAGGAGTGGCTCGCGGCACTTCCCAACGCCGCCACGCTGGCGACTTGCGGGCCCTCCGGAACGATCCATACCGGAGCTGACTTCAGGCTTGTCTCCATGTTTCTAACCTCCGCGCGTGGGCGCTCTTCATCTGCTGCGGTTGATTCATCAGTCGGAGGGTTAGGGGCGCCCACCGGTGAAATCCGTGTACCTAACTGACAGCCATTTTCGATGATCCGTGGCCCCTGTGGCGCGTCTTGTTGCGTCGATAAGACGCGTCACGCCATGGCCAGTGCAATCTCTGCGGCCAGCGCAGACGGATCTTCGGGCGCAACCAGGGTGAGGCGCTGCTGGCCGGCCAGCTCGGGCAAGCCGCCCACCGCCGAGGCGATCACAGGCAATCCCGCGGCCAGCGCCTCGCGCACCACGAGGGGCGCGCCCTCGCTGCGGCCGTTGGGCAATAGGCGGCAGGGATGGACGAAGAGGTCGGCCCCAGCCATCCAGTCGGCCAGCGTTGCGGGACTGACCAGGCCAGGCAAGCGAAGGTCTACCGCGCATGCGAAAGCCAGCCGGCGCAGCCGGAGTTCCTCCGGGCCTGTGCCTGCTATCACCAAGGTTGGCCGAGCCTGTGGCGGCAGATGCCCGAGCGCGCGCACCAGCACGTCGTAGCCCTTGATGGGGACCAGCCGTCCCGCCGCCAGCACCGTGAACCTCTCCAGTCGCAGACGACGACGCAGACTGTGGTGCTCGCCGGCAGGCCGCGGCCGAAACAGCAATGAATCGTAGGGGGCAGGCTGCACGCAGGTACGCGCGCCAAGTGCCTCCGGAGCGTCGCCGCACAGGCGCGCGAAGCGGTCGCGCAGATCCGCGCTGGCGAACACCAGCTCGACCCGACTGCGACAGAGGAAGCGGGCCAGACTGGCACCGCCGGGCAAGCGCGCGAGCAAGAACACGTCGCCACCATGGGCGTGCGCGCGATGACGGAGATGGGGCGCCACCGCGCAGGCCACCAAGGCTGAGGGCACCAGCCAGTGGCTCTCGACCGCGCTCCACCCGGCGGCGCGCTGCGCGGCCAGCGCCATCATGCGCGCGGTGAAATGCGCGGCTTCCAGCCACGCACGCACGCGCTGTCCCAGCGCGCCGGTCTCGAGGGCCTCGGGTGCACCGCCCGCGTAGAAGATATCAGCCGCGCTCGCCGCGGGAATCCGTAACACGCGCACGTCGCCCTCGCTGCCTGCGCTCCCCACACCAGCCGCGATGACCTCCACCGCCTGTCCTGCGCCCGCGAGCGCACGCACCCGCGTACGCACGAACGAGCCCGCATGGTCGTCAGGACCACGCGGGTAGGACGTGCACAGGACGCCGATCACGTCGGAGGCAACTCAGCTAGAGGTTCGGATCGCCAGAGCCGTCGCGCGAGACCGCGTCCCACACGCAAGCAGAAGGCGCGCAGGAGCAGCAAACCAAGCGGCCCCAGCATGCGCGAGATACGGATGCCTGAACGCCAGGAGGGCCCATAGACCGGGCGGACTGGCACGTCGACAGCGCGTGCGCCCACCGCAGCCAGGCGGATCAACAGATCGTTGGGATACCCGTAACGAGGAAACACCGGGCCAGCCAGGATGGCGTCAAGAGCCCGTCGGTTCGCGGCCGTGTAGCCACACTGCGAGTCGAAGACGTGGGTGTAGCCCGAAGCCAGCCGGGTCAAGTGCGAGAGCACGAAGTTGCCCACCAGCCGGGGCAACGGCATCACCCGGCACACACCCGGCCAGGCAAATCGGTTGCCCTTGGCATAGTCAGCGCGACCGGAAACCACCGCACTCACCAGCCCAGCTAGATCCGCCGGGTCCATCTGCGAGTCCCCTGCCATCACCGCCGCGACGTCTGCGCCCAGGGAGCGCGCCCGCGCATAGCCGGTCGCGATGGCCGCACCCACGCCGCGATTCTTTTCGTGGCTGAGCACCTCCAGGCCGCGTCTCTGGCTGCGCCGGGCGATGCGCGCGGTACCGTCTGTGCTGGTGTCATCGACCACGATCACGTGATCCACGAATCCCGGAACAGAGCGCACCGTGCGCGCGATCTTGTTTGCCTCGTTGAAGGCGGGCACCACGACGGCGATCCGACGGCCGGAGAACATGACAGGGGCAAGCGTGATCGGGAAAGGATGGCGTCAGAATGGGTTCTCAGCCCGCCCCAGATTGCGGCTCGGGCGCTGCTTGCCGCCCCCTTCGAACGGATCGTGGCCCTTGCCGGAGCGGCTCTTGCGATGACTCGGTCGGGATGGGCCCTCACCCTTGCCTGGCTTGGCAGCAACGGGAGGCTTGACTTCAGGGGCTGGCTGACCCGGAACCGAATCCAGAACCACCAAACCGGACCAGTCGGGTCGCACCTCGTGGGTCAGCTCGCGATAGCCTGGCAAGCGGAACACCAGGAACGTCGACTTGTCCTCGCGGTACTCGAACTTCTTGCGAAACGGCGTCTTGCCAAGAGCCTCATTCTCGCCTGAGACGAAAACCTCCGCCCCCGACGGATTCGACTGGATCGCCAGGTCGAGTGTCTCGAGCTTGGGCGAAGACGGGGGAACGGGCGCAATGGCCGGCGGCGCCGGCACGGACGGCTGATGCAGCAACCCGCGCGACTGCGCCCAGTACAGCCCCCCTCCCAGCAAGGCCAATCCCATCACCGCCCAGGTGGACTTGCGCGCCAGCAAGGACTTGCGCTGCAGGTTAGTGTCGGGGATGGGCGGCGGCACCACCGGCGTCAGCCCTGCCGTCCGAGGCAACGAGCCAGTACGGGCGGGTGGTACCGGCGGCACCGTGGCCGAAGTCGCGCGCCCTGTGGTGGAATTTGACCCCGTGGCCTTCAGGCGCAGTGCACCCGTGTTGGAACGTGACGGGCTCACCGAGCCGGTGCCCGCCTGGCTGCGCTGACTGCCTGACGAACGGGCCTCGACGCCGGTGTCGGTGGGGAACAGGCTACCCATGAGCTGGGCCAACTGGGTAGGCTGAAAGCGGGCGGCGTGAACGATGTCGTCAAGTGCGTCGGCCATTTCCGAGGCGGACTGATAGCGTTCGAGCGGATCCTTGGCCAGCGCCTTCAACACGATGTTGTCCATCTCCGGCGGACACAGCGGGTTGTGCAGCGAGGGCGGCGGCACATCGCACTGACGAACCTTCTCGATCGTCTGAAGATCATTTTCGCCCTTGAAGAGCCGGCGGCCCGTCAGGATCTCGTGCAGCACGATGCCGGTGGCGAAGATGTCGATGCGACGATCGACCTCGTTGCTCACGGTCTGCTCGGGCGCCATGTAGGCGAACTTGCCCTTCAGCGTCCCGGTCTTGGTGCTTTCGTCCTTGTCCCCGCCGAGAGCCTTGGCGATGCCGAAATCCAGGATCTTCACCCCACCGTCGGTGGAGAGCATGACGTTGGAGGGCGAGATATCCCGGTGGATCATCCCCAGCCTGGTCCCGTCGTCGGCCGTGAAGTCGTGGGCATAGGCCAGGGCCCGACACATCTCGCGGCCGACATAGGCCACCAGCTCGGGACGCGGCGGACCAACCCGCGCCCACTGCGTGCGCATGGTCTCCGCCAGGTCGCGGCCCCGCACATATTCCATGGACATGAAGTACTCGTTGTCCACGGCTCCCAGCTCGAACACCTGGACGATGTTGGGGTGGGTGAGTCGCGCGGCCAGCTTGGCCTCATCGATGAACATCTTGGTGAAGACAGGGTCGTCCGACAGGTGGGGCAGGATGCGCTTCACGACAAAGATGCGCTCGAAGCCTGCCGGCCCCTGAACCCGCGCCTTGAACACGTCGGCCATACCACCGCGACCGATGCGCTCAAACAGCGTGTACTTGCCGAATGAAATCGGCTGAGGAAGAACTACCCCCACGTTGGTAAAGACGATTGTACCCCAGAATGTATTGCGTCCGCTTTTTTGCCCATGTCAGCGGCCGGTTTTCGCCCTTTTCTGACCCTGGCAGACTAGAAGGGACTTACAGGAAAAATGCAAGGGTCTATGTATCGCGACACGGGGGACCGCCAAGGGCTAGCCGAGAATGGGGCTGGGTCTTCCGGGCAGCCCCACGTGGTGGCCGTCGGCGGCCTGGACCCACGCGGCGGAGCAGGCCTGGTGCGAGATCTCCTCACAGCCGAGGCGCTGGGTGCCCGGGCCATGCTGGTAGGTACGGCCTGGACACGGCAGGACGAAGGCGGCGTCAAGGGGGTCGAGCCGCGCTCGCCAGACATGGTGCGAGCGGGCCTCGAGCAGGCGCTGGCCCTATGCCCGCCCCGCCGGACCGCGGTAAAGGTCGGGATGGTGGCGAGGGGCAGCATTGCTGCCGCCATCGTCTCGGGCCTGCAGGCCTGGCGCGGACCAGTCGTCTTTGATCCCGTGCTGGGGGCCTCGAGCGGTGGCTCTCTCTTCGAGGGTGCCCCTGCTGATCTGCTTCCGCTTGTGTGTCGGGCCACCCTGGTCACCCCCAACCTGGCGGAGGCCGCCTGGCTGACCGGCCTTGCGGTGGAGACGCTCGAGCAAGCACGCCAAGCCGCACAGGCGCTGGCCGCGTCAGGTTCGGCAGCCGTGCTGGTCAAGGGAGGCCACCTGAGCGGTCCGGCAACCGACGTGCTCCGTTCTCCGGCGGGTGAACGGCTGTTCGCGGGGATGCGGTTGCCGGGCAAGAGCCCGCGCGGGACCGGGTGCGCGCTTGCCACGGCCATTGCCGTCGGGCTGGCTCGGGGTGAGCCACTCGAACAAGCTGTTGACGCCGCCAAGGTTTGGTTGGCCGGCCGCATTCAGGCCGCCGTGGTGATCGGAGACGCGCGCTACCTGTGAAGCACCTATTCTGAAGTGTCAGACTGTTCAGAGGACTCATCACCGTGCTGGTTGTTCCAGTAGGGGGCCAGGTGGCGGGCAACCGCGATTCCGCAGAGGGCCAGCACGAGCACCAGGGCGATGCGGAGTAGGCGACGCTTTCTTGCTTTCAAATGGGAGACCGCGGACAGCAGCCCGGTCCAGCCACAGGCCGGGCTGCACGCGTAGTAGCGGACCGGGTAGACGATGGAGAGCAGGCGGTGGGTCGTGCGCCGTTTTTCCCGGTGTAGGGGGCTTCCGCATCGGGGGCAGACCAGTCTTCCGCGTTCTGCTGCCTCCATGAATCAGGGACGCTAGCAGAATACGAACCACGCGACTAGCGCACGAGGCTGTGACCCTGCTCGATGATGGCCTTGGTCTTGCGGGCGATCATCAGTTCTTCGTTGGTGGGAACCACCCATGCGCTGACGCGCGAGCCGTCGCGTGTGATGACCTTCTCCTTCGCGCTCGAGCTGTTGCGCTCCGGATCGAGTTCGACGCCGATGAACTGCAGCGGGGTCAGCACGCGCGCCCGCAGAGGGACGCAGTTCTCGCCGATGCCGCCGGTAAACACGATGGCGTCGCACCCGCCCATGGCCGCCACGTACGACCCGATGTACTTGACCAGGCGGTAGTCGAACATGTCGAGCGCGAGCTGCGCCCGCGCATGGCCCTCCTTGGCCTTGTCGATCACCTGACGCATGTCATTGCTAACGCCGGACACGCCTTTGACGCCGCTCCTGCTGTTGAGCAGGGTGTTCATTTCCTGGGGCGACAGCTTGTCCTTGTCCATGATGTACAGGACCACGGCGGGGTCCATGTCGCCGGTGCGCGTGCCCATCAGCAGGCCTTCGAGCGGCGTCAGCCCCATCGACGTGTCGAAGGACTGGCCGTGCTTGACCGCGGTGATGCTGGATCCGTTGCCCAGGTGACAGGTGATCATCTTGAGCTGGGCAAAGTCCTTCTTCATCAGTTCGGCACAACGGCGCGCCACGTACTCGTGAGACGTGCCATGGAACCCATACTTGCGCACGTGGTTGCGGTCGAGCTGGTCCTGGGGCAGGCCGTAGGTGTACACGTGCGGCGGCATGGTCTGGTGAAAGGCGGTATCGAAGACCGCAACCTGGGGTAGACCGGGGAAGATCTTCTCGCAGGCCGCGATGCCAGCCAAGTTGGGCGGGTTATGCAAGGGCGCGATGCCGATGCACTCCTCGATGGCCGCGCGCACCGCCGGGGTAACCAGGGCCGAGTTCGAGAACAGCTCGCGCCCGTGAACGACCCTGTGCCCGCAGGCGTCCACCTCGATCTTCTCTTTGAACAGACCGTGCTCAGCATCCAGCAGCATGTCTTTCATGGCTGCCACCGCCTGGGTGTGGTCCTTGGCCACCACGTCGCCGACGATCTTCTCGGGCGAGCGGCTGTCGCGATAGCTGAACTTGGATTTCTCGCGCCCGATTTCCTCGACCAGGCCCTCGGCCATCAGCGTGGCGGTATCGTCCGCCGGAAGATCGTACAGCTTGAACTTCAGCGACGAACTACCGCAATTGATGACCAGTACCTTCATGACTTGAACTCCAAGAACTACTGCTTTTGCGCGTACTGAACACGCACGACGTTGATGGCGATCACGTTGAGCACATCGGCAGCTTTGCAGCCGCGCGAGAGATCGGACGACGGCTTGGCCATGCCCTGCAA
>PMZX01000313.1:4169-4294 GCA_003170035.1 Myxococcales bacterium | reverse complement strand
TGCGCCGGCTGGGCGCCCGGCCAACTCGAGGGCGAGATCAGCGGCGGCAGTTGGCTGCCCACCACGGTCCGTCCCAATCTCGTGCTCGATGCGGCCGTGGTCTCTGCCTGGGATGAGGCCTACCA
>PMZX01000313.1:0-4059 GCA_003170035.1 Myxococcales bacterium | reverse complement strand
AGCAGCCCGGCGAAGGCGCGGCGTAGGGACTGCGAATTCGGGCGACATTTGCTATGGTGTCCCTTCCATGTCCCTGAGCGAAGAACTGCTAGACGCGGGCCGAAGGCTGCTCATCAACAACTACAACCGGGCTCCTGTGGTGATGAGCCGCGGGGAGGGCTGCGTCCTGTGGGACGTGGACGGGCATCGCTTCCTGGACATGACCGCTGGGATCGCGGTTTGCGTGCTGGGCCACGGCCACGCTGGCCTGTCCCAGGCCCTCGCGTTGCAGGCCGCGCGTCTGCATCACACGTCCAACCTCTACTTCATCGAGGCCCAGATCCGCCTGGCCGAGGCCCTGGCGCGGCGAGCGTTTGCCGGCAAGGCCTTCTTCTGCAACTCCGGCACCGAGGCCAACGAGGCGGCGCTCAAGCTGGCGCGACGCTACCAGATCGTGCTGCGCAACCAGCCCAAACGCGTCGAGCTGATCTCGTTCGAGGGCAGCTTCCACGGCCGCACCATGGGCGCGCTGTCTGTCACCGGGCAGGGCAAGTACCGCGAAGGTTTCGGCCCGCTGCTGCCTGATGTGCGCTTCATTCCCTTTGGCGACGCAGAAGCGGCGCGCAAGGCCATCACCGAACGCACCTGTGCGGTGATCATTGAGCCCATCCAGGCCGAGGGCGGCATCAACCTGCCGCCGCCCGGCTATCTGCAGGAGCTGCGCCGGCTGTGCAGCGAGCGGAGCGCCCTGCTCATCTTCGACGAAGTGCAGACCGGCGTGGGCCGCACTGGGACCTTTTACGCCTTTGAGCGCGAGGCCATGGTGCCGGACATCGTCACCCTGGCCAAGGGTCTGGCCGGTGGCGTGCCCATGGGCGCCATGCTGGCCAGCGAGGCGGTCGCCGAGGCCTTTGGCCCCGGTACGCACGCCGCCACTTTCGGCGGCAACCCGCTGGCCTCGGCCGCCGCGCTGTACGTCCAGCAGGTCATGGACGAGCAAAACCTGCTCGGACGTTGCCAGGATTCGGGTGCCTACCTGGGCTCGGCGCTCGCGCGTCTGGCCGAGCGGCGGCGGCCCAAGACGCGCGGGGCGCGCGGCCGGGGCCTTCTGCAGGGCCTGGTCATGGAGGCTGACGCGGCCGCGGTGGTGGTCAAGGCGCGCGAGCACGGACTGCTGATATCGGTGGCAGGCGGGAACGTCGTGCGTTTCGCTCCGCCGCTGGTGGTTGGCCGGGCCGAGATCGACGAGGCATTGTCGATCCTCGATGCAGTACTGTCCGAGGTGTGAGCCATGGGAAACAAACGCGACTTCCTCAGTCTGTGGGACATCAACGAAACTGAATTCTCGGCGCTGATTCGCCGCGCCGAGGAACTGCGTTTCTTGCGCCAGGTGCGCGCGCCCCACGCCACCCGGCCAGGTCGCGTGCTGGCGCTCATCTTCGAGAAGGCATCCACGCGTACCCGGGTCAGTTTTGAGGTGGCCATCTGCGAGCTGGGTGGTCACGCGGTGGTGATCGGCCGCAACGACTCCCAGCTCGGCCGGGGCGAGCCCATCAAGGACACGGCGCGCGTGATGTCACGCTACTGCCATGGGATCATGGTGCGCACCTTCGGCCACGAGCGCGTGCGCGAGCTGGCGGAACATTCCACGGTGCCCGTGATCAACGGTTTGACGGATCTGCTGCATCCCTGTCAGGTCCTGGCCGACCTGCAGACCGTGTACGCGCACTTTGCGGATCGCGAAACCAAGACTCCCGCGGGATCAGTGCCCGACGTCGTGCAGGTGCTGCGCAGCTTGCGCTACGCCTGGGTGGGTGATGGCAACAACATGGCCAACACCTGGGTCGAGGCCGCCGGCCTGCTTGGTCTGGATCTGATGCTGGCCTGTCCGGACGGCTACCAGCCCAATGCGGAGGTACTCGAGACGGCTCGTCGCAAAGGGCACGGGCGCATCCAGGTGGTCCGCGATCCGCGCGAGGCGGCGGCCGGGCGCCACGTCGTCACCACCGATGTGTTCGCTTCCATGGGCAAGGAAGAGGAGGCGGAGGCGCGCAAGCGTGCGTTTGTCGGCTACGGCGTGGACCGCGCGCTGATGGCCGGCGCCGATCGCAGCGCGATCTTCCTGCACTGCCTGCCAGCCCACCGAGGCGAAGAAGTTTCCGACGAGGTGATCGAAGGCCCAGCCAGTCATGTGTGGCAGGAGGCCGAGAACCGCCTGCATTCCCAGAAGGCGTTGCTGGAATGGCTGTTGAGCTAGTTGGCGTCCCGTGATCTTGCAGAACGAGATAGCCGGCCTGGGGCCCAGCAAGGATCGCCCGCGTCTCAACACGGCCATCGATCTGACGAAGCAGAAGCTTTCGCTCAAGGAGGGTTTCGTCCTGTCGCGGGTGGACGGCCGGAGCAGCTACGACGAGATCTGTTTCGTGTCGGGTCTGGGTCGTGACGAGACGCTGCAGATCCTTCGCGGCCTGAAACAGGCGCGACTCATCCTTGGGCCAGGGGAGGCGGCCGTGGCGCCGTCGCGAAGGGGAACGCGCACTGGGCCGCCGCCAGCCAGCGAGTCTGCCCCGGAAGCCGCGAAGTCCGCGTCCGCCCGAGCGGCTGAAGCCGCGCCAGCGCGTTCGCAAGGGACGACAAAGCCCGCGGCCGGCGCCGTGGTGGCCGAGAAAACGCGAGCCAAGGCAGCCGAGTCTGCGGGCTCGCGCGCAGGGGAAAAGGCGCGTCGGACTCCGATTCCCCCGCTCGAACGCCTCGACGATGGGTCGGAGGTGGCGGCTGCCGATCTGGTGGACTGGCCGGATGCACCCAAGGAGCTGAAGGCGCGTATCGTCCGGCTACACCGCCGGCTGCGGCAGCTTTCGCCCTGGGACCTGCTGGGCGTCGGCCCTGACGCCGACGGTGCAACGATCAAACGCGCATTCGCCGCAGCCTCGAAGGAATTGCACCCCGACCGCTATTTCGGCAAGAACCTGGGCAGCTTCAAGGCCAAGCTGGTCGCGATCTTTTCCCGCCTGAGTGAGGCCGTGCAGGAAATCGAGACGAGCCGCAAGGGCGAGAAATAGTCGTCGTGCGGGCGACCGCAGCTCGCCCCTACCCAGTCTCCCCATCACGTTTCGCGTAGGCGCGACCTGCGGTCGCCTCGCCGACTACCTTCTGTCGAGAAAACGCCGCTCGATGCCGGCGTAAGCGTCAATGCGGCGGTCGCGCAGGAAGGGCCAGGCCTGGCGCACCTCCTCGATGCGGGCCGGATCCACAGTTGCGATCAGGGTTTCTTCGCGATCCACGGACGCTTCGGCCACCACCACGCCGAACGGGTCAGNNGTGCGCCAGGCATCGCGCTGGGCCGCCCCGTGCTGCGCCTTTTCGCGCGGGTGCCAGCCGATTGCCGTGGGATAGAAAATGATATCGGCGCCGGCCATGGCCACCAGGCGTGCGGCTTCGGGATACCACTGGTCCCAGCAGATGAGGATGCCCAGCCGGCCGACCGGCGTGCCCAATGCGCAGAAGCCGAGGTCGCCGGGCGTGAAGTAGAATTTCTCGTAGTAGCCGGGGTCGTCGGGAATGTGCATCTTGCGGTAGCTGCCGACCATCGCGCCGTCGGCGCCGATCACTACCGCAGTATTGTGGTACAGCCCCGGTGCGCGTCGTTCGAACAGCGACGCGATCACGATCACCCCGGCCTGGCGGGCCACCGCGCCCAGGGCCTCGGTACTGGGACCGGGGATGGGTTCGGCCAGGGCAAAGTGAACCGCATCCTCGCTCTGGCAGAAGTAGGGCGAACGAAAGAGCTCGGGCAGGCACACCACCTGGGCGCCCTGCGCGGCCGCAGCTCGGATCTTGGCGCTGGCCAGGCTGAAATTCGCCTCTGGCTCAGCCGACATCGCCATCTGCACAAGGCCAACTTTGAAAGGTGATCGGAGGGGCACAGGCCGATTCTACTTGGCCACGGCCGGTCGCCAAGGGCGTCGAACGACATCTGCGCTATGTGCGGGTTTGTGCGTTAGTTTTCCTGTGCCGCTTGTGCGCTTCATTCTTGCCTTCATATCGCCCACCGATCGCGTTACTCTCGCGTCTCATCTT
>PMZX01000202.1 GCA_003170035.1 Myxococcales bacterium | reverse complement strand
GAGCGCATACCGCGCTCGTGGCCGCCCCCGTCGATGATGGGGGTGATTCGCACACGCGGCTTGCGCCGCACGTAGAGCGCACCCACGCCTTTGGGGCCGTACATCTTGTGCGCCGACAGGGAAACCAGATCAGCATGCGTGGATGCCACGTCGAAGGGAATCTTGCCCACGCCCTGGACCGCATCGATATGAAACACCGCCCCGCGCGCCTTGACCACCTGACCGATCTCGGCCACCGGGTTGATGGTGCCCACCTCATTGTTGGCCAGCATGATGGAAACCACGATGGTCCTATCGGTCAGGGCGTCGGCCACCGCCTGCGGGTTGACCCGGCCGTCGCGCTCCACTGGCAGATAGGTCACCTCGAAGCCCGACTTCTCCAGCCGCTTGCAGGTGTCGAGCACGGCCTTGTGCTCGGTCACAGCGGTGATGATGTGGTTGCCCCGGTCGCGATAGAAGTCAGCCGCGCCCTTTATGGCCAGGTTGTCGGATTCCGTGGCGCCCGAGGTCCAGACGATCTCTCGGCCCGAGGCGCCGATGACCGCCGCCACCTGCTCGCGCGCCTGTTCCACCGCCCGCTCTGCGTTCCAGCCGAAGACATGCGACCGGCTGGCGGCATTGCCAAACTCCCCGCGAAAGTAGGGCAGCATGGCGTCGAGCACCCGCGCATCCACCGGGGTGGTCGCGTGATTGTCCATGTAGATGGGAAGTTTGGGTGCCATGGCTCAGCGTTTGGCGATTCCGTCCACCAGCAAGGGAACTTCGTGGTCCGATCGACCGCAGCCGCCGCACTCGCGCTGGTGCTGACCCTGATCGCAAGAACGGCAGCCTTCGAGGAAGGCGAGGCTTTCGGATAGCTCCTCGGCCAGGCGGGTAAGCCGGGCTATGGTCTCGCGCGTCTCCCGCAGTTTGTCGGTGAAGATCTCGCGCACAGTGGCCATGGCCTTGGGCGCAGTCGCGCTCTCCTCCCACACGCGCAGGAAGACCTTGATCTCGGTCAGCGAGAAGCCCATGTCCTGCAGCTTCTGGATCCACTCGATGCGCTTGACCCCATCGCCCCGGTACATGCGGAAGCCGCCCTTGGACCGCACGGCTGGGTTGAGCAGGCCCAGTTCCTCATAGAGGTGTATGGCCCGGACGGTCTTTCCCGTCCGACGCGCTATATCACCTACTTTCAGCAGGGATAGCGATTCTGCGCTGATTTCAGAAGGCACAACCAAACCCTTACGTTTACGTAAGAGTGATATACGCCGTCCGCTATCGTGTCAAGCGCAGAAATCCGACCGACCAGCTAAAATTGCGCATCTGAACGCACGAAGACCGCTCAAGTATTCGAAATCACGCGATCGAGGCCCGTAGGTCTGGACTACCGGGCGGGCAGCACCGGTACGTACACGTCCTCGATTGCTGTCGGGTCAGCCTCGATCTGGAACGCGCGCGGCGCTCCCGCACGCATGCCAGCCGGCAGGCTGGCTGGATCGACCATCAGCTCACCCTTGCCCGCCGGCAGGCGGCGCAGAAGGAAGGCTCCCGTCTCATCGCTGCGGCCGGCTGCCCGCTCGCTACGCTCGCGCCCTCGCGCTCGGCCTTAGACCGACCGCAGGCGGCCGCGATCTTTTGCTCGCGCAGCCTCGCGGGCCGCGCCCACCACGTCGGCCACAGCGCCCAGGAAGGCGTCGATGGTGGCGTCGGGTAGCTCGCCCATGTTCGATATCTGAATGTAATAGGCGCCCAGCGCGCCCTTGCAGCGGTAGATGATGAAACCGCGTTCCTTCAGGCGAGCGTACAGCTCGTCGACGGTGACACCGGCAGGCACGCGCAGGGTCGAGATGGTGTGCGACTCGCGACCGGTATTCGTCAGCGACTGGAAACCCAGATCGGTCAGCACGCGCCTGATGAGCAGGTTGCGCCGGCGGTAGGTTTCCCGCCGGGCCGCCACGCCACCCTGCTCGAACAACTCGTCGAGCGCGGTCTCGAGGGCGAAAAAGGACGACACCGCCGGGGTGAAGGGCGTTTGCGCCACCTCGGTGAGGTAGCGGCGATAGCGGCGCAAATCCAGGTAGTACACCCGCGGCGGGATGGACTCGATGCGCGGCCACACCGTGGGCGCCACGCACAGAAACGACACGCCCGAGCAGGAGTGCAGGCACTTGTTGGCCGAGGAGTAGCAGATGTCCACGCTGTCGCGTACCACGTCCAGATCCTCGACGCCCAGTGAAGACACCGCGTCCACCACCAGGATCACGCCACGCTGCCGGCACACGCGGCCGATGGCACCCACCGGGTTGACCACGCCAACCGAGGTTTCATGGTGGATCATCGCCACTACCGCGATGTCGGGATCGGCCGCCAGGGCCTCGTCGACCGCGGCAGGGTCAAGCAGGCTGCCCCACGGGCAGGCAAGCCGGACGTGCTCCAGCCGATGAAGCTGTGCGATCTCGGCCAGGCGCTCGCCAAAGGCGCCATTCTCGACGATCAGGATCTTCTTGCCTGGTGGCACCACCGACGAGATCGCCATCTCCATGGCAGCCGTACCTGAGCCGGTCACCAGCAACATCTCGTGCTCGGGCGAGGCGCCGAACACCGGGCGCAGCTTCTGTTGCAGCCGGCGCACCACGCCCGAGTAGTCCTCGTCACGGTGGCAGATGTCATGGTGGACCAGGGCGGCCTTGACCCGCGCGGATGTCATCACCGGCCCCGGATTGAAAAGCGTGTAGCGGGGAGCGTCTTTTTCCGCCAGCAGTCGTTCGATGAGGGCCAGCGTGTCGGTGCCAGATGATCGCGCGGTGCCGCGCACGTCCGGGTGGCGCAGGTCATCGCCGTAGACCCGCAGCAGCCATTCGGCATGCTGGCGCATGTCCGCAGAATCCACGTCCTGCCACACCGCCCCGGCCACGTCGTACGCCTCGACCATCCCGCGCCGCGCAGCCTCAGCCACGGCCTCGGTCAGCGAGGGCGGGTGGGCCGCAGCCAAGGTGTCGAGACAGGCTATGAGCGAGGGCGACATCACAAAGAGGCCAGCGCTAACGGCGTCGTGGGCCGCCAGATCCTTGCCAATGGACGTGACATGGCACAGGGTCTCGCTGCCCTGGGCCGCAGCCAGACACACCTTGGTGGCGTCGTCGAAATCAAACACGCGCGACAGATCCCGATCGACCGCCAGCACGGTGGCGGCGCCGGTCGCCGGCAGGCTGGCCATGTCACGCACCAGGTGCGGCGCCGCGATTTGATCGGCCATCACCAGCAGGGTCCGCTCGGTCACGAATGAACGCGCGGCCAGGACCGACAATCCGTTCGGCTTGTCCCAGGACGGGTTGTCGAAGAAGAGAACCTCAGCCGGAAGCCCGCGCTCGGACGCGCACAGGGCTTCGACACGCCGGCGCAGTTCGTCTCCTCTCCAACCGACCACGATGCCCACGCGCTGAATGTCCACGCTGGCCAGCGTACGCAGTGTGCGCAAGATCAACGGGACCCCCGCCACGACAGAGAGGCAGTTGGGCGTTTCCAGGTCGGCGACCGGGCGGCCGCGTCCCGCCGCAAGAATCAGGGCATGACGAACCATGCTGGTGTGCCGAACAGCGTAGCACGAGATACTGGTCATGGTCGCTGCCTCTTGCAACCGCGGTTCCACGACAGCCGCCACCTGCTGGCTGGCGCAAAATCAAGGCCCAGGGCGCTTTTCTTGCTGGCCGTCACCCTGCCCTGTCGAAATTTCACCGTCCCTGCGGCGTCAAGAACTAACCCGATTTCACCGTAGCGCGGGCCGCATCCTCGACCGCCGGGGCCGAATGGAAACGCAGACGATAGACCGAGTTCTCCGTCTCGACGTAGATGTCCGCGGCCCCGAACTCGCTTAGCACCCGCCGCACGGGCGTGGTCACCATGCGATGGCCGCTGGGATCGCGAAATATGACCATTCCCCGTCCGACGGTGGGAAAGCTGATGAGATAGCCACTGTAGGGCCGGCCCAGCCCCGAATAGGCAGACCGGGGCTGCGTATTGTCGCGAATCTTGATGGCGGTGACATTCACCATCGGGAAGGCCTGCTACAAACCAATTTTAGCACAGTCGGCGCAAGCGCTATACTTCGGTTTTTGATGGGCAAGCCGATTCGAAGCCCGCTGCTCGGGTACAACCACAACGTGCGATACGGAGGGAGGATTCTCCACGTCCAGACCGAGGATTCAGGGCCGGCCAATCCCCACCTCTTCACCCATCTATTCTTCGAAGGCAGCATCCTGGCGACCAAGCGGTGCCAGTACGACGCCGTGTCCAGCGAGGACGGCGTGCGCGGGCTGATGCAGGGTCAGCACAAAGAGATACTCAAAGAGCTCAAGCAGGGCCTGTACGACGACCGCCTGGGGGATTTCTTCTCGGCAAGGGGCGAGATATTTACCTCCCCTCGCAAAGCTACGGCTGAGGCGTTGCCGGCGCCGCTTTTCGCAACCGAGACAGAGGCGGCCTCAATGCATGCGGACGCGCCCCTGCCCCGCGCACGGCTGCCCGAGGCAACTCCCAGCCCAGGCCCGGAGCTCCTCGATCTGGATTCCATTCCCACGCCGCCGCCGGACACGATGCGCACGCCCGAGCCGCTGCCCCTGCACATCATTCAGCCCACCCTGCCCGGCCGCGGAACCTACACCTTCAAGCGGCCCACTCGCGACATGGCCGCGCTTGGTCCTGGCAAGGCTGGACCGCCGCCCGACAGCCGGCGGCCCGCAAAACCTCAGACCCCTGTTTCACCCGTCGTGGTCCAGCGCCGGATCGTGGTGGGCGCCGGCGGAAAGACCCCGGGCGCAGCTCGCCCCATGGCGCCGCGCCCGCGCCGCCCGGGCGCCGGGGTTCCGTATGTCGTCCAGGAAGGCAGCCATCCCATGGCCAGCCGCCAGCCCGACCCAGGCGTGCCGCCAGCCACACCCATGGTCGAAACCGCCGACGCCAACGCCGCGCCTCGCACCGCCGCGCCCCCTCCCGCGCCGCAAGCCCCCCCCGCGGAGAGCCTGGTCAGCACGCGCAGCCTGGATGACGTGATCCTGGCGTACCTGTCAAAGGGCGATCAGCGCCGCTAGACCACCCGCCACGCCGTTCCCTTTGGCCCGTCCATCAGTTCCACGCCCCGCTGCTTCAGCCCGGCCCGGATCTCGTCAGCGCGCTGGAAGTTCTTGGCCGCCCGGGCCGCGGCGCGTTCGGCGATGCTGGACTCGACGGCTTGCGGATCGATCTTGCGCTGCACGCACAGACGCGCGCGCCGGCTGTTCAGGAACTCGGCAGGCGGCCGCCGCATGATCCCGAGAGTCGTTCCGACCATGCGCGCGTCGCGCGCCAGCGCCGTGAGCGCCGACTGCCTTTCCGTCTTGGGGGCTGCCTTGGGATCGTCGAGCAGCTTGTTGGCCAGCACGAACGCATCGTACAGGTGCCCGATCCCGGCGGCGGTGTTGAAGTCATCGTCCATGGCTTCGACAAAGCGCGTGGCCAAGTCCGACGGGGGCGGCGTGGGCGGGCTCGCCAGGGTTCCCGCGAAGCCATCCAGCCGCTCGAGGGTGCGATAGAAGTAGTCGAGCCGCGCTTCGGCCTCGTCGAGATCGGGGTAGACCGGCTGGCCCGCGTCGTCGCGCGCGATGCTGAACCCAGCCGGGCTGCGATAGTGCACGCTGATGAGCAGGAGACGCAGGGCTTCGAGATCGTGCGTCTCGGCCGCGCGGCGGATGGTCACCACGTTGCCCAGCGACTTGGACATCTTCTCGCCGCCGAAGTTGAGCATCCCCGAGTGCATCCAGTAACGTGCGAAAGCGCCGAACGCGCCCTCGGACTGGGCAATCTCGTTTTCGTGGTGGGGGAAGATCAAGTCGGAGCCGCCGCCGTGGATGTCGAATGTGTCGCCCAGATAGCGGTGTGACATGGCCGAGCACTCGATGTGCCAGCCCGGGCGGCCCGGCCCCCAGGGGCTCTCCCACGATGGCTCGCCCGGCTTGGCTGCCTTCCACAGTGCGAAATCGAGCGGGCTCTTCTTGTTCTCGCCCACCTCGATGCGCGCGCCGGCCTGCAATTCCTCGGGGCTCTGCCCTGAAAGCCCGCCGTAGTTGGGAAATCCGGCCACCGAATAGTACACGTCGCCGCCCGCGGCGTAGGCCAGTTCGCGTGCTTCCAGCCGACGGATGACGTCGATCATCTCGGCGATGTGCAAGGTGGCGCGGGGCTCGACGTCGGCCGGGGCCACGCCCAGGCCGTCCATGTCGGCGGCCATGGCGTCGGCATAGCTGCGCGCGACCTCGGCGGCCGGCCGTCCCTCGGCCAGACCCTTGCGGATGATCTTGTCGTCGACGTCGGTGATGTTGCGCACGAAGCGCACGTCAAATCCGCGCGCGCGCAGGTGGCGCACGATCACGTCGAACGCAACGGCGGTACGCGCATGGCCCACGTGGCAGAGGTCGTAGACCGTCACACCGCATACGTACATGGAAACCTTGCCCGGCTCACGCGGCTGGAATTCCACCTTCTTCTTGGCCCGGGTGTCGTGCAGCCGAATCATGATGGCGCCTTATGTATCGTCCCGACGGCGCAGAGCCAGCAGATTGATAACCGCGAAGCCGAGCAAGAAGGCCGCGATGATGAGCGACTTGAGATGGTCGCGCGGCCGTTCACCTTCGAAGAGGATGAGCGCGTCGTCGGAGATCTGCACCGCGGCCAGGGTGCCGATGCCCTGGATCTGGGCGACCGGGAAGACTTGCGATTCGGCGCCCGCGCTCTTGACCACCATCGCTTCGGCCGTGGCGCCCAGGTCGGCAACGCGCACCTTGTGTGTGGTGCGGGCAGGTTGGATATGCAGCTGGCGATCTCGTTCACCCAGCGTCTGCAAGGCCTGGTCACGCCGCTCGGGCGGGAACGCCACCACCAGGGCCAGCCGCTTGGGATCGACGGCGTCGCTGGGGGTCTCGATCACCTGCCCTCCTTGCTGTTCGACCGCGGCGCGGGCCTTGGCCTGATCGGAGAATCGCTCGCGCAACAACTCGATCCGCATCTGGCCGGGACGGTCCATGTCGATGACCAGCTCGTCGTTGGCAGCAAGCGACACGCGATCGCCGAGCAGGTCGGTGAGCGCCAGCGAGCCACCAGATGACTGGGCGAGCGCAGCCCTGACGTCGGCGGGCGCGAAGAAGTGGGTGGCGCTTACGTGACCCACGAAGTGCCGGCGGATCGCCTCCTGAAACGACAGATCGGAAAAGCGCATGAGCCGGCCCACGAACACGTCATGCGCGGCCAACTCGGCCGGCAAAGGGTCAGCCGTGCGCCTGACGAAGATCCGGTTGTTGGTGCCGAGCAGTCGGAAAAACTGGGTGAAGTGCCACGACCCCTGTGTGTCCAGCACCACCGCGCTTTCACGATCGGCATGGCCCGCCAGGCGCACGTATCGGTTGACCGGCCACGCCTCGGGCTTGGTCGTGCTGAGCCGACGCGCGTCGCCCAGATCCTGCGCCACGCCAGGCGAGAGGGCATAGCGCAGGTCGCTCCTGAGCTGAAAGATCAAGAAGCAGGCCAGCGCCGCCGTCCCCAGCGCGATCGCTGGATGACGCCCGCGCGAGGACGGAATGCCGGCGAACTCGTCCTGTCCTGCGGGCGCGGCAAGCCCGTCGGGCAGTGGCCCTGCAGCCGGAAGGGGCGGGGTTTTGCTTTCGTCGGTCACCGTCGAGCGCGCAGAAATCTAGCACGAATCCGTTCGGGGAGGCGTAGGGTCATCTGTTCAGTCGGCTACGACCACGGCCACGACCTTCTGGGCCATCACGGGATCAAGACGTCCAACCGTTGCGTATTGGGTCGGCCAGCATTAGCTTCGCTTGCAAGAACAACTCGATTGCACGGTCATAGCCTGTGAAGATCCGATTCTCCCCCAGCATCACCCTCACGGCGATCCTGCTGGCGCTGCCCATGCTTGCAGCCTGCGGGCAGCGCGGGTCCAAGACGCCGGCTGAGGCCAAGGTGCGGCTGGCAGCGGCGGTGGCGGCGCGAGATCCGGCCCGACTCTGGGGTGCGCTGGATCTGGCCACGCAATGGTCGTGGATGAGTGTTCACCGCGCCGGGCGCGAGTCCTACGACATCACGCTCAGCAACGTTCCCGACGGACAGCAGCGCGAGCGCATGATCCGGCGCTTCGAGCCGGCGGCCACCAGCGAGAACGCCGCCGCGCTGTTCGCCAAGTCGCTCGCCGCCGATGTGTGGCCGGCTCTGGCCGCGCAACTGGCGGCCGCGGGCGATCGGGTGCCTACGGTTAATGCCGCAGGCACCGAGGCTGAAATCGTTTGGCCTTCCGGTCGGCTGCTGTTTCGCAAGACCAGTCGGCTGGCTTTCGGCTGGGGCTTCGCGGGTCTGGCCGATGAGGCCGAGGCGCTCCAGCGCGCGGCCAGTGCGGATCTGGAAGCCTTGCGCACCAATGCCGCGGACTACGAGCGGGCGGCGGCGCGGGGATTGCGGTGAGCCCACGCCGGGGCAAGACCCCGCCGGATGCGGCGTCCAAGCCTGCGCCGGTGGAGGACGCGGGCCAGCTTTCCTTTGACAGCCGATTGGCAGGGCCAACGCAGCCGGATGCCGCCCTCGCCGCCGGCACAGCAAAGCCGGCCGATGCTGCCCCGCCAGTCCACATCGCCGCTGCCGGCGACCGCCCGGCGGTCTTTCAGCCCGCGGCGGGTCGCGAGGCGCTGGCGGCCGGCCCACCGGCTGGCGGATCGCTGGCAGCCCAGGACACGCGCATCTTCGCCGTGTCCGACCTGGTCCGCGCGGCTCGACTCACTCTCGAATCCCGCTTCTCCGATCTGCGCGTCGAGGGCGAGGTATCCGGCCTCAAGCGGTCGGCCAACGGACACCTCTACTTCACCCTGAAGGATGCCGAAGCGCAACTCGACTGCGTGATGTACGCACGCGAGGCGGCTCGCTTGCGCTTTCGGCTGCAAGACGGCCAGCAGGTGCGTTGTCGTGGCCGCCTGACCATCTACGAGGCGCGCGGCCGCTTCCAACTCTCTGTGCACGGAATCGAGCCGGCGGGTGCGGGTGCCCTGGCGCTGGCCTTCGAGCAGCTCAAGCAGAAGCTGGCGGCCGAGGGTCTTTTCGATCCCGAGCGCAAACGTCCCCTGCCCTTCTTGCCACGACGGCTGGGCGTGGTGACCTCTGCCCAGGGCGCGGTAATTCGCGACATCGTACGGGTGGCCCACCGCCGGTTCCCGGTGCCCATTCTGCTGGCGCCAACACCGGTGCAGGGCGAGGGCGCGGCCGCTGCCATCGTGGCGGCCCTGGCCGAGATCGTGAAAGTTCCCGACGTGGACGTGGTCATCGTGGCGCGCGGGGGTGGCTCGCTAGAGGACCTGTGGGCCTTCAACGACGAAACCCTGGCGCGAGCCATTGCCGCCTGCCCGGTCCCGGTCATCTCGGCAGTCGGCCACGAGACCGACTTCACCATCGCCGACTTCGTGGCTGACCTGCGCGCGCCCACGCCCTCGGCAGCGGCCGAGCTGGCCGTACCGGTGGCAGCGGACCTGCTGGCCGAGGTTCGGCTGCTGGGGCGGCGCATGGGTCGGGCCCTGCTGGGCGAGACGCGCTCCCTGCGCCTGCACCTGGAACGGACGCGGAGCGCGCTCGGCGATCCGCGCCGACTCATCGACGAGCGCCGTCAGGGTCTTGACGACTTCGTAGAACGCGCGGCCCGCTCCCTGCACGCTGCCACCGCCCGACGCCGCGCCGACCTGCGCGCGCTCGAGGCGCGTCTTTTTCGCTCGCATCCCCAGCGCCGGATCGCCGATCAGTGCAGCGCTCTGGTCGCAGTGGAGCGGCGCCTGGTCGCCGCGGGTACCTCCCTGTTGGCGCATCGACGTCGCAGCCTGGAAGCGCTGGCCGGCAAGCTCGACGCGCTCTCGCCGCTCAAGGTGCTGGATCGCGGCTACAGCCTGACACGCGGACCTGACGGCCAGGTGCTACGAAGCTGCACCGGCCTGCACCAGGGTGACGACGTGACGGTCACCCTGCGCGACGGCGACCTGCTCACGCGCATCGAAGAGATCGTTGCTCGACGGGGAAGTTAGGCGGGGGGCCCAGGCCGCTGCGCCACCGCCGCGTTCGCCACGAGCTGGCGGGCCTGGGTGATCAGGATATGAGCGGACCTATGATGCCGTGGTCATGCGTACCGATGAGTACCCTTGTTCACCTTGCCCCACCAGGTTGACGGGCTTGCACGGTGGGTGGACACTGATTGCGCGTGCGCACTGCGATCATGTTGTCGGTTGCGTTTGTCGGAACCTGGGGTTTCTCCTGTTCGGGGGGCAGTGGCGGCGAGCCCGATGCCGGTGCCAGCAAGCGGGACGGACAGGTGGCGAGCGAGACAGCACCGAGCTCCACCGTCTGGCAGTTCTTCGATGTTCCCGAATGCGGGCAGCAGGCGGGCTACCAGACCGTGGCCGCAGCGTCGGGCACGCAGGTGGCGTTTGCCTCCCTGGCACAAACCAGCGGACAGGCCACCTGCACCATCGAAGCGCGTGCGGCCACAGCCGCCGTTTTCGACATCTGCGTGGTGCTTCCTTCGGCCAGCGGCTTCGTCGGGAAGATCGCCACGTCGCAGCCCTACGCTGCCATGATGGGCGTGGGCCTGGCTTTCGACCAGGCGGGCGAGCCGTGGCTCGCCTACACGGGTGGTCCGTCGGCAAACATGCGCTGCGGGGCCTCGGATCTCTTGCTGGCCAGCGTGAGCGGTGGCACTTTGGGCACTCCGCGCACCATCGCCGCAGATTCCGCGTCCAGCGGCATGCCGCCTGACCAAGCAGCCAACTGCGCGGCACAGAACGTGTGCAATTTGGGCGATGCCACGGGCTACTGGCCGGCGGCGGCACTCGATCCTGCCTCCGGCAAGCTGGCGGTCGCGTTTCGCGATCTCCACTTTGGGTTCGCATCCACGGACCTCGATAGTTCGGATGTGGAGTTCGCGCGCGGTGATGCCTACTCGATTTTCACGGCAGACGTGGCCCGGGGCGGCGGCAGTTACATCCGGCTCGGCTTTTCGCCAGCGGGCAAGGCCGCCATCGTCCACTACAATATGACCCAGCCGGCGATTTGGCTCGACCACGAGATCGCCCAGGGCTGGGAAGCGAAGAAACTGTTCGTGGGGAAGATCCGCGAACAGATCGGATTCGCCGTCAGCAGCCAGGGCCTGCACGCCCTGGCCTACTTCGATGATGCTCGCCAGCTTCTGGCCTACAGCGAATCCAGTGACGGAAGCACCTGGACCGCGGCGGAGAGCGTGGACCGCGATGGGATCACCGGCTACTACCCTTCCCTGGCCTTCGACGACAACGGCAATCCTGCCATCGCCTACTATCGCTGCAACGACTACGGTGTGAGCACAGGCTGCGATGTGGACAAGGACGGCCTGTATCTCGCCCGTCGCAGCGCCGGGACTTGGAGTATTCAGAAGATAACCGGCGAAAGCGGTGTCAGCGACGGTCAGTACACCGCGCTGGCCTTCGCAGGAGGCAAGGCCGTGATCGCCTTCCAGTCGAGCTACTACGATCTTGTCGCAGGGGCCAGCAAGGCAATCCTGCGAGTTGCCAAGGAGCCCTGATGCGCGCCGCTCTATTTCTTGTTCCTTTGTTTCTTCTCGCCGGTTGTGGCGACCCACCCAATCGCCTGTACGGCAGCGTGTCGCAGGTGTTCACATTGGACTTCGACAAGGTGCAGGCTACCCGCGTGGGTGACGAGGTCTCGGTCGAGTACCTGCGCACCTCCGGGCAGACCGTGCTGGCCAAGACTGTGAAGGTGACGGTGAGCATCGGCGACATCCAACCGGTGGCGGGGACGGACATCGACCTGACGGCGCAGGTGAACGGGCTGCCGCGGGGGACGGTTCAGCGTGTGGAATCCACCACCACCGATTTTCCGCTGCAGGTGGGCAAGATCCACTTCGACCAAGAGCCCGTCGCCAACGCGGACATCACGGGTTTGTTCCGCACCACCCTGGCGGATCCCGCGGGGCGCACGCTTAACGGCGACTTCCAGGCAAAGGTCGAGGCCCTGTGACAGGATGGATCGCCCTGGCGTTCGTGCTGTTCGGGCTTGGTGCCTGCAGCAACGAATCGTTCTTCACCTTGGGCCGCGATCGCACGGTCTGCGAAGACAGCATTCCCACCGCCTGCGGGGCCACCGCCCGCTGTGTGCTCGACACCAGCCACTACCTGGACGGGGATTTCCCCAGTGCCCGCCGCTTCATCGTGCGCACCATGGGCGAATCCGATCTGAAGTTCGAGATCTATCTCGACAATCGCCACGCTCCCGGCACCTCTTTGCGACTGGAAGTCTCGGAACCGAGCTGCAACGAGAAGGCAACCTTCGACAGCGCAGGCGCCGACATTTTCCGGGAGGCGGGTGAAGACGGGATCATCGCCATGCCCATCCACACCACCCGGCCCGGCGATCATTTGGTCGAGCTGTCGAGCGATGCCTACTGCTCCTACGTGTTGCGTTTCAACTCGGCACAGACGGCGCCCTAGCCAGAAATTATAGTGGTTTCATGGTGAGTTAGCTTACTCACCATTCTCCAACTGTAATTCGGCGTACAAACGCTGCGGGTGCGGTAATGTCGGTTAAAGTACGGAAATTAAAAGGAGAATTTGCCATCGGCGCTTTTCCAAACATGTTACGATCAAGCCGGTCCGACATTGACGTAGTCCAACTCGCGAGCCGCGAAAGGAGACATGCGATGAGGAAGGCGAGGTTCTTTTCGGTAAACACCTTGGCCGCCGTCTTGTTGCTGGCGTTGCCAGTGATGGCGCAAACCGATGGCGAATGCGGCACCGGGTTCTGCGGCACACCCAAAAACAACGGTGGTGGCGGGGGCGGTGGAGGCGGAGCAATCCTGGTGAACAACACGGACATCGGCACCAAGTACTCCACCTCGGACGACTTTGATGGCGATGGCTACGAGGATGATGTCGACAATTGTCCATTCCGTCCCAACCAGGATCAGGCCGATTCCGACGGCGACGGGGTCGGGGATGTCTGCGACAACTGCAAGTACGCCGCGAACAGGGATCAGATGGACAACGATGCGGACGGGATCGGCGATGTGTGCGATCCGGACATGGACAACGATGGCATTCCCAACGAATCGGACAATTGCCCGCTGGTTCCCAACAAGTCGCAGATCGACACCGACGGGGACGGCCTGGGCGATGCCTGTGACGACGACATCGACGGCGACGGCATACCCAACAAGGACGATCCTTGTCCGTTCAAAGCCAACGTGACATCAGGCTGCAGCGACGATACCGACGGGGATGGCATCTTGGACGCGGTAGACAATTGCCCCCTGGCTGCCAACCCCAGTCAGAAAGATACTGACGGCGACGGCGTGGGCGACAACTGCGATTCCGATGCGGACGGCGACGGTGTGGTCAACGGCATGGACAATTGCCCGCTCATCCCGAACCCGGGTCAGGAAGATGCTGACCACGACGGCATGGGCGATGCCTGCGACACGAACGGATTCTGCCTGGTCGTCCCGAAGAACCCCGATCCCAGCAAGTGTCTGGATCCCAAGACCGTCTTCCAGGTGGTGGGGGCCCCGCTGGTCACGGCCAAGACGGGCGAAACCATCAACCTGTCGCTTTTTTCCAACCGCCAGGGCGTCAATGTCAACTTCAAGTGGTTCGTGACCGCTCAGCCCCCGGGGTCCAGCGACACAGTAAGAAACCCGGCCGGAACCGCCACCTGTGGGGATGGCTACGAGTGTGCCCCGGTCAACGCGGACAAGCGGCCGGTGCTGATCCCGCACAACCCAGGGCAATACACCTTGACACTGACTGCTGATCTCGCGGTAGACGACACCATCGAGCCGTCGGTCAAGCACGCCGAGACCACCTTGCCCGTGACCGTGACGGGGTCTGCGATCGACAGTGGCGGCGGCTGCGTGATTTCGGGCCAGCGTCCAGCAGGCTTGNNAACCACCACAAGGTGATGTGACCACCCCAGCAAAGCCTATGTGTTCTCGTAGTAATCGCGCAGCGACGCTCTTGGCGGCCACCGGGCTGTCTGTGGCCACGCTCTCATGCACGGATTCGGGCTTGGAACCGGGCCGCGGCGACGCTGGCATTGTCTTCGACGATGAGCTGCGTCTGACCGGCGACGTCTGCCTGTCGCCCGATACCGACCAGGTGTTCCCGGTGAAGGTTCTGTTCGTGGTGGACACCTCGGACTCCATGAGNNTATCAAGCCAACCCTGCGGTGCTGTTCGGAGTGATTGCATTCGATTCCCGGGTGGACCGCCTGACCCAGGGATTCACCAATGCGCCTGATCTGGCCGCCATCGACACCCGCATCAGCCAACACGATCGTCTGACCGACTACCAGGGAGCGCTGGGCGGCGCGTACACGATGATCTCCGAGGACATCGTGGCTAGCTCAGCCGCCGAGCGGGCCCGATCCAAGTACATCATCATCTTCTTCTCCGACGGCACCCCCGATCCCCAGTGCAGTGCCAGCCCCACCCCTTGCGGCACAGGCGAGTGCCCCGCCCATCAGCACTGTCGAGCCACCGTTTGCAAGGACGACTATTTGATCTGCACCGTGCCTCGCAAGGACTGGAGCACAGCTTTCGATCCGCCGATCCCGGTCGACATGTATCCCGACCTGGGCGAGGGGGCCGACTACAATCTGTCGACCCAGATTCTGCGCGCGGTGGACGACATCATGGGGCTGCAGGACTTCTATCGCCTGGGCGAGATCCGATTGCATACGGCGTTTCTCTACGACCCGGAGGCGGCGGCCGACCCGCTGGCAGTGCCCTTTGGTCTAGATCGGGAGGGCGGCGTGGCGCTCATGACCTCCATGGCCGAGCATGGCCTGGGCACCTTCACCGAATTCGATTCGGCGTCGAAGATCGATTTTCTCAGCATCAACTACACCCCGTACATAGAGGAGAATGGCCTGGCAGGTGTGCTGGCGACCAACCTGTCGGTCATCGACACCGGCGACGGCCTGGAGCCCGACAGCGATGGTGATGGGCTGACCGATTCGCAGGAGCGAGTCCTGCACACCTGCGTGGCGGCTGGCCCGGGGTGCATCGATCCCGCCGACAGCGACGGCGACGGCTACACCGATCTGTTTGAAGAACGCAACCGGGCCTCGGGATTCGATCCCTTGGATCCCAA
>PMZX01000082.1 GCA_003170035.1 Myxococcales bacterium | reverse complement strand
GCTACGTTCGCGCGTTGAGGGCAGACGTCGGCCCTGGCGAGGCGCCGCGGAAAAAGCTGGGAGCTGCCGTGGGTCAGCTCGGCGGAGCGGTGGCGCCCAGCTCGGCGCACTTCACGCCGGCGAAGCGATGCAACCACCAGGTGCCAGCGGGAAAGATGGCTTCGCGGCCGGCCAGGTGGTCGGCGCGGGCTTCGCGGTACCGGTCGATGAAAGCCTGATTGCGCTGCAGGGCCTCGACCCTCGCCCAGGTGTTCTTGCATGCCACACGTGGCGAGAGTCCACGGCGAGGCTCGCGCGTGCCTGGACGCGAGTTCCAGTGCTGTTGTAGGACGCCCGGCGGCCGAGGAGCTTGATTCCTTTCTCACGGCGCTCGGCAACGGCTTTCTCTTCGGCCTCGGCGACCCTGTCGCGCAGGAGCTCGATCAGGGTTTTGATAACGCCCCGTTCAATGGCCACTGCGCGCCGGGTGGAACATCTGGCCATTCCCGTCGCGGTCTGGCGCGTATCGTGGAGCGCTGTCTAAGGGACCTTGTGCAGCAATTCGCGGCCGGGATACCAGCTCCGGTCCCGGGCGCGGCTCCTTGAACGACTGGGATAGAGGTCGGCAGGAATCTCGGCAGCTACGAGCCAAAACATTCTGGAGTTTTGGGTGCGCAACTGCAGCAGTCGCGAAATTGCAGAAGGAATTCTGGTCACATAGCGGGCGCCGGCGTTGTAGTCGGCCATCTGGTTGCAGCTCCCAACGTGGGCAAACGGGCTTCCGTGTCACCCTGTCGGTGGCGGCATGACCTAGCGAATACACCGCGGACGAAAACCTCAATGATATTGGGGAGGCCGCTCTTGCTGACAAAAGTCGTGGGAATGTCTTCGCTCGCAGCTGGGGTAATCTTGCCAACCAGTTCTTGTCTGCGCGATACTAACGGAGGATTATTATCATGCTGCAACGTTTACTCGTCCCGGCGCTTCTCTGTTCCGTCTCGTTCCTGATTCAAGCCTGCGGTAGCTCGAACTCCAAGACTTCCGGCAGTGGTGGCTCGACTGCGCTAGGGGGGACGATAACTCCATCGGGAGGCACGACGGCTGCGGCCGGTGGCCACCAACAGGTCACAAGTGGCTCTCAGAAGGATGCCGGCATGAGCGCCGATGCAGCGGATGCCACCGGAGTTCCGGACGCCGCCTACGATTCCGGCCAGGCCTGCAACCAAACCCTGTCCGACAACTGGAACACTTCCGTATGCACGATCCACACCAGCACCACCTCGCTCTCGCTGACCGTCGCGTCGCAAGTGGATTCGCTCGTGATCTGGGTCGACACCTCCGTGGCCGGTGTGGCTCTCAGCTATACGCTGACCGGCCCAGCCGGCGCGGTCAGCTCCGGAAATCTCGACCAGGGAACCTGTGACCCCTACCAGTCACAGTGGTGTGCCCTCACCGCCCACGTGTCCAGGGTCCTTTCGGCTGGAGGCTATTCAATTCAGATCTCGGCCGCTGCCATGTGCGCCAACAGTGGATCTTCCAACGTCGGCTTCGTCCGCGTGGTCGGTTGTGCTTCCATGCCCACAGGGGGCGCGAGTGGAGCGACCGGGGCGACGGGGGGAAACGGCGGTGCGAGCGGAGGGGCAGGCGCAGGCGGCTCGACGAGCAATGGGGGTGTGTCGTCCGCTGGCGGGACTGCAGCGGGCGGTGTCACGTCGATGGGCGGTTCGACTACGACCAGCAGCACGACCGGCACTGGTGGAATTTCGTCCGTTGGGGGCACGACCAGCGGCGCTCCCGCAAACGAGCGCATCTACACCTCCAACTACAATGGCCTTTACGACACCATTACCTTTTATCCGGCGAACGGAACGGGCGATGTTGTTCCGATGGGCAAGATTACCGGCACCAATACCAAACTGGCGCAGGGCAACGGCATCGTCTCGGGCAACGGCATCGTCTTTGACGGAACCGGCAAGATGTATGTCCTGGTAAACTCCGGTTCGGGCAGTTCAGCGAGTATCGAGATTTTTGCCGCAGACGCCGCAGGCAACGTCGCACCGATCGCGACCCTCGCGGGTTCGAGCACCGGACTGCTCACACCAGTAAGCCTGGCAGTAGATGCTGCAGGAAAGATCTATACGGGCGGCTCCGTCCCTTGCGCCACGTGCGGGATCGGTTCGCATGCTGGAATCCTGGTGTTCGCCGCGGGTGCCACGGGCGACACAGCGCCGCTGCAGACCATTGCGCCTGCCGTGTACCCGGATGTCGACAACACGGGGCTCGACACGAGCGATATGAACGTCGCAGTCGACGCGAGCGGTAACATCTATACGGCCCCCGGTTGCGATTCCAAGATTCTCGTATTCGCGCCGAACGCCAACGGCAACGTCGCACCTGCCCGCGTGATCACAGGGGACAAGACGCAGCTTGGCTGCAATGAGGGCATGGCCTTCGATGGGGCGGGCAACCTTTATGTCGCTAACGGCGTCTATAGTGGGAGCCTAGCGCCGAGCGTGACCGTGTACCCGCCGGGAGCGAATGGCAACGTGGCTCCGATCGCGATGATCAGTGGGGATAAGACCGGCCTCTACGGTGCCGCGCTGCGGATCGCCCTCGACAACTCGGGCTGGCTCTACGCGACGGGTGCGGCCCTCGATGCGAGCGGCCGCTCGCGCAACGCCATTCTCCTCTTTGCTCCCGGAACGAATGGCAACGTGGCGCCCACGGCCGCCCTTGCCGGCGCGGACACTGAGATCAATGCGAACGACCTTGCGCTTTACTAG
>PMZX01000046.1:281-2946 GCA_003170035.1 Myxococcales bacterium | reverse complement strand
CGATTCAAGCTGACGCCGCCCGTTCCGGTGACCGTCCTCCACGGCGACGTCCGCGGCAACGCGAGAGCCACCAAGAGCGTGGTGCCGCTGAACGTGGCTCCGTAGGAGTGGGTAGCGAGCTTGGTCAGACGGCGCAACCTCGATTGAACTTTCTCCGCTCGCCCTCATCGCGCGTCTGGCGGCCTGGCAGACGGCGCCTTGTGGTCGAGACGGGCCTTTCACGACCTTCCGCCGGTAGTCGGAGTCGCCTCGCCGACCCCGCGGCGGCACGTTTTTCGATGTGAATCTTCATGTGCAATCCCCAACGCCTCGTTTGTCCTCATTGTTCGTGCACTCTGTGCACCTCTCGCTGGCTTCCAATATTGCCAACCTCGTCACTGCCATCCGAGCAGGTCGACGAGGGCGGTCTTGATTTCAAAGCTGGCGATGATGTTCCTTCGCAGCTGAACTGCAGTTTCGGTCATCGGCTTCACGCATTCATCAGAGGCCTTGGCGAGTCGTCGGTAGATGGCCTCACCGGCGGAACCGCGTTCGGCAGATTGGTAACGTTCCTTCGCCTTCCTAGTGTCTATGCAGGTCTCAAGAACGCGGTTGGCAGAAGCCTCGGTCCTCGTCGCTTGTGCTAGAAACGCTCCACTCCGTGCCAGGCCCTCTTTGGCCGCGGCCAGCCTGCTGCTTGGAAGATTTCGCATCGTTATCATCTCTCGCAGCGCCCGGTCTGCAATTCGCACACTCATTTGAAAAGCAACCGAGTGCTCAGAAGTGACGAAGATGGCATGTTTTGTGATTTGGTCTTCAAGGTAGAGAGAAACAACGAGCTCGCCAGGAGAAGAATCTTTCCCGACCCAGTCTGCGAGTTCCTGCTCCACCAGTTCCCGGGCATGTTGATACTCCCCGGTAGCCGCTTCTCCCTTTTGCGCAGATGAGACTTCTCTTTCTGGGGCTTCAGCCGCCGTATGTGACTTCAGCCATTTCTTCAAGGCCGGCGCGTTGCCAATCGCCAATTCGACCTCGCGCAGCTGGCTGGCCGTCTCGGGATCTTCAACCGCCCCAAGGCGTTTTGCCTCGGTGACAGCTTCCAGGGCCTTGTCGGGGTTATTCTTCTTTGCGAGTGCTACTGCTTCCCCGAGTAGAGAGTGGACCTTCTGGCGGTTGGCTTCTAGCTCGGCTTTCCGCTTGGCGGCTTGTGCCAGTTCAGCCTGTCTCTTGGCCTCTTCACGCTGGCGTGCCACCTCCTGCTCCTCGTGCAATCGCGCCTCCACCTCTTGCATCTGGTTCCGCGCCAGTAGGGCGATCCCCATTGCCTCGAACGCTGTCTTGCCGCCGTTTACCGCCCAGTACGGTTGGTAGTCGACACACGCGCCCTTTCTAAGCCTTTTCGGGTCGATGTCCGCTTCACCTATCTCTCTAAGGGCTTGCACGTCCTGGGTGTTCTTGACCCAGGCCAATAGATGCTGGCCTGCTCTCGTCCCAACCGGCCCGACCTGGCTATATGACAACGCGAGCGCCTTCCATACACGTGGGTCCGTAACGGCATCGACATTTGCTGTTCTCCAGAAGCCACGGATGGGCGGGTCGTATTTCGCCATCGCATGGCTGCACGTGCAGTACTTGTCGGCTAGTTGACGTGCTGCTGGCCCCTCGGTCTCATCTTGCCGGAATACGGGCTGGTAGGCGAATTCCTTCATGAACTGGCAGCCTGCTGCTGGCCCAAGACGGATAGCGGTGCTTGGGGCGGCTCGGAAAGCCGGCAGGTGCTTCTCGCAAATGCCGTCGACACGAATGCCCAAATCATGGGCGCAACCAGCGATAGCCAAGGGTACCAGCATACAGGGGACGAAGCGGCTGACCCCAAGCGGGGTGAACCGGGCTGCACGTAGGAGTACGGCCGGCCGGGGTGGCGGTGCCAAAAGCCTTGCGAGGTCCGTGGCGCCGAAATGGCTGGCGCCACCGAGCCTAATCCCCGCGCTCCCGGCACTGCCTATCCCGATGGCTCCGCCAACCGTCTCGCCGGACCAGTTGCCCCCCGCGACGACGGCGGTCACCGACTGGACGTCGCCTGCACCAAATCGCGGACATTGAAGACTCACGGCCTCTGCTCCCAGTTGGCCGTGTGCATGCTGGGCTCCGCTGTCAAGGTGCTGTCTACTTCGTGTTCGCTGTGATACCCGTTGAGATTTCGGCGACGAATCCGCTCGCGATTAGCTTCTGCATCGTCTCTTGATACGATCGAGCCTCTTCCGCAGACGAGAAGGACTTTCGGCTTGCTGACTTTGGATCGTTGAACGCGTCCTTCAGTGCAAACGCTTGGCCGCCCGAAAGATTGGCGAACAGGTGGCGAAAACTGTCCTTGAGCTGGTACTTCTTCAGATCATCCATACGCCCTTCTCCTCTCGTTCGTTGCCTACTCTGCTGCTCTCTTCTTCATCTGTAACACCTTCGAACATTCGGCGCAGCTGCACTGCTCAGGAACGTCAGTCCAGCGGTTCGATTGGTCCATGGCCCACCCGTTTGGTGGTACGTAGCCGCAAAGGGTGATGCCGTTCTCCGCGAAGTGCACGGTCATCGGTTTCTCCTACGCTGGTGGGTTGAGCATATCGTCTTTCTGTCGGAACTAATAGCGTTTGCTTGATAGCGCCACACCGGTGTTGACCTCGATAGCGCG
>PMZX01000046.1:0-268 GCA_003170035.1 Myxococcales bacterium | reverse complement strand
TCGGCCTTGGCGAGGCGCCGCGGAAGAAGCCGGGAGCTGCCGTTGGTCAGAGCGGCGGGGCGGTGGCGCCCAGCTCGGCGCACTTCTCGCCGGTGGAGCGATGCAACCACCAGGTTTCCGCTGGACTACCGCCGGCCGGGTGATTTTGCCTGTAGGGGAAAATACTCGCGAGTGATTTTGCCTGTGGTAGAAATAACTCGTGGCCAGCGAAGCCGCCCATACACGCTATTTGGCCGAGGCCATCGAACGGGATCTGGCCAAGAGGATG
>PMZX01000448.1:5449-5725 GCA_003170035.1 Myxococcales bacterium | reverse complement strand
TACAAGAAGAACGGCACGGTCTGCTACTCAGTCGAGATGCCATTGTCGGTGGCGACCGCAAACTCGGTGACGATGGTGATCAAGAATCCCGCGGGAGCCACGGTCGCGACCTACGTGGTCAACCAGACCGCAAGAACCGTGACCATCACCTGCACGGGCGGCTCTCCTTCAGTGGTCTCGCTGGACTGTATGACATCGTCGTCCGCAGACGGTGGCACTCCGTGCACCACCGGAACCTGCGCGCCGTAGTCTCGTCCATCGGCGCGAAGATCTCCG
>PMZX01000448.1:4314-5381 GCA_003170035.1 Myxococcales bacterium | reverse complement strand
TCGACCAGGGCCCGGCCCACGCCCTGGCCGGCTGCTTGTGGCCGTACCGCGAGCAGGGCGATGAAGGTGCCGAGGAGAAAGTCAGGCTGAAAGACCGCGATTCCCAGGATGGCGCGCCCGTGCACGGCCGCCAGCACGCAACCGGCACGCGCCCGCCGGAAAAGCCAGCGCCCGAGCGGCGCGGCCCGAAATCCCATGGACAGCCAGGGCTCCATGGTGACGATCCATTCGGCCTGGCGGCGCGCGATCGCGGGCTCAACCCGACGAATGTTCATCGACGATTCCTTTCGGTTTTTGCGGCCCCCGCTTGCGGTCGTGCAGCGGGCGATAGCCAAAGGGCGCGGGCCGGGCGGAGATCGGCTGGGCATCGGGCTCGTGCAAGAGATCCGGCACGGTGACGAAGGCAAGGCCCTTCTCGCGCAGACCCCGAATGATGTCAGGCAACGCTTCCTTGGTGTGCGGCGCACGCCCATTGATGTGGAAGATAATGATGGACCCTGCCTTGGCTGCGGACAGCACCGTCGCCACGATCTTCTGTGCGCCTATATGTCCGCCCGCATCGCCTGAAATCACATCCCATTCGACTGTGGGCAGATGCCACTTGGCCGCCAGGCGCACCACCGACCGGTTCCACGCGCCCGCGGGTGGGCGAAAGGCAACCGACCTGCGGCCCAACCCCGCGATGATCGTTTCGGTGCGCGCGATCTGCTCTCTCGCTTTGCGCCGCGGGATGCGGGTCATGCGGGCATGCGAGTAGGAATGGTTGCCGAATTCGATCCAAGCCTCGGCGGCCAACTCCTTGGCTTCTGCAGGATGGGTCTCGATCCAGCGGCCTGTCGCGAACACCGTTATTGCGATCTGCTCGCGCTTCAAGATGTCGAACACTTCGCGATCGAAGCCGTTGTTCTGCTTCAACGTCGCGCAGGCGTCGAAAGTCAACGCCACCACCGGCTGATGGGTGCGCACCCGTGCGATCGCAAAACCAGGCAGGAAATTGGCGGGCGGTGTTGCGTCTGTCAGCGGCGTGGCCTCTATCAGGGGTGTGGCGTCTATCAGTGGAGCGGCGT
>PMZX01000448.1:0-4308 GCA_003170035.1 Myxococcales bacterium | reverse complement strand
TCGTCGTTGTCCTCATAGTAACGCGCGCGGATTCCGATCTGCCGGAACTCGAAGCGGCGGTACAGCGCCTGCGCCGCCAGGTTCGACCGCCGCACCTCGAGCGCGACGGTCTGGTAGCTGGCCTGTCGAGCCAGCTGCAGGATATGTCGCAGAAGTCGCGCGCCATGACCCTGGCGGCGCGCCTCGGGGTGGGTCGCGATGTTCAGGATGTGCAGCTCGTCGGCCACCAACCAATAGTCGGCGAACGCGACCGGGCGGCCGGTGCGCGTGTCGTGCAGGACGTCGACGCGCGCCCAAGAGCGCGCCATTTCCTCCTCGAAAGCCTGACGCAGCCAAGGGGTGCGAAAAGATAGGCGTTCGATCTCCATGACCGCGTCCAGGTCAGCCGGGGTCAGCGGCTGGATGACATAGGGCAAAGACGCCTTGTTGACGGCCACGGATCGCCTGTAGGTTGTTCGATACTCTACAACGGATCGGCGGCACCGTCGCGCAAGCCGGTTGCCTCGACCAGCAGGGCCCACAGCGCGTCCACCCCCTCGCCGGTTTCTCCCGAGACCAGGGAAACCGACGGCGCGTCGGGCCCGAAGGCGGCGCGCGCCTTGCTGCGGGCTGACCCATGCTCGGCCGCGCGCAGCTTGTCCGTCTTGGTCACCACCAGGTGGTGCGGCACGTGCTCGCTGCGCAGCCATTCCGCCAGCTGGAGCTCCTCCTCGCCGGGCGGCCGGCGTGCGTCGAGCACGATGAGAAACAGGCGTAGCGACGATCGCGCCTTCACATAGCCCTCCACCAGGCGCTGCCAGGCCTTGCGCTCGTCGCGAGAAACCTGGGCGTAGCCGTAGCCTGGCAGGTCCACCAAGCGCAAGGCGAACCGCTCGCTGGCACCTGGCAAGCGCAGGGTGAGGTCATAGAAGATGATCCCGCGCGTCCGCCCCGGCGTCTTGGACACGCGCGCCAGCGTGCGCCGGCCAGCCAGGCGGTTGAGCAGCGTCGACTTGCCTACGTTGGAGCGGCCCGCGATGGCCACCTCGACGGGTCCCTCGGGCGGCCACTGACCGACCTCGCGCACCTCGGCCAGAAAGACGGCGTCGAGCACGGTAGGCAGAGCTGGCTTGGGCATGGCGCCAACAGTGTACGAGGATTTCGCCGGGGAGGATGATTACCTTTTCCACGGAAAAGCTAGAATCCCCTCCATGTTCAAGTTGGTCGGCCTCACCGGGGGCATCGGCACCGGCAAATCCACCGTGGCGCGCATGATCCGCGACCTGGGCGTGCCGGTCATCGATGCCGATCTCTTGGCCCGCCAGGTGGTGGAACCAGGACAGTTTGCGCACGCCGAGATCGTGGCCGCCTGGCCCGACGTGGTTGACCAGAGCGGCAGCATCGATCGCAAGAAGCTGGCTGAGCGCATCTTTGCCGACCCTGCAAGCCGCGCGCGCCTGGAGGCCATCACCCACCCGCGCATCACGGAACGAGCGCTGGAGCAGGCCGATGAGTTTCGACGGCAGGGATTGCAGCTCACGTTTCTCGAGGCTGCCTTGCTGATCGAAACCGGTCTGCACCGCCGGCTGGACGGCCTGGTCGTGGTCGTGGCGAGCGAAGAACAACAGGTGAGTCGGGTGATGGCCCGCGAGGGCTGCAGCCTGACCCAGGCCCTGGCGCGGGTGCAGGCCCAGCTTCCTCTAGAAGAGAAACGCCGGGCCGCCACCGACGTCATCGACAATTCAGGCGACGAAGCAACCACGCAGCGCCAGGTCGAGGCTCTGGTGCGCAAGCTCTTGGCAGCGGGGTAGCCCGCGAGTCTTCCAGATCGTATGCTTGGATTATGACTCGGGCGCTTGAGAACGTCTTCTCCCAGCTATCGTCCCTTCCCCCGGCAGAGCAGGATCGGATCGCCGGATGGCTGCAGTCCGAGCTCGTGTCCGAGGAAGGGTGGACGCGTCGATTCGCACAGTCCCAAGACGTACTGAACGCACTGGCCGACGAAGCCCTGGCCGATTCGGCCGCAGGTCGAACAACCGATCTCGACCCGGACAAGATGTGAAGTCACGCGCGAACGCCCGATTCTGGGAACTCTTTCGCCAGCTCCCGGCGGAAGTTCGGGACCAGGCGCGGGAGGCGTACCGAACCTTCACGCTCAACCCGAGACACCCGAGTCTCCAGTTCAAACGCGTAAGCCAGGCGCGACCAGTCTATTCCGTGCGCATAACCCGTGACCATCGAGCGGTCGGCATCCTGCAGGATGAAGGGATCATCTGGTACTGGATCGGGAACCACCAAGATTACGACCGACTTCTTGGGGGACGCTGATGATCTGGCAACGTCATGGCGACAAGCCGCGTGAGGAGGCGCGCTCGCGGCTCACCTGCCTCCGTCCACGATCCGGACGCTGACGGGAGCAGCAACGATCTCCTGCGCGCTCGGTGCGCCTACGTTCGTTTCTTCACGCCCCCATCTGCCGCACTTCTGAGTATGTGTCAGGCGGTCCCTTTCCGGAATTCGCAGTCGTGTCAGACGAGTGGGAGCTACTCTTTGGCGAATTGCTCCCATCCTGTGGCGACGCAGCTTCCCTGCCACCCTGGCGGCGCCGGCCTCGTCCATGTCCCCTCGTAGGTGATCAGCAGTTTGCCCTCGTCCGCGGGGCGACTCTCAGCCGTCGCCCACCCCCGTGATTCGGTTCCGACGAACCCATTTTCCGAGTATTCAAACGTACAGCCCTCCTTTCGAACCCGCGTGGCCTTGTGGCCAGGGCCATAGCGGTCGGTTCCTCCCCACCAGACGACACGATCATTGTAGAAAGATTCTCGACCTGCACAGGCGGGGTGGTTGTGCGTGACGGCCGAGAATACTCGGTAGAGACCGTACGGGTGCCTGCAATGTGGCGGGATGTAGTCTGGCTTGGCCCTATCCGCTTCTTCTTGGCGCTTGGCTTCCCTTTTCTCCCGCCACTCCTTCAAGTAGTCGTCACAACCGGACGTGGCTAGTGCCAGCAGGACAACGGCGATTGTCGTCTCCGTGGGCAACCTTCGTCGCGGTGAGCATGGCATGCCGCTCCATCGTACACCTTCCCGATTTGGGTACCATCGATCAAGATTCGCGGGCAGGGGGTCAGGGGCCACACTCCTGGCGGGCGCTTCAGACGTGGCCATGCCTTGCCCTCGAACAGACGTTCCAGCCCGCTGCGAGAGGAGGCCGCCCGATTTCGCCGTACGGCCTGACGTTGCTTGAATCCTGCGCGGTACTCTCTAATCTGTGGCCGCAACCAGCGGGCCTCTTCCCAGGACGGCAAGGATTCGGTCCTTCAGCCTCGTCGAGAAGTCCTGCAACTCGCCTTCCTTCCAGTGGAGGAAGTTCAAGTGATTGACGTCGAAGTGCAGACGGACACGCAGGTCAGTGGAGTCAAGCTGCGAATGCGTGCAGACTTGAATCACTGTGATCCCAAGGCCAAGAGCGAAGCCCGCTTCATAGTAGACGCCACCTCTGTTTCCTGTGAAGTCAGCCACGACGAAGCGACTCTCACGGATCAACGCGACAATCTTGTCCATCACCCCACCTACGTATTCCTCTTCATCCACACGAATCGGTTCGTAGCCGGCTGCGCCAATGGCCTTGGATATGGCTTCCTTTACTGGCCTGAGTTTGTCGTCAAAGGACATCGCGATGAATGCCATCGAGGACGTCGCATTGGGCTTCTCCGTAAGCCACTGCCACCCTTTCACTGTCACCGAGGTTTCGTCTGTGTTGCCGGATAGATAGCCCATCTTGATCGCTTCATCGAAAAGGACCCGCATTTCCCTGGCCGTCCGACACGTGGCGATCGGATAGTCATGATCGAGCCGCATCACTATTCTCGCGCCGATCTCTTTCGACTGATCTGCGACCCGGCGAACGATGGCTTCGATCTTTCGAGGAACCGGGGGATCCACGAAAAGCCCGTCGGCGAGGCGCTTGACCGTCCCGGCATCAATCATCACGAGAGTCTTGGTGCTCTTTGTCAGGGCGCTGAGGTGATAGCGCCTGCCTTGTTCTTGAGGCGTCCAACCGGCCGCCAGTTGCAGGCCTCCTATTGCGAACTTCCCACAGGTCACGCAGTTGAAAATGGTGGCATCGGCGTTGGGGTGCTGTTCGGAACTCGAGTCTTTGTCGCAAAGCGGGCACTTGACCATGTCCAAGTTTTGTACGTAGCTGGATTAGAGTCCAGCATGCCCACGGGTGTTCCTTCCGGATTGGCCAGAGCGCTGCGTGAGGAGAAGGCCGGGAATACTGCACCAAGTTCGCCTTCGAGTGCCGGCCGACAAGCCGGAGTCGATG
>PMZX01000228.1:3843-16833 GCA_003170035.1 Myxococcales bacterium | reverse complement strand
CCCAGGGTCATGGTGATGGCTGCCAGCACGCCGATGATCGCGGGCCAGGGCAGGTCGGTGAGCCCCACCACAAGAGCACCCGTGCCATCACCCGAGGGCGATCCGGCCAGGGCCGACCAGAAGAAGCGCACGGCCAGGGCAAAACCGGCCGCCTTGGGGCCCACCGAGAGGAACGCGGTGAACGGAGTGGGCGCGCCTTCGTACACGTCCGGGCACCACATGTGCCAAGGGACGCTGGCGATCTTGAAGCCCACGCCCGACAGCACGAAGATCACCGCCACCACCAGCGCCACGCGCAAGGCGGTCTGGCTGCTGCCCATCGCGCCCGCACCCAGGCCGTCGAGGGCCTTGCCCAGGCCGAGCAGGCTGGTGCTGCCGGTGAGGCCGTACAGGTAGCTCATGCCAAAGAGCATGATTCCCGAGGCCACGCCGCCGTAGATGACATACTTGAGCGCGGCCTCGGCCGCCTTGCGGTCGCCTTGCCGGTAGCCGGCCAGCGCGTAGCTGACCAGGGAGACCAGCTCGACCGCCAGATACATCATCAGTAGATCGACCGCGCTGGCCATGAGGAACATGCCGAGCACGATAGAGAGCAGCAGCGGATAAAACACGCCGATCTGGTGGCGACCAAACTCGGTCGAGCGCGCCGCGATGAGCACGGTGAGACCGGCCGCGGCGAGGAACAGCCACTTGAAGAAGGTGGCAAACGGATCGCTGGCGATCATCCCGTTGAACAGCAGCCTCGGCGCCGACGGCTGCATCGCCAGGAAGACCCCGGCCAAGCTCAGGAACAACAAGCTGCCGATGGTCAGGAACAGCACGCGGCGCGGGTGCTTCTTCCACGCCAGGTCGAGCAAGAACATCAGCATGATGCCCGCGGTGAGTGCCAGCTCGGGCCGGAACCACGAAGCGCTGATGAGATTTTCTTGAATCATGTGCTTGGTTCCAAGGTGCAGCCGTGACTACAGCCGCGGGATGCCCGCAATCAGGCCGAACAGGGTCGTGTTGATCACGTCGAGGATGGCGAAAGGATAGAAGCCNNCCCTGGTAGAGCGGATTGAGCTTGCCGAGAAAGGCGCGGTGAATGGCCCACAAATAGTAGGCCGCGGTGATGATCACGGCGGTGGCCGAGATGATGGTCAACAGCATGAAAGTGGGGAATGACCCGGTCAGCACCATGAACTCGGAGATGAAGCCGCACATACCGGGCAAGCCCAACGAGGCAAAGAAGGCCAGCCCGGTGATGGCCGAATACTCGGGCATGGCGCTGGCCAGGCCGCCGAAGCGCGCAATCTCGCGGTGGTGAGCCCGGTCGTAGATTACGCCGGCGATGAGGAAGAGCATGGGTGAGATGATCCCGTGCGAGAACATGTTGAACACCGCGCCCGAGATTCCCGCCTGGGTCATGGACGCCATGCCCAACAGGGTGAAGCCCATGTGGCTGACCGAGGAGTAGGCAATGAGTTTCTTGAGGTCGGTCTGCGCCAGACACACGAAAGCGGCATAGATGATGTTGATCACACCGAAGGCGGCTATGACGTTCGCCGCCCAGGCCGTGGCATCAGGCAGCAGCGGATAGTTGAAGCGCAGGATGCCGTAGGGGCCCATCTTCAGCAGGATGCCGGCCAGGATCACGGAAACCGGCGTGGGCGCCTCCACGTGGGCGTCGGGCAACCAAGTGTGGAAGGGGAACATGGGGATCTTGATGGCGAACCCGATGAACAGCGCCACGAAGATGATCTTGGTGAAGGCAAAGCCCAGGATGGGCCCGGCGTGCGTGAACACGCCCTCGCGGCCTTGCTGCGCCAGCGCCAGCAGGTTGAAGGTGTGCCCGCTCGACATGGTGCCATCGGCCAGCGGGGCCGCGTGGCTGCTGTAGTAGATGGCGATGATCGCCAGCAGCATCAGCACCGAACCCACCAAGGTGTACAGGAAGAACTTGATGGCAGCGTACTCCTTGCGCGGCCCGCCCCAGATCCCGATGAGGAAGTACATCGGGAGCAACATCACCTCCCAGAACACGTAGAACAGGAACATGTCGAGAGCCACGAAGGTCCCCATCATTCCGGTCTGCAGCAGCAACAGCATGGCCATGTAGCCGGGCACCATGCGCACCGAGAAGTGCTTCGGGTGATGGCTGTCCTCGTGCCCGGTCATGCCCGCCATGGCGAGGTACTTGGACCCGCCCCACCAGGGCATGGAAGCGATGGTGGCCACGAACGAGATGAGCCCGGACAGCAGCACCATCGAGATGGACAAACCGTCCACGCCCATCAGGTACTCGATGTTGAAGGCCTTGATCCAGGTGAAGTGCTGTACCAGCTGCACACCCGTGGCTTGCCCACTCACCAGCGTCCCGGCTGCCGACGGGTCGTACCAGTGCCAGGCGGCAAGCGCGCAGGCCAGCGACCCGCCGCTGGTAACCATGGCGATGATGCGCGACGCCTGGTCAAGCGCGGTCTTGGACAGCCCAGCCAGGGAACGAACCGCGGCGAAAAGGACGATGAGCCCCAGCCCGAGCAACGGGAAGAAGGTGGCCCAGCTAAGAACGTTTTGTTGACTGATCATCAGGGTTGGCTCCCATCACTTGATGAGGAAGTTGAGCAGAACGATGACGAGCGCGCCGGCCAGCGCGCCGTACAGGTAAGTCTGGATGCGGCCGGTCTGCACGCGGCGCAGGCCACGCCCGGCCGCGATGGTGGAATTCGCCACCAGGTTGACCGCGCCGTCGACCAGATAGGTGTCGATGGCGCCGTCCAGGTTGGCAAAAAGCCGGGTGACTGCTCCCGCCAGGTTGACCGCGCCGTCGACCAGCCGGCTGTCGATCCAGGACAGGATGCGCGCGAAGACCAGCGAGCCGCGCACCACGGTGGCCTGGTAGATTTCGTCGAGGTAGTACTTGTTGTACACGACGGTCCAGGCGCGCTTCCAGCGCAGGAGCAGTTGGCCCGGTACCGGGCTCTTCCCGTCGAGGTAGAGGCTGCGCGCAAACAGCCAGCCAATGGCCGCGGCGGAGGCACCCAGGAGCTGGAAGAACCACTCCATCCAGTGCGGGTGTTCGGCAAACTCAACCGCGGCCGGTAGTGAGGGCTCCAGAAAGTGCTCGAGGATGGGCGGCCGGTGGGTCCACGAGGCCGGAAGCCCGATGAGCGAGGCCAGCACTGCACCGCTGGCCAGCACGACCAGCACGCTGGTGATGCTGGTGGGCGATTCTTTCGGCGTGTGGTCGTGCGCATGGGCGTCGCCGTGGCCGTCGCTGTGCCCATGTCCACCTCGGTACTCGCCGGTGAAGGTCATGTAGTAGCTGCGGAACATGTAGAAGGCGGTGCCGGTCGCCGTGATGATGCCGATGCAATAGATGAGCGGGCCCAGCCAGGCCGCAGGCATACCGAGAAAGGCCAGGTGTTGCTGACTGAACGCCTTCCACAGGATCTCGTCCTTGGAATAGAAGCCGCTGGCAATGGGGAAGCCGGCAATGGCGATGCACGCCCAGAGGTAGGTCTTCTGAGTGATCGGCATGAGCTTGCCCAGCCCGCCCATCTTGCGCATGTCCTGTTCGTGGTGGCAGGCCAGGATCACCGAGCCAGAACCGAGGAAGAGGGCGGCCTTGAAAAAGGCGTGGGTCAGCAGGTGGTAGGCGCCCGCCCAGTAGGCACCCACGCCCACGCCGATGAACATGAAGCCAAGCTGGGACACGGTGGAGTAGGCAAGAACCTTCTTGATGTCGTACTGAAAGAAGCCGATCGACGCCCCGAAAAGCGCGGTCAGCGCGCCGATGAGCGCGACCCATCCCATGGCGGTGGGGGAAAGCGCAAAGATGAAATTGAGACGCGCCACCATGTACACGCCCGCGGTGACCATGGTGGCGGCGTGGATCAAGGCCGAGACCGGCGTGGGGCCGGCCATGGCGTCGGGCAACCACACCGACAGAGGAAGCTGGGCGCTCTTGCCCATGGCGCCCACGAACAGCAGGATGCCCACGATGGCGAGCAGCGAAAAGCCGAACAGCTTCTGGTGCTTGAGCCGTTCCGCCACGCCCGTGGCCTTCACCACCACCTGGTCGCGCAACTGGCGGAAGTTGAGCGTGGGGCCCATCTCGATGACCACCTCTTGCTGCGCTGCCGTTTCGCCGTCCGTCGAGGCGGTGGCTGCGAAGACGCGCAGCTGTTGCCCGGCCACCATCGGCTGGTAGGTGAGCTTGCCGCCGGGCAGCCCCTGCCATGCCCCGCCCAGGCCCCAGAACAGCAGAAACAGGCCGACAATGAAGCCGAAGTCACCGATGCGGTTGACCACGAAGGCCTTCATGCCCGCCGCCGCTTTTGCCGGATCCGTGTACCAGAAGGCAATCAACAGATAGCTGCACAGGCCCACGCCCTCCCAGCCAAAGAACATGAGCACGAAGTTGTCGCCCATGACCAGCAACAACATGGAAAAGACGAACAGGTTGAGATAGGCGAAGAAGCGCCAGTAGGCCGGATCCTCGGCCATGTAGCCGATGGAGAAAATGTGGATCAAGGTGCCGATGCCAGTCACCACCAGCACCATCATCATGCCCAGCGGATCCAGGGCAAAGGCCAGGTCCACGTGCACCGGTCCGGCGGTCAGCACGGTCCACAGCGTCTCTTGCAAGAAGCGCTCTTCACCCGGCAGGCTGAGCATCTGGGCAAAGGCGACGCAGCCCGCGGCAAACGAGAGCACCATGGCCCCGACCGCGACGATGTGAATGATCGGCTTGCCGAACTTGCGCTGCAGCCACCAGCCGCAGGTCGCGTTGATGGCTGCGCCGAGCAGCGGGAAGAACGGAATCAGCCACAGAAGGTCGACCGGGGTGACGGCCAGCGGGCTGAGGTTTTGTAGGGCGTGTTCCATGGAAATCTCCGCCGACCGCTACTGCCTCAGCGACGCAATGTTGGCCGTGTCGATGTTCCGGATCATCTGGTAGATGGCCAGGATGATGGCCAGCCCCACGGCGGCCTCGGCAGCGGCCAGTACGATCACGAACAGGGCGAAGATCTGCCCGGACAGGCCGCCTGCCGCATAGTGGTTGAATGCCACCAGGTTCACGTTGGCGCCATTGAGAATCAGCTCGATACCCATGAGCATCGCCACGGCGTTGCGCCGCGTGAGCACGGTCATCAGGCCGAAACAGAACAGCAGGCCGCCCACCACCAGGAAATGGCTGAGTGAAAGGTGCTCCATCATGTCAGTCCTCTTTGATTTCCTTGCGCGCCACCACGATGGCGCCGATCAGGGTGGCCAGCAGCACCACTGACGCCACCTCGAAGGGCAGCAACCAGGTTCCCAAAAGGCCGTTGCCGATGGCGGCCGAGGTCTCGTGGCTTTCCGGCCGCAACACGGCCTTCCAGGGCGCCCAGATGGCGACAAAGCACAGCAGGGTGCCAGTGAGGAAAAACAGAATCGCGCCCGAGACAAGGCCGACGTTCTGGTTGGAAACCTCGATTTCCTTGATCTGGCTGGTGAGCATGACCGCGAAGATGATCAGCACCAGCACGCCGCCGATGTACACCAGCAGCTGCGTGACCGCGAGAAAGTCGGCCGACAGCAACACGTACAGGCCGCCCACCCCGACCAGCGCGGACAGCAGGCCCATGGCGCTCCAGAAGATGTTTCTGGACATGGGCACGCCGGCTGCGCCCACCACGGCGGCCAGCGCGAACAAATAGAAGACGACCAGGTTGGTGTGCATCGCTATCCCTTGTCCTTGCCAGGAGTCGGCGCGGCCCAATCCGGAGCCGGAGCAGCCCACACCTGCGCGGCAAGATACCCGCGCATGATCGAGCCTACCGGCGCGCGCGGCGCATCCTGGCCCTTGACCGGCCGGTAGAAGGGCGCTGGCTTGGCCGCATCAGGCACCCAGCGGAAGACCAGATTCTCCACCGCCCTCACGGTCGACTCGAACTCGCGCGTGTGGGCAATGGCGCCGGTCGGGCAAGGCTCGACGCACAGGCCGCAGAACATGCACTTGGACTCGTCGATGTCGAACTGAGTGATAACCCGCTGCTTGGGATTGGCCGGATCCTTGTCGATCGCCATCTTGATGACGTCGATGGGGCAGGCGCGCGCGCAGGCCAGACACCCGGTGCACACCCCCAGGTCGACCTCCAGAAAGCCGCGGTAGCGCATGGGCAACATGTCGGCCACGCGTTCTTCCGTGCGATCGGGATACTGAATGGTAATGGGACGCCGGAACATGTACGACAGGGTGACCGACAGGCCCTGCCAGAACGTCTGCACGACGTCCGTGATGTGACCGAAGTAGTTGCGAACCGTTTCAGGCATCGATTGTCACCGGGTCACCAGTTTGAAAGGTCCACGCGGGCGCCCTTGACCTGCGCGATGTTCTTGCGCGTCCGCGCGATGAAGGCGAAGACCAAGACAACCCCGCCCACGGTCAGAATCACGCCCGACACCAGATGCACAGACGCGGGAACCATCACCCAGAAAAGCGTGAAGATGAAGCAGGCGAAAGCGCCTGGAACCAGGTACTTCCAGCACAGGGCCATCATCTGATCCACGCGCACGCGCGGCAGGGTCCAGCGCAGCCAGATGAACAGGATGACGAGAATCCAGGTTTTTGCCGCGAACACCATCAGCGAAAAGAATTGCCAGCCAAACCAGGCCAGGGTGGGGAAGACGTCCGTGCCGCGCGTCTGATTGATCATCTCCACCGACACGCCGGGGATTTGCCAGCCGCCCAGGAACAAGGTGACGGCGAGCGCGCCCATGATCCACATGTTGGCCCACTCGACCATCAGGAAGAGCGCGATGCGGAAGCCGGAGTACTCGGCGTGNNAACCACTGCCAGGGCCAGCCGCCCTGGGCGCGGATGATTCCCTGCATGGACAGGGTCCCGGCCATCATGACCGGCACCATGATGGCGATGCCCGCCGGGATCTCGTACGAGACCACCTGGGCCGCGCCGCGCACGGCACCGAAGAGCGCCCACTTGGAATTGGAGGCCCAGCCCGAAACCAGGATTCCCACCACGATAAAGGCGCTGGTCGCGGTCAGGTAGAACACGCCCACGTTGAGGTCCGCCACGATCAGGCTTTCGCCGAAAGGCAAGACGACAAAGGGCAGGGTCAGCCCCACCATCGAGAAATAGGGCGCGGCTCGAAAAAGCAAACGGTCTGCCTCGGCCGGGATCAGGTCCTCTTTGAACAGCATCTTGACCGCGTCGGCAACCCAGGACATGAACCCGAAGACGCCGGGCCGGTTGGGGCCGATGCGGCTCTGCATGCGTCCCGCGATGCGACGCTCGACCCAGGTCGTCACGCCGGCAAACACGGCGGTGTAGAGCGAGACGAAAGTCGCCTCGACCAGCAAAATGACCCCGTACCAGGTGTCGCGAAACTGACTGTGGCCAAGGTCCCAGCCCAGCCGCTGGGCCACGGCATCCAGCGCCTCGGGCCGGTTGAACGGCAGCATCAGCAGGAGCACCAGGTAGAGCAGAAACGGCAGCGCCAGCATGAAAAGCAGCGTGGTCGCGAGCGCGGTCTTGGGATAGCGCGTGGTCAGCGAGGTCGAGTCGAGAGCGGTCGTGATTCTCACCGATCAATCTCCGGGGCAACGACGTCCAACGAAGCAATCAGCGCAATCAAGTCGGCAATCATCAGTCCCTGCGACATCTCCTCAATGATTCCCATGGCCATGAAGCTGCCGGTGCGCACGCGCAACCGGTAGGCCTTCTCAGACCCGTCGGACACGACGTAGTAGCACATCGCCCCGCGCGCCGACTCGACCCGCGCCATGGCCTCGCCTGGCTCGGGCTTGGGCTTGCGCAAGACCTTGGCCATGATCTCGCCCTCGGGCAGCCTCGCCAGCGCCTGGCGAACGATCTTGGAGGATTCCAGCATCTCGAGAACCCGCACGGCGTAGCGATCCCAGCAGTCCCCCTGCACGCCCATTTTCCCCTCCCCGACGGGCACATCGAACTTGAACTCGGGGTAGGCGCCATAGGCCAGGTCGCGCCGCGTGTCCCAGGAAATCCCCGAGCCGCGCAGGTTGGGGCCGCACAGGCCGTAGGCGATGGCCTTGTCGCGACTGATGACTGCGACCTTGGCAAGCCGTCTGACGTAGATCTCGTTGAGCGAGATCAGGCGGTCCCATTCCTGGATGTAGCTGTCCAGGTGATCGAGGTAGCGCACGACCTTCTCGCGCCAGCCCTCGGGCGCGTCGAACGAGACGCCGCCGATGCGCGCGTAGTTGAAGGTCAGGCGCGCCCCGCACAGCTCTTCCAGGAGGTCGTTGATGGCCTCGCGCTCGCGCAGGGCGTGGGTCAGCGGCGTGGACGCGCCGATGTCCGACGCCATGGTACCGACCGCCACCCAGTGGTTGGAAATGCGGCACAGCTCGCCCGCGATCGCGCGCAGATACTTGGCGCGCGGGGGAAGCTCGACTTTGAGCAGCCTTTCCACCGCCATGGCGTAGCCCTCATTGGCCAGCATGGCTGCCAGGTAGTCGATGCGGTCGGTGAACGGCATGTAGCCTGGGTAGCCGACTGTCTCGCCGATCTTTTCCAGTCCGCGGTGCAGGTACCCGATGTCGGGGATCGAACGGCGGATGATCTCGCCATTGGTTTGCGTGACGAAGTCGATCACCCCGTGGGTCGACGGGTGCTGCGGCCCGAAGTTGATGACGATCTCTTCGTCCGACGGGGTCGTGCGACGAAGGATTCGTCGTTCGACTGGCTCAGCCACTGGGCTCCTCCTTCTTGGCCGGAGCCGGAGCCGGAGCCGGTGCCGTAGCCGGTGCCGGAACCGGAACCGGAACCGTGGCCGGAGCTGGCGCCGGAACCGGCGCCGTGGCCGTGGTCGTGGCCGGAACCGGTGGCGGTGCCGCAGCCGCAATCGCCTTGCGCTCTTCCTCGACCTTCTGGCCCAGCTTCACCAGCGGGTCGGGCCGCGTGTTGGTCACCCCGTGATACCCGCCCGCTTCCTGGTAGTCCTTGCGCAGAGGATGGCCGACCCAGTCGTCGGGCAGCAGGATTCGCCGCATGTCCGGGTGGCCGACGAAATCCACGCCCAGCATGTCGTAGACCTCGCGTTCCAACCAGTTGGCTGCCTTCCACACGCCCTGCACCGATGGCACCGAAGGCTGGGCGCGATCAACCTCGACTTTGAGCACGATCTGGTGCCGGTGCTGCAGCGAGAACAGGTGGTACACGACCTCGATGAGCTTGCGCGCCGGCCAGTCGATGCCGGTGACGTCCTCGCAATAGTCAAAATCCAGCCCCGCCTCGGCTTGGGCAAATTGACAAATTTCNNAGCTCGCCCACGGCGTCGCCGAACTGGGTCTTGAGCCTGGCGTGGATCTCCTGCGCGTTCATGCTACGTGGCCCCGGTCTGCGGCCGGCGTTTCTCGCGCCACCAGCGCTCGCTCATGATGATGTCCTGGATGCGCATCAGGCCCTCGGTCAGCGCCTCGGGCCGGGGCGGACAGCCAGGCACGTAGACATCCACCGGAATGACCTTGTCCACGCCCTTGACCACCGCGTAGCTGCACTGGAAGAGCCCACCGCAGTTCGCGCACGACCCCATGGCCAGCACGTACTTGGGCTCGGCCATCTGGTCGTAGAGCAGCTTGGTTCGCTCGGCCATCTTGTAGCTGAGCGTGCCGGCGACGATCATCAGATCAGCCTGGCGCGGGCTGGCCCGGAACACGGCAGCGAAGCGGTCCAGATCTGCGCGCGGACCCCCGGTCTGCATCAGTTCGATGCCACAGCAGGCGAGCCCGAAGAGCAGGTAGTGGATGGAATTCTTGCGCGCCAGGTTGACCAGATCGTCGAAACGGTTGGTGTTGGTGAGCAGGACGCCGGCACCCGGGCCTGACTGAACGATTCTTGTGATTGCCATCAGTGCTTCCTAGCCGGCTGCGGAGCGGTTCGTGCTTGTCTCGCTGCCCAGTGGCTTTTCAGCGGCAGACAACTTCTTCACCCATTCGAGATCGCCATGGCCCCAGGCCCACACCAGACCGATGAGCAGGATGACCGTGAACAGGACCAGTTCGGTCAGAGCAACCCAGCCGTTGCCTTTCTTGGTCCACTCCGCGTAGACCACCACCACCGGAAAAGTAAGCGCGATGTCGACCTCGAAGATGACGAAGGCCAACGCGATCAAATAGAAGCGCGGATTGAAGTTGTACCAGGCCGCGCCCACGGGTCGCTCGCCACATTCATATATGGAGACCTTGTCCGCGTTGGGGAAGCGCGGCCGGATGATGGCGCCTATCAGCAAGGCCGTCAGGGCGAAGAGCACCGCGACCACTGCGAACGCGAACACTGCGCCGAATTGGAAGCCCATGAATTCCTCTTGCGGTAACACTTGGTGGTCCGGGGGCCCGGGTGCGACTTATCTATAGGTCCGGCCCTCTGGGGTCAAGTACGCCCCCAAAAGGGTAGGGGCGACCTGCGGTCGCCCTTCGGGAGGGCGCCGCTACTTCGGTTTCCAGAGGTTCGAATGTGATATCTTCAACGGAACGCACAAGTTGCAGGGGGAAGATCGCGCCGCGCAGAGCGGTACACGAATTCCTTGGAGGATTGTGCATGAGACGGCATCCATATAGCACATCAATCGGGATTGTGGTGATTGTCATGGCCGGCGTGGTTGCGGCTGGATGCATGGACAACCGGGGCCTTCCGCCGGACAAGGCAGATGCTGGGCTGTCCGACGCTGCGGCTGGTCGGGGTGGTCAGGCTGGCTCCGTTTCCTCCCGCGGTGGCACGGCTGGGACAGGTGGAGTTGTCCAGTCAGGCGGCGTGGCTGGGACAAAGGCCACGGGCGGCACCGCCGGGATAGGTGGGAGTGTCCAGCCAGTGGGCACGGCCGGGACGGGCGGAGGGGTCCAACCGGTCGGCACGGCCGGGGCTGGCGGAGGTGTGCAACCAGTGGGCACGGCCGGGACAAAGGGCACGGCTGGCACAACCAGCTCACCGGGTACGGGCGGGACGGCCGGGTCCGTGGACGCGGGCGGCGCGGCTGGGACAAAGGGCACGGGCGGCGCCGGGTCAGGTGGAACCGTCGGATCAGGTGGCGCCAGGGGCGGTAACACCGGCGTCGTCGATGCGGCAGTTGACGTTCCGATATCAGATGGCAGCGGGAGGGGCGACGGGGCCAGCGACGCTGGAGCCAAGGATGCACTGGCGTCGGAAACGCGAGCCGCTCCTGACTCGTCCCTCATGATTGATGCAAGAGTGGTCTGCCCCCCTGTGTGCCTCATCTACTGTGCCTATGGAAACGTGCTGGACGCGAACGGCTGTCCCACCTGCGCCTGCAACCCAGCGCCGACCGTGTGTCCAGCGATCAAGTGCAAGGCATGTTCCTTCGGCTATTTGCTGGATGCCAGCGGCTGTCAGACCTGCACCTGCGCGCCGGACCCGAACCTGCCCTGCAGCCAATACTCCGATGCCACCTCGTGCGGCGCCAGCGCCACCTGCCGCTGGATCGAGCCCGGTTGCAATTACTTCGGAACCCTGCCACTGCCCGCGGCTATCTGCCACGATAGCGCTGGGGTCGGATGCACGGCCAGCAATCCTTGTCCCGCCGGCCAGACCTGCGTCCAGTGGGTGATTAATCCGTGCTCGGGCGGGGTTTGCCAGGCCTGCGGCAGCGTGGTGGGCATCTGCACGAACCTCTGACCGGCCCGGCGCGCTGGGCAAGCCGGACCGTGCTGGGTTATGCTTTCCTCGGATTGAGAGATGACTGAACCTGAGTCCCCTTCCGGGCCCCCGAGCGGTTCGCCCGATTCCGGCCCTGTCCCACGCCCGTCTCGCAGCGGCCCCCGCTACGGCAACGAGGCGATTGCCCCGTACTTCTTCCTGATCATCTTCGGCGCTGCCTTGATCGCGGTGGGGTACGTCCTTCTGCCATTCCTCGGCGACATGGTGATCGCCCTGGTGGCTGTGCTGCTTCTTTCGCGCCACTACGAGCGGCTGCTGCGCGCGCTGGGCAATCGGCCGGTTCTGGCATCGGGCCTCACCGTGGCCATCGTGGTGGTGGTGGTGGCCATCCCGGTGGCGCTGGTGGGCTCGGCCCTGCTGGCTGACATCCGGCACGCGGCCGTGACCTGGGGTGGACCCGAGGCCTATGTCACGCTCAACGACTGGACCAGCGAGAATGGCCGCGTGGCGCATGCGCTCACGAATTTCGCCCAGCGCACTGGCTTGCCCATCTCGCCCGAGGCGGTCGGGGATGCCGTGGTCGAGGCGGCCCGGGCTCTGAGCCAGGGCCTGTACAAGCGCGCCAACTCGCTCGTGTCCGGTGTGTTGCAGTTCACGCTCCACGGAGTCATCACGCTGTTCTCGATCTTCTACTTGCTCATGCAGGGGGAGAAACTGCGCGGCTTCCTGTTTCGCCTGTCGCCCCTGGCCGGCGACGAGGACCAGCTCTTCATCAACAAGCTCGGCGAGGTGGGACGCGCCATTCTGATCGGCAATGGCATTGGCAGCTCATTGCAGGGTCTGGTGGCGGGCATTGCCTGGGCCCTGGTCGGACTGCCATCGCCGGTGTTGTGGGGCCTGGTGATGGCGGTTGCGGCCTTCCTCCCTCTGGTGGGCGTGGCCGCGGTGGTGGTGCCCGCGACTTTCTACTTGTGGTTCGCCGGCCGGCACATGGTGGCGGTGGGCTTCTTCCTCTTCTGTATGGGACAGTCGTTCCTGTTTGAATACGGCCTCAAGCCGCGCCTGATGGGCTCCACCATGCGCATGAACAGCCTGCTGGTTTTCCTCAGCCTGCTGGGCGGCATTCTCGGCTTCGGCGCGCCTGGACTTCTCTACGGGCCGCTCATCATGACGCTGTTNNTGAAAACGGCCCCGGCGAGGCGTCCGGAATCTGAGAGCCGCTACTGTACAGTGATGTCCGCCTCGGAGCGCTTGTCGACCGACGAGCCACCGACCATCAGGTGCACCGTGCCGGGCTGGACCTTGAAACTGCTCGAGGTCGCATCCCAGTAACCGAGCTGGCCGTAGGTGAG
>PMZX01000228.1:0-3813 GCA_003170035.1 Myxococcales bacterium | reverse complement strand
ACCGAACCGCCTTGCGCCAGGGTTGCGGCACTCAGTCGCAGGGCAGAATACGTGAAGGTCGTGTAGCTCAACCCGAATCCGAACGGATAGAGCGGCGTGCCCTGGAAGTACATGTACGTCCGGCCCTTGCGAATGTCGTAGTCGTTCTTGGCGGGTATGTCGGTCAGGGCCTTGTACCAGGTCACCGTGGTCCGGCCGCCCGGGTTGTAGTCGCCGAAGAGCACGTCGGCCAAAGCGTTGCCCAGTTCCTGGCTGGAGTGGGTGAGGTGGACGATGGCCGGAATGTTGGTCTGCACCCAGGTGATGGCCTGCGAGAAGCTCGACATATCCACCACGATCGTCTTCGGATTCGCTGCGAACACCGCCTGGATCAGCGTCAACTGTTCGGGCTTGAGATCGATGTAAGTGCGGTCCACGGCTTCCTTGCTGTCATAGCCACCCGGGCAGCTACCAAAGGTCGTGGTGCCGCAGGTTGGGTTGTTCCCGACCACCACGATGGCCGCGTCCGCGCCGGTCGCGATGTTCACCGCCGCGCCACCGGTATTGTCCAGGGCATACTGCACGTTCACGCCGGTGCCCACCGCGGCCGTGATTCCAGCCCGCGCAGTAACTGTGTAGGGCGGTTTGCCACCGTACCAGTCGGAGATATCCACGTCGGCATTGGGACCGATCACTGCCAAGGATTTCACGGTGGACTTGTTCAGAGGCAGCAGGTTTCCGTCGTTCTTCAACAGCACAATGGACTTCTGAGTCACCAGGCGCGCCAGCGCCTTGGCGCTGTCGCTGGTCCAGGGGGTAGAGTTTCCGTCGACCGTCGAGAAGGGCATCTGTGCCGACGGATCGAACTCACCCAGACGAAAGCGCATCCGCAGGTCGCCGCGCAGGGCGGCGTCCATGTCGGCGGTGGTGAGCAATCCGTCGGTGTAGGCCTGCTGCATGGCTGTGGCGTCCCCCGAGAGCATGACGCCGTTGCCAGCCTTGACGACGCCCGCGGCCGCAGCTTCCATGCTGGGGAAGTACTTGTAGCTCTGGTAGGTCGCCTGCATGGCACCCGCATCGGTGCAGACCATCCCGTCGAATCCCCATTCTCCGATCACGACACTCTTGATCATCGGCGAGCACGTGGCCGGGACCCCGTTGACGGCGTTGTACGACGTCATGAACGATTGTCCGTGGGCGTTCACGATGGTCTCGTAGAAAGGAACCAGGTAGTACTCGCGCAGGTTCCGGTCATCCACTACCACGTTGAGGCTGCCGCGGCCTTGCTCCTGATTGTAGACAAAGAAGTGCTTCATGGTCGCGGCGGCTTGCAGGGCAAGCGGGTTGCTACCCTGTAGGCCGCGGACAAGAGCCTTGGCCAGCTCCCCAACCAGGTACGGGTCCTCGCCCAGGCTTTCCTCGGCGCGGCCGGCCCGGGGATCTCGCGTCAGGTCCACCACGGGTGCGCGGAGGGCCAGGCTGGAGTGCGTCCCGTTGTATTTCTTGAAGTAGACGCGGGCCTCGTTTCCCACCTGGGCAAATGCCTGGGTGAGCACGTCGGTATCCCAGGTCTCGCCCAACCCCGAAGCCTGCGGGAACTGCGTCGACAGAATGGCCGGCTCGCTGGCGGCCCAGCCCAGCCCGTGGATGCCTTCGGTATAGGTGGTGAAGGATTGTGTGATTCCCAACCGGCTAACCGCGGGCTGGCGCTGGTCGAGCCACGTAAGCTTTTCTGCATCGGTCAGCAGGCTCAAGAGATTGGTCACGCGCTCCTCGAGCGAAAGACAAGGATTTCGGAATGGATAGGCGTAGGTGCCCCCGGTCGGACAGGTCGGCGTATACGGTCCGCCGACGCCGCCCGCGGCGCTGCCGCCGGTCCCAGTACCGCCCGCGCCCCCAGTCGCAGTACCGCCCGCGCCCCCAGTCTTGGCACCGCCGGTGCCGCCAGTCGCAGCGCCACCGGCGCCGCCAGTCGCAATACCGCCCACGCCGCCGGTCGCAGCACCACCACTGCCTCTCCCGCCTGTGCCGGTGCCGCTGGTTCCCGCCGAGCCGCCACCCGCGCGTGACGATGTTCCGCCCACGCCGCCGGTGACCGAAACGCCGCCCGTGGCAGAGGAACTGCCACCCGATCGGGGCGAGGAACCTCCACTCGCGGACGAGCTGCCGCCCGTGGCCGGGATTGCGCCGCCAGTAGCTGGAGTCCCGCCGGTGGTGGCAGCGCCTCCTGTCGCGAGCCCACCGCCCGCTGTCGAAGTCCCGCCGCTGGACGGAACGCCGCCCGTGGCCGTCGCACCACCGACCGTGGAAGATCCCCCGGTGTTCCCGCCGACCGATGAGGTCGCGCCTCCGGGGCCGGTGCTCCCGCCCCTGCTCGGACTTCCGCCTGTGCCGCCGTCGGTCTTGCCCGAGTTTCCGCAGCCCAAGGCCAGGAGCACGGCCATCAGCGGTGCCATCGTCCTGCCTGCTCGCAACCAATTCTTCGTCGTGTGCGTTGGGGACATGGTCTCTCCTGTTCGATCCATACAGTGCACAGGAGCGCAGATTTCGGCTCTTGCTAGCGCCCGAGCACGCGCAGCACCGCGGCGTCTGCCTCCTGATGACGCGGCTGCGACGACGCGAGCCAGGCTGCTTCGGTCAGAACCCTGGGCTCTTCACCAGTTTCATTACGGCGAAGTCGCGATCGCCGCCCCCGGTGACCTCGAGAAAGCCGCCCAGGACAACCGCGCCACTTGCCAGGGTGGCGCCGGCCAGCACGCGGCTGCCTTGCACGGTCGTGCCCTGGGTCCACTTCCACGTGGGCTTGCCAAAGCCATCGTCCACCTTGCCCGTGGCCGCCACGTGGCGTGCAAGACCGAAATTGCCCGAGACACTGAGGCCTTCGGCGGCATTGGCACTGAAGGGCACCAGCAGCGTGCCGTCGGCGGGGTGCAAGATCCCGGCGGGCAGGTCCCAGCTTGCTGAGAAGTCAGCGACGACTTGCCCGGCGGTACCGAAGGTCGTGTCAACCGCACCAGCCGCGGAATAGCGGGACAGGAACCAGCTCCAGTAGTCGTGGCCCAGCATGACTAGGCTGCCATCCGCGTTCCTTTCGATTTGTTGCAGGTACTGATCGTTGTGCGCGCCCGGCCTGCTTTCCCACAGCACGCCCGCCGTGGCAAAGGTGGTGTCGAGCATGCCCTTGGATGTGAGCTGCGCGATGCCCAGGTCGTTGCGGCCAAAGCTGGAGATCGCAGTCAATCCCGCCAGGATACTTCCGTCAGCGGATAGCACCAGGGACTTGACGTCGAACAGGGATTGTCCGCCAGGCGCGGCCGCCGCGAGGTCAATGGCCGCGGTGCCCGATACACCGAAAGTGGAATCGAGCGCGCCGTTGGCAAGATAGCGAGCAAAGGACGCGCGCCCATTGATGTAGGGGACATTCAACAGCATCTCACCGGCAGCGACAATGGTGCCGTCGTCCGCCGCGGCCAGGGCCAGCAGCGTGTCGTTCTCGCCCGGGTCGTCGGCATTCAACTGGAAATTGGTGGTTACGAAACCCGCAGTTCCGAATGCCGTGTCGAGCACGCCATTGGCTGTGAAGCGGGCCAGAACATAGTCCGCACCGGTTGTGGTGCCCCATCCATGGCCGCCCACCAGGATCTTGCCATCCTTCTGCATGGTGGCCGCGTTGCAACTGATCAGGCTGCGCGTGGTGAGCGGCACATGGGTCTTCCCCGCGGTTCCAAACGTAGGATCGAACGTGCCGTCAGCGTTGAGCTGGGCCAGGGCAAACTCATTTCGCTCCCAGCCGCTTGCATCCTTGAGGCCCGTCTTGGCCGTACCCACCAGCAG
>PMZX01000142.1 GCA_003170035.1 Myxococcales bacterium | reverse complement strand
CAGGTTGTGGGGCGGGATGTTGGTGGCCATGCCCACCGCGATGCCGGCGCAGCCGTTGGCCAGCAACTGCGGGATGCGCGCAGGCAGCACCATCGGTTCTTGCGAGGTACCGTCGTAGTTGGGCCGGAAATCCACCGTGCCCTGCTTGATCTCGTCGAGCAGTTCGGTGGAAAGCGGCGCCAGGCGCGCCTCGGTGTAGCGGTAGGCCGCGGGCGCGTCGCCGTCCAGCGATCCGAAGTTGCCATGACCGTCCACCAGCCGGTAGCGCAGAGAAAAATCCTGCGCCATGCGCACCATAGCGTCGTAGCACGCGGTATCGCCGTGCGGGTGGTACTTGCCGATGACGGCGCCCACGATGGTCGCGCTCTTGCGAAAGCGGGCATCGGGGTAGAGGTGCAGGTCGTTGTGCATGGCGAAGAGNNCGCGTAGTTGAGATAGCGGCGTTGCGCCTCGTCGGCCAGGTTGGCGTCAGCGGGCGGCGGTGGCTCGTCGCTGCCACCCTTGCCCCGGCCCCGTCCGCCCCCGCCCTTGCCCTTGGCCGGCGGCAGGACGGGCCTGGCACCGTTTTCGTCGAGAAGATCGAGTTGTCGCGGGGACATGAAGCTACTACTGGCGTCGCAGGACGCCTTGGGTCCCCAAGTTAGGGGACTGCAGGCACAAGATCAAGTAAGGCGGTCTTCTCAGTCGAGATCGAAGGTCACATGCACGACGGTCAGGATGTCCTTGTCCAGCGACGAGGTGTCGTTGCGGCCTTCCCAGGACGTCTCGGTGGAGTTGGCCGGATTCACGTTGATCACGCCCATGTCGGCGAAGCGCAGCTTGCCCAGTTTCGCGCCCCCGGTTCCCTCCAGCATGTTGGTGGCGCGCACGCGAGCGTCCTTGGCAGCAGCGGCCAGCATCTCGATCTTCAACTCGCCCAGCTTGGTATAGAAGTACAGCGGGTGCGACGAGGCGATGGGAACCCCGCGCTCCAGAAGCTGGGTGATCTCGCGCGAGATGCGCTCGACCCGGGTGACGTCGCCCGAGCGCACGGTGATGGTCTGTGACGTGCGGTAGCCCTTGAAGACGTCGCGCTGCACGCGTTCCTCACCGCTGCCGGCGATCTCCGTCTGGTGCACTTCCTGAACACTGGCCGAGGCCACCCTGACCTCTTCGTTCTTGATGCCCTGCTCGGCCAAGTAGGCGAGCGCCGTGTGCACGTGACCAGCCAGGGTGCGGTAGGCCACGGTGCGATCCATGTTCTGCGTCTCCAGGCTCGCGCTCCACTCGATCTGATCGGACACGATGCGCTTCTTGGCCGAACCGGTCACCTCGATGGTGCGCCCCTTGGGCCGCGTCTTGGTTCGCTCCCAGGTGTTGGCCGCAATGACGGTGGCCACCACAAAAGCCACGCTGGCCACCACCATGCCTCCCCCGCCCGGACGGGTCACAACCGTTCCGTTCAACATGGCGGAATAGTATCACGGTAGCCGGGACCGGTGCCGGCCGCCGGTTCAGGCGTCTGCCCGCGCTCAGCTTTCCAGCTTCTTGCGTTTCCAGCCGCGCGGGGGCTGCTTGTCCGAGGAATCGGGGTTGGAGCGGGAGTTGTCAATCCAGCGGAAACTGGGAGCCGGCCGCACGTCCACATGGATGAACCTCACCCGCGGGTAGAAGCCAACCCCCATGCCGCCGGAATCCAGGCTGTGCACGAAGGTCCGCAGGTCGCGCACGCGCACACCTGCAATGCGGATGTCGGCCGCGGTTCCGTGAAAATGGTTGCTGGTCATCTTTCGTTGGAAACGATAGCCCGAAAGCAACTCAATCGGTCGGCCCCCGAAGCGATCGTTCACATGGGAAAGGATGGTGAGCAGGCGTGGATCGATTTCGTGTTCCTCGCCGGTGCGCCGGCAGCGAAACACATGGGCGATCTCTTTGGCCGCCTCGACGTTGTAGGAACCGTCCGGGTTGTAGATGTTGGTCTTCAGTTCCTCTTTGTAGTTGATCGAGTAGACGCGGATATCGCCTGACGGCCGTGGCAGCGGGCTGGTGCGCAGCTCGCTGTCGGACACCACCCGCCCGAGCAGCTTGCCGCGGCGAACGTGCCGCGTGCAAACCTTGGCCACCTGGCCGCCGTCCTGCGACGCTATGCTGGCTCCCGCGCCGCTTGCATGCGTGGCTGCGGCCGCTGCCTGCATTGCCCCTGCATGCGCCAAGGCCAGGCTCAATCCGAGCAGGGCTGTCAGGGGCGGCCTTGGCATGCTCTTATAAGGCTTGCCGGGACTCGGTGGTCTGTCAACCTAAAAAGCGTTGCGGGGCTCACAGACGTGTGGGCAGAAAGCGACATGCCGACGGGTCTCAGCCCGGGGATTTTCCTGAACCGGATGCGTCGAGCGACGGGTCTGGACCTGCCAGATGAACCAGGTCGATGCGCAGGGTGGCAGCGACCGAGAAGATGCGGTCGTCGCGATAGAACTCACCGTAGACGATCCGGCGAATGCCGGAGTTAGCAACCTCCTTGAAGCAGTTCCAGCAGGGACTGGCGGTCACGTAGATGGTGCCGCCGTCGATCCTGACGCCGTTGCGCGCCGCCTGGAGGATCGCGTTGCTCTCGGCGTGGATGGTAGCGACGCAGTGGCCGTTCTCCATCATGTGCCCCACCTCGGTGCAGTGGGGCATGCCGCGGATGGACCCGTTGTAGCCCGTCGATAGGATGGTCTTGTCGCGCACGATCACCGCACCCACCGACTTGCGCGGACAGGTTGAGCGCGAGGAGACGACCCGCGCGATGTTCATGAAGTACTCGTCCCAGGAAGCCCTCTCGGCCATGCGCCCTATCTAGCATGATTCTGCTAGTATCCGCCGACCCGTGGACTGGAAGAACACCCTCAGCCTCCCCAAGACCGAATTCCCCATGCGGGCCGACCTGGCCCGCCGCGAGCCCCTGTGGCTCAAGCGCTGGGCCGACGAACGTCACTACGAGACACTGCTGGCGGCTCGCCAGGCCGCCGGCGCTCCGTCCTTCGTCCTGCACGACGGCCCTCCCTACGCGACCGGGGGTATTCACTACGGCACTCTGCTGAACAAGGTCTTGAAGGACATCATCGTCCGCTCGCAGTTTCTGATGGGCAAGAGCGCGCCCTTCGTGCCCGGCTGGGATTGCCACGGTCTTCCCATCGAGCACCAGGTGGAAAAGACGGCCGGCGGCCGCGCCAAGCTGGGCACGGCCGAGTTGCGCAAGCGGTGCGAGGCCCACGCGCTCAAGTTCGTCGACGTGATGCGCGCCGATTTCCGGCGCCTGGGCTGCGTGGGCCAGTGGGATCACCCCTACCTGACGCTGTCCAAAGGCTACGAGGCGACCATCGTGCGCATCCTGGCGGCCTTTGCCCGCCAGGGCCTGCTCTACCGGGCCAAGCGGCCGGTGCATTGGTGCACCACCCACCAGACGGCGTTGGCCGAGGCCGAGGTGGAGTACGCCGACCACAGCTCGCCGTCGATCTACGTGCGCTTCCCGCTTCAGCCTGGCCAGCCCGCGGTGGAGCGGCTGTTCGACGATGCGCCCGCCGCGCTGGTCATCTGGACCACCACTCCGTGGACCCTGGCCGCCAACCTGGCCGTAGTGGCCAACCCGCAACTCGCCTATGTCGGTGTCCCGGTCGAACGCAGCGGCCGGCGCGAGTACCTCATCGTGGCGCGCGAGTTGGCCGAGGCCTTCCTCGCCGCCTGCGGTCTTGCTGCCCCGCCCAAGAATGAATGGATCAAGATCGCCGCCGACAAGCTTCTCTCCCTGCGCGGCGTGCGCTACCAACACCCGTTCGTCGGTGAGCCACGCAACGAGCGCGATTTCCGCCTGACCTTCGCCCCACACGCCACGCTGGAGGCAGGCACTGGACTGGTACACACTGCCCCGGGCCACGGCGCCGAGGACTACACCGTCGGTCGCGCCGAAGGCCTGGAGATCTACGCCCCGGTGGACGGCCGCGGCCGCTACACCGCCGAGGTGCCGCTGTGGGCTGGCCAGAACGTGCTGGAGGCCAACCCCAAGATCGTCGCCCATCTGGCCGAGACCGGCTTCCTGCTCAACCAGCCGGGCGAGACAGTGCGACACCAGTATCCCCATTGCTGGCGCTGCAAGCACCCGGTCCTGTTCCGCGCCACCAGCCAGTGGTTCGCACGCCTGGGCGATCGGGGCGACGCGGGCAGTTTGCGCGAAAAGGCGCTGGCTGAAATCGAGCACACCCAGTGGATCCCGACCTGGGGCCGCGATCGCATCAGCGGCATGATCGAGGTTCGGCCCGACTGGTGCCTGTCGCGCCAGCGCTTGTGGGGCGTGCCCATCCCTGCCTATGTCTGCAAGGCCTGCGACGAGCCCTTCCTTCTGCCCGAGGCGATGGATTTCGTGGCCACGGTTTTCGAGGCCGAGGGCGCCAACGCCTGGTTCAGCAGGCCTACCAGCGAGCTGGCCCCGGCCGGCACGCACTGCCCAAGGTGCCAAGGCACCGATCTCGACAAGGGCGAGGACATCGTCGACGTCTGGTTCGAGTCGGGCGTGTCATGGGCGGCCGTGGCCGACGGTGTGCTGGTGCCCAGAGGCGAGAAGGTCGATCTCTATCTCGAAGGCGCGGACCAGCACCGAGGCTGGTTCCATTCGTCGCTGCTGGCTGCGGTAGCTGCGCGTGGCAGCGCGCCCTACAAAGCGGTGCTCACCCATGGCTGGGTGCTGGACGAGCGCGGCAAGGTGTATTCCAAGTCCGAGATCGAGAAGGCGCGCGCCGCTGGCGTCAAGACCGACTACGTCGAGCCCGGCGTGTGGATGGAGAAGAACGGCGCCGAGCTTCTGCGCCTATGGGCCGCCGCCGCCGACTACCAAGCGGACGTGGTGTTCAGCAAGACCATCCTGGACCAGCTGGGCGAGTCGTACCGCAAGATCCGCAACACCTGCCGCTACCTTCTTTCCAACCTGTATGACTTCGCGCCCTCGCGCGACCTTCTGCCCGACGACAAGTTGCGCGAGCTGGATCGTCTGGCCCTGGGAGTGCTGCGCGACCGCGACCGGCAAGTCTTCGTCGACTACGGCAACTACGTCTTCCACGACGTGGTCCGCCGGCTGGTGGACTATGTGGTCACGGTGTCGGCCGAGTATCTGGATCCGGTCAAGGACATCCTGTACTGCGACGCACCTGGGTCGGCCAGCCGGCGCAGCGTACAGACCGTCTTTCACGAGATGGTGCGCACCATCGCCACCTGGATGGCTCCTATTATGTGCTTCTCGGCGCAGGACGTGGCCGACGAGCTCTTGCGACAGACGAGCGAGGCTTTCGACGTGCACGGCCAGATCCGCAAGGATCCGACGGCCATGGGGGATGCGCTCCGGCGCTGGCAGGACGACATCCGGCCCCTGCGCGAGAGCATCCTGGCCAAGGTCGAGCCTTTCCGTGCCGCGGGCCACAAGTCTTTGGAGGCCAAGGTCACTGTGCGGCCGACCGCGGCCGAGCGAGATCTCTGGCAGCGCGATCTCGGGAACCTTCTCGAGTTGACCGTGGTGTCGCAACTGGAGCTCGCGGCCGACAATGCAGCGGGTGCGACCGAGATCACGGTCAGCGAGGCCAGCGGTCCGGAATGCCCGCGCTGCTGGCGGCGCACCGGGTCGGCCTCTGGGTTCGCTGCGGAGCCTAACCTTTGCGTTCGCTGCGCCGCCGTGGTCAGCTTGCTGGAGCCACGATGAGCTCCACCAGAACCCGCAACATCCTGTTCACGGTCACGGCCGCACTATCGATCTTTCTCGACCAGTGGACCAAGGTGCTGGCCCGTACCCACCTCAAGCCTCTCGACTCGTGGCGAAGTGTCGTAGTCGTCGATGGCTGCTTCGACCTGCGCTACTCGGAGAACACCGGCGTGGCGTTCGGGATGCTCCAGAAGATGCCGGGCGGCCGCGTTCTACTGACCCTGGTGGCTCTAGCAGCGCTCGCCCTGGTCTTCCAGTACCTGCGCCGTACGGATCCTGGCCAGAGCAGGCTGCACCTGGCGCTCGGCCTGGTCGCTGGGGGCGCGGTGGGCAACCTCATCGACCGTATCGCGGTCGGCCGGGTGAGCGACTTCATCGTGTGGCACTACCATGGCCACGAATGGCCTGCCTTCAATGTCGCAGACGCGGCCCTGGTAGTGGGCGTGTGTCTGATGGCGCTCGACATGATGTTCGACCGGCGCCGCGCGGCCGACTCGCCGCCCGAACGGGCGCGCGGCGGCCGCTAGTCCCCATGCGCCCGATCCTGATCGACTTCGGGATCGACCTTCCGCTGCTGGGGCGGCTCGACCTCCCCGCCTACTTCACCATGCTCGGGCTGAGCTTCTTGGTCGGCCTGTGGATGATGCGGCGAGAAGCGGGCAAGCTCGGGCTCGACCGCGAGCGGATCTACGATCTCTGGCTCGGTCTCATCCTGTGGGCGGTGATCGGAGCGCGCGTCCAGCACATCCTCGCCGACGGCCATTTCCACGACTACGTAAACTTGTGCGTGGACAACTTCAAGGTCGCCGCCACCGAGGCCAAGGTCGCCCAGTGCAGCGCCAGCTCGGAGTGCGGCTGGGACTACGTCTGCAGCCTGGCCACCCACACCTGCCACCCGCCGCGTGACTGTCTTGCCGTGTTCAAGGTGTGGCGGGGCGGCCTTGCCTATTACGGCGGGTTCGTCTTCGCCGCGCTCTTCGGCATCCTCTACGCGCGCAAGCATCGCATGGGTCGCTGGGTGGTGGCGGATCTGGCCGCGCCCTGGATCGCCTTCGGTTTGGCGCTGACCCGCGTGGGCTGCTTTCTCAACGGCTGCTGCTACGGCAAGGTGTCGCATCTGCCCTGGGCCGTGCACTTTCCCACCGGCAGCACCGTGTGGGAGGCGCAACGCACGGCCGGCCTGATCCCCGAGGGCGGCCCGGTCCTGCCCGTGCACCCGACCCAGATCTACCTCGCCCTGCTCGACTTCGGCATGTTCCTGCTGCTGTATCTGGTGGTGCGGCGACGAAAACGGATCGATGGTCAGGTCTTCGCCTGGCTGCTCATTAGCAAGGGTGTGTTGCGTTCCTTCGTCGAGATATTTCGCGACGACGATCGCGGCGTGTTCTTCGGTTGGCTGTCCACCTCTCAGATCCTGTCCGTGCCCCTCGTCGCATGTGGCATCGCCCTGCTGCTGGGTGGTCTGCGCTCGCGCTGGCTGGCGGACCCGGCGCCTGCGCGGGAGCGCGCGTGAGGCCGAACCTCTTCACCCTTCACCTCGGGTCGCATGGGTTGGACATCCACGCCTACGGCTTTCTTGTCGCCATGGGCGCGATCGTGGGCGTCCTGTTCGCGCTTCGCCAGGGACGGCGGATGGGCTTCGACGCCGCTGCCGTGCTCGACCTGAGCTTCTGGGCTCTGGTGGCAGGCATCGTCGGCTCGCGCGCCCTCTATGTGCTCGTGCACGTCAGCGGCTATGCGCGCCTGTGCGCGGGAACCGGCACGGCCCGCCCTGCCCTGAGCGTTTTCGCCGATTGCGCAGCACCGCTCTTCATCTGGCAAGGCGGCCTGGTCTTCTACGGAGGCGCTCTCGCGGCAGGGGGCGTGGTCTTGCTCTTTGCACACCGGCGTTCCTGGCCTCTCGGCAACGTGGCTGACCTGCTCGCTCCCTCGCTGGCTCTGGGCCATGCCCTGGGACGCGTGGGTTGTTTTCTGGCCGGATGCTGCTACGGCAAGGTTTCTACGCTCGGTGTGCACTTCCCGCCCGCCAGCGTCGCGTACCACGAATTGGTCGACCGGCGACTGGTCGCGCCAGACGCGCTTTTCACCCCGGCGCTTGCGCCCACACAGCTCTACGAGGCCGCAGGTGAAGGGTTGCTCTTCGCCTTGCTGGTTGTACTGGGCCGACGTCGGCGGTTTCCTGGCTCGCTCGCCCTGGTCTACGTCATGGGCTATGCGCTCCTGCGCGCGACCGTCGAGGTTCTGCGCGGGGACACCGGCCGGGGATTTCTCTTCGAGATCCCCCTGCCGCGCGTGGCGGCCTGGCTCGACCTGCCAATCAACCAACCTCTCGCACTCTCGACCGCGCAGGCCCTGAGCCTCGCACTAGGCACCGCCGCGGCTGTCGCCTACCGGATCCTGCGTCGCCGGGTCACCAATCCGGAGCCAACAGGAACACCGGGCGATCGGTGGTGATCGAGTTGGACGCTGGTTTGAGTTCCCGCCGCTTCTCGATCGTCGCCAGCCTGGTACTGCTCTTCGTGGTGGTCGTCCTGTTCGGGCGCGCCCTCTTCCAAGGCGAGACGTTCGCCGACCGCGATCTCGGCTCGTACTACTACGCCGCCAAGTGGCTGGTAGCGCCGCTCACCCGGGCCTCGGGGGCGATTCCCCTATGGAATCCCTTCTTCGGGTCAGGCCAGCCCTTCGCTGCCAACCCCGAGCACGAACTCTTCCATCCACTGACCATGCTGTTTCTCCTGCTGCCCTTCGAATGGGCCTTCCGGCTGCAGGTGATCCTGCCGCCGCTGGCGGGCGCGGCATGCATGTTCTGGTTCCTGCGCCATTTGCGGCGCAGCCGGGTCGCGGCCCTGGCCGGGGCCCTGGCCTGGGGTCTGGGCGGCTACCTGCTCTCGTCCACCAATCTGCTGCCCACGCTTTTCAGCGCGTCGGTCATCCCGCTCGCTCTCACCTTCGTGATGAGGCTGATGCGATCGCCGTCGCTGTCCAACATCACCGGCCTGGCCTTTGCTTTGGGCGTGCAGTGTCTGACGGGCGAGCCCTCGATCCTGATTGCCATGCCGTTCTTCGTTCTGGCCACCGTGCTCTCGCCCCGCGTGCGGGCGGGGCGACGGGCGCTGTGCATGCTGGCGCTCGGGCTCGGGCTGGGTGTGGCCATGGGCGCCATCGTGCTGCTGCCTGGAATCCATCACGCCGGCAAGACGGTGCGCGCGTTGGGTCTGACCGATGCCATGGCCAACGAATGGTCCATGCCGGCGGTGCGACTCTTCGATCTCTTCTCGCCGCACGTTCTGGGTCACGTCAACCGCGCGGATCCGACCCGGTACTGGGGCCGCGCTCTGTACGGCGACAAGACCTTCCCCTTCCTCTACTCGCTGTATCCCGGTCTGCTCATCAGCCTGCTGGCCCTGGCGGCCTGGCGGATGCGACGGCGCGCCCTGCTCGGCTGGGCCGCGGTGAGCGCACTGGGGTATCTCGTGGCCCTGGGCGACCATTTCGTGATCTGGCCCTTGCTGCGCCACGTGCCGGGATTCTGGGGTGTTCGCTTCCCGGAAAGGTTTTCCGTGCTCTTCATCTTCCCCGTGGTGGTGGTGGGGAGCCATGGATTTGACTGGATCGTGATGGGGCGAGCCGGGGTCCGGCGGCGGCTGCGACCCTGGCTGTCGGGCTTCTCGTTGCTCGGCTTCTTGCTGGCGGGTGGCCTTTGGATTGCCTCGACACGAGCCTCGGATGCGCATCTCGAAAAGATGGCCGCGCTGGATGCCCTGCGCTTTTCCGCGGTGGCGCTGGCCTCGCTCGGGCTCCTCTGCATCGGCCGCCGCTTCAGCCGGAGCCAGCGTGGCCTCGCACTGTGCGCGCTGCTGGCGATCGATCTCGCCGACGCCGGTCGCGCCCTCGTGCCCACGGTGCCCGTGTCTCGTCTGTCCCAACCACCCGGATTCCTGGTCCCGCTGCTCCGACGCGGTCAGAACGAGTTGATCTTCCACATGGCCGAGTGGAACCCGCGGCTTGCGGCCTCTGGCGGCCTGGCCAAGCCGCCCATCCCGGCGCGCTGGGGCCTGGCCATGACGCTCGAGCGCGATTTCGATTTTACCCAGCTTCGCTGGACGTTCGAAAGCACCCGCACCCTCATGCTGACGGTGAACGCCGACCCGAGTCTGATTGAGCCGCTGCTCCGACGGCGCGGTGTCACCGCCATCGTCGAGTTCGGCGCAGGGGTCAGGTGGGAGAACGACCGGCTGGTTCGTCCTGGCGGCGGTCCCTTGGTCGAAGCCCTGCTGGCGCGCGAGACCAATCCCTTCGCTTTCGCCGTGTCCCGCGTCGAGATCGTGCAGGGCCATGCAGGCTGGTCCGACGCCGTACGCCGGCTGCGCGACGAGATTCCTCGTACCGCATGCGTGGAGGACACCGAGCTTCAGGCCTTCCCGGTGCATCCCGCGCCCGCCGAGGTGCGCATCCGGCGCGACACACCCATGCGCTTCAGTCTCGAAGTGGACGCGCAGGGACAGGCTTTTTCATTCGTGGCCATCAACCAGACATGGGACGAGGGCTGGCGTGCACTCCTCGACGGGCGCCCGACGCGTGTCTATCGAACCGACCTCTCGCTCTCGGGGCTGGCGGTGCCGCCGGGCAAGCATCGAATAGAGCTGGAGTACGCCGATCCCTGGATGAGCGCTGGCCTGGGCGTCTCGCTGGCATCGGCGCTGGTCGGGCTAGCGCTGGTCCTCTTCCGCCGCCGAGAAAGCGCGGTGTCGCGGTGATCCCCCGAGGGGGTGGAAAGACGTCGCGCACGCGCAGCACCGTGCCCGTCGCATCAGCCACTGCGTCCGCGCTATAATGACGGCGATGGTCGACGAGGACGACGAGCGAGGACACGGCGCTGTCGTGCTCGCGAGGCTGCTCGACCGGCGTGGTGGCTCGCTCGCGGCTCTGCTGATCGTGGCGGCCGTCCTTCTGGGGGCGGCGTTCGGCCCGCACTTGCGCGGCGAGTTCGTGTGGGACGATGTCTACCTGGTCGAGGGAAACCAGGCCCTCTTTCAGCCCGGCGGTTGGCGCGTGCTTTGGCGCCACGACCTATGGGGGCCGGTGACCGGCAAACCTTCACAACTCTATCATCCCATCCCGATGCTCTCGCTCTGGCTACAAGGGATGGCGCACACCGGTTCTCTGATAGGTTTCCGTCTGGCGAATCTGGCCCTGCACGGGCTGTGCGCGGGACTGCTCTGGCTCTTCCTTGGCAAACGCGGAATCGGCCGGGCGCCGGCGCTGGCCGCTGCAGCGATTTTTCTCGTACACCCCAGTGTCACCGAGCCGGTCATGTGGGTCACCGGCCGACACGATATCCTGGGCATGGCGTTCACACTTACAGCGATGCTGCTTTGGCCTGTCGAGGGGCGCGGAATCTGGTTGAGATCCAGCCTGGCCGGCTTGGCCGCGACCATGGCCTTTCTGTGCAAGGAACAGTTCCTGGTGGTTCCGGTCTTGCTGCTGGTCCACACCGTGGTGGTGATGCGTGGCCGAAGCAACGGCCTTTCGGGATTACGCCGTTGGCTCATCTTGCTGCTGCCGTCCGCTGGCCTTGCGGCGGCCCTTCTTTGGCGCGCCCACCTCGGCATTCGCTTGGGCAGTGACGAACTGTCGCGCGGATTCACGCGACAGTTCATCTGCTACGCCACCATCGTCTGGCACTATGGGTTCCAGCTTGTGTCATTTGGAAACTCCGCCACGCTGGACCGATTTATTCCCCTCGGTCCCTGGGCGGCAATGGGCGTCCTGGTCATTCTGCTCGCGGCGGGGACTGTTCTTGCGCGGGCGTGGTGGCGAGAGCCGGCGCGCTTCGCGCTGCCCTTGTTCGGCATGTCGTGGTTCTGCCTTTCACTCGTCCCCTTTGTGGCGGCGGTTCCCAGGATCGGCTTCTACGGCAACCGCTACGCCTATTCTCCTCTGGGCGGACTGACCGTGGCTGCCGTGGGACTGCTGGCACCCCTGGCCTCCCGCGGACGCTTGCCGCGACTGTGGCTGGCGGCTGGGGCGCTGCTGCCTGCACTGCTGGTTCTGCCCACGTCGTCTGCTGCCGCCAACTGGCGCTCGGATTTGTCCCTTTATCGAGCTGATCTCTTGCGCGACCCCGACAACGGAATCGCCCACTACCACTACGGCTACGCAGTCCTGCGACGGCGCGGATGCGGCGAAGCCCTGCCAATCTTTCTTGCCGCCACACGCTTGGCCCCCGACTATGCTCGCGGCTGGCACAACGTGGCCGGTTGTCTGGAAAACCTGGGACGCGCGGCCGAGGCGGAAGGGCCGGCGCGGCGGGCCGTGGAGTTGGAACCCGACAATGCCCGCCACCGCTACAACCTGGCGGTGGCCCTTGCGGCTCGGGGCGACGCGATCGGCGCGACGCGTGCGTTGCAGCAGTGTCTGGCGCGTGAACCTTCGTTCAAACCGGCGCGAGAGCTGCTGGTCGGCCTCCGTCACACGCAGGCCCAGCCGTAATCGGAAGCCAAAGGCCCCAGCCGGCTTCGCGTGATTCACACGGCCGGTTCGACGCTTGCTAGACCGATTCCCGCCTGACCGCCTCCACCGCTTTGGTGAAGGCCCACACATACTCGACCCCGGACGCCAACGAAACCCCCAGCGAGATGTACAGCAACATCGTGCCCGCGACCTGATAGTCGACTGAAACGCCAAGCCCGAGCACGGGATAGCTGAAGCGTATGAGAAGCATGCTGATGGCCACCAGTTGCAGCGCGGTCTTGATCTTCCCACCCGGGCTGGCCGCGATCACCATGCCTTCGCTGGACGCTATGCTGCGCAAACCGGTGATGCAGAAGTCGCGCGCGACCAGCACCACGACGACCCAGGCCGCCGCGCGGCCCATCGCCACCAGAAAGACCAGCACGGCCGTGACCATGAGTTTGTCGGCCAGGGGATCGAGGAACTTGCCCAGGACACTGACCTGACCTCGGCTACGGGCCAGGTAACCATCGAGGCCATCGCCAGCCGAGGCGACCAGGTAGAGGAGAGCCGCGATGAAACTGCGGACCGGGCTGAAGTTATCGATGAAGTACAGAACCCCCGGGACGATCAGCACCCGCACCATCGTCACGACGTTGGGTAGATCCGTGATTTGGCCGCGCAGATTCGCCATGTTTGGACAGCAATACTACCCCGACGCCGGCGCAGGTGACATAGGCGTCGCCGGCCTCGCCTTGCTGCTCGGCCATGCTCTGCGCAACCACGCGTCCCACCCAGCCGAGCAGCCGCCACCCCAACACGGCCAGCGAATCCCCCTCGCTCAGGCGCACAGCCACCAGCTCGTCATGTGCTGTACTCACGACCACCCTACCGGTGCCGCGAAATTGCAGCAAGGCTGGCCCACCGCCCGGAACGCGACCCCACTCCCACACCAGTTCGTCGCCCCAGGCCACCACGTGTTCATCGCGCAGGTAGAGCACATCCCGGTCCAGCGACAGGGCGAGGAGTGCACAGCCGGGACGCCATGGCGAGAGCCACAGGTCGCCGTTACCAACCAGACGAAGAAATCGCCCTTCCTGCGAGGTCAGTGTTTCATCCAAAAGCTGTCCGCGCATTCGCCGTCGGGCGGGCAGCATCTCAACCCCACCGAGCGCCGCAAGCAGGGCCGACTCGCGGACATAGCTCTCGCTGGCGGCAGCGAAACGCAGAACACCATGCCCGAGCCAGGCCAGAGGCGCCGGTTCGGGCGCCGGCGCCAGCATGCGGGCCATGGCAAAGGCTGAGAGCGACACAATCTCGCCTGACCCAGGCGCCGGGCTCGGCTGCGCCGGCACGACTGCATCGAGAATCTGCGTGCGCAGTTCCGGCCTGGGAGTGGCCGGACCCATTTCGGTGACACGCGCGCGGTCAGGCGGGACCATGGCATTCCCGTCTTCCTCCGATGAAGAAGAAGACGTGGTCGCCACCCGCTCCATCTCCGCTGCCAGCTCGTGCTGGCCGGCACGGCGGAAGGCAGCCGCGGCTTGCGCGCGCGCACCTGTGCGCGCGCACGCATACCCGAGATAGCTCCATGCGCGCCGATCCTCGGGACGCAGGCGCACGGTGGTTTCCAACTCGGCCACAGCCTCGTCGAACCAGTCCAGCTTGAGGGCGATGAGCCCCAGGTTGAGGCGAATGGCCGCGTCTTCGGGAGCGATCTGCGCAGCTTCCCGGTAGATCTGGCGCGCCTCGGAAAGACGCCCCAGCTTGAAACGCACCAGCGCCAGCAACTTCAGTACGCGCAGATCGTGGGGCGACTCCGCCTGCGCGCGCAGCAGCTCCAACTCTGCCTCGGGCAAGCGCTGCGCCGCGACCAGTTCGCTGGTGCGATGGAGCTGCTCCCGCAGCGCCTTGTCCTCATGTCGGGCCGCCGATCCGGAAACAGCCGGCACGGACAGGGACTCTTCGGGAAGGTCGATGTTAGCAGACACGGATCATCGCAGCGCCACCGGCGCGGCTCCCACCCACGCCGACAATGCAGCCTCGCGACGGCGATACTCCTCGTACCGCTGTAGCACGGTGGTCACATAGGTCCGCGTAGTTTCATAGGGGGGCAGTCCCCCATATTTCTCGACGGCGCCAGGCCCGGCATGGTACCCGGCGAGCACTTTGATCTTCTCGTCAAACGAGCACACGAAGGCGCCGCCACCAGCGTCGCCCCGTCCGACGGTGGGTGTCCTGCAGAAGCGTTTGGCCAGTGTCTGCAGGTAGCGCGCACCACCCATGATGTTCTGGCGCGGATCCCAGACGTTGGTCACACCCATGGCCCGCGCCGTGGCCGGCATGAGCTGCATCAGCCCAAGAGCCCCCGCACTGGACACTACGTTTGGGTCATAGTCTGACTCGGTCTTGATGACGGCCCGGATAAGGGCCTGCGGAATGGCAAAGTAGGCCTGCTGATCGCGGATGTGGTCGTCGAAGCGCTGGTAGCGCGCCAGGGAATAGTCACGCGGGGGGACCAGGTCCGAGTCGCCCCGCATGGCCGAGGCCTTGCCCGGCCCGATGCGAAACAGCACCTTCCACCGACTGCCGACCGGGGGCAGGTTGGTAAACTCGACCACCCCGTCGGCGCGCTCGCGAGTCCACACCATGCTGTCGAGTCTTGCAGCCGCTTGCGCATGCTCGTGCTCTTTCGTGACCGTGCGTCTGGTCTCGGACTCGGGAACTGCCCGCCATTTCGGACCCGCGGTGGGAGCGTTGGTGAATTCCATGGTGCCGTCCACCCGCTGCCGCTGCCAGACCGTGGCGTGCCCAGACGCCGGCAGTGCAAGCAGGAGAAGCAGCGCGAGACAAGAACGGCCGGACATAACAGGTTGATCGTAACACAGGCCGCCGCTCGTCGCCCCTTCTAAGCAGTGTCTCTCCGTCGGATGTCTCGCGCATATCTCAGGACCTGTAGGTCTGGTAGATTGGCTCTATCGTGGAAGCAGACTACCTGGTTCTTGGCTCCGGACTGGCCGGCCTCTACTTCGCCCTGCGTGCCTCCGAGCACGGCCGCGTACTGGTCGTGTCCAAGCGCGGCCTCACCGACGCCAACACCCACGAGGCTCAGGGCGGGGTGGCCGCGGTGCTGGGCGCGGGTGACACGCCCGAGAAGCACATAGAGGACACGCTGCGCGTGGGCGATGGCCTGTGCAACACCGACGTGGTGGACATGTGCGTCCGGCAAGGGCCCCAGCATATTCTTCACCTGGCCAACCAGCTGGGAGTTGCGTTCGACCGCGAGCCCGATGGCCAGTTCCAGCTTGCCCGGGAAGGCGGTCACAGCGCCCGCCGCGTCGTCCATGCCCGGGACATGACCGGCGCCGCGATCCACGACGCCCTGCTTGAACGCGTGAGAGAGCGTGGCGACCGGATCACGCTCCTGCCCGATTCGATGGCGGTCGATCTGCTGACCACCGCCAAATACGGCGGACCCAACGCCGTCTTCGGCGCCTACGTCTATGACCAGAATACCGGCGCCATCCGGACCATGCTGGCACGCGCTGTGGTCGTGGCGACTGGAGGAGCAGGCAAGGTGTACCTGTACACCTCGAATCCCGACGTGGCCACGGGTGACGGCGTGGCCATGGCGTACCGGGTGGGCGCGCGGGTGGCCAACATGGAGTTCTTCCAGTTCCATCCCACCTGCCTGTTCCACCCGGCAGCCAAGTCCTTTCTCATCAGCGAAGCTCTCCGGGGTGAGGGAGGCATCCTGCGGTTGCTTGATGGCACGCCTTTCATGGCCCGCTACCACGAGATGAAGGATCTCGCCCCACGCGACGTAGTGTCGCGTGCCATCGACGCAGAGATGAAGCGCACCGGTGACGACTGTGTCGTGCTCGACATGACCCACCTGCCGGCGCAGTTCTTGGTCGAGCGCTTTCCCAACATTCACCGGCGCTGCCTGGGGCTAGGCATCGACATGCGCACTATGCCTATGCCCGTGGTGCCGGCCGCGCATTACAGCTGCGGCGGTATCCTGGTGGACGCCAACGGACGCACCAATGTCCGCAACCTCTACGCCATCGGCGAGGCCTCTATGACCGGCCTGCATGGCGCCTGCCGCTTGGCCTCAAACTCACTTCTCGAAGCCCTGGTCTACGCTGCCCGCGCCGCAGAAGACGTCCGTGACGCCACGCTGGATAGGCCGCAGCAGGTGGCGACCTGGTATCCAGGCGATGCCACCGTGGCGGACGAGGCCGTCGTGGTCAGCCACACCTGGGACGAGATCCGCCGCCTGATGTGGAACTACGTGGGAATCGTTCGCTCGGACAAGCGGCTGGAGCGTGCGGCGCGGCGGATGCAGCTCATCCGCGAGGAGATCCGCGAATACTACTGGAATTTCCTGGTAAACCGCGATCTGCTCGAGTTGCGCAACATCGCACTCGTGGCCGAGCTAATCATCCAGAGTGCGCGGCGGCGGCCTGAGAGCCGCGGCCTGCACTACAATTTGGATCATGCCGAGCACGACCCACGCCTGGCCAGGGATACTCTGCTCGCGCGCGGCGACGGCCCGGCTGTGTAGAGTACGTAGCACACAGCAAAAAGCCCCGGCGGGGGACTCCCGTCCGGGGCTTGCTCGACCGCTAGGGCCGCGAGGTTGTCTATTCTAGTTCGTTGACGATGTACGGCTGGTAGCTGCCGGTCACGTCGCCGTTCGAGTTGATCTGGCCCAGGCGCGAGAACTGGGCCAGGGTGGAGTCGCAGTCCAAGTCGCCCTTTGCATAGGCGGTGAACTTGGCTGTCGTGCCTGAACCAGAGCCGGTGTACCCAGGAAGGTAGTTGTGGGCATCAGGCAAGGCGAAGTTGAGGGCCAACCAAACACCATCTTTGCCCCAGACACTATCGTTGCCCGGACATCGCTGGCCTGTGTAGCAGCCGCAGTTCGTTGAACTGTTTGCCCAGGCGGCGCTGGTACCGGGGAACTGTTTGGCCAGCGCGCCACCAGTCG
>PMZX01000054.1 GCA_003170035.1 Myxococcales bacterium | reverse complement strand
CACGATGACCGGAATTCGCAGCCAATGATTCCAGCACAGATGGTTGCCATATATCCATCTTGTCGGAAGCGTTCGGTTTTCCCTGTGACTAAAATGCTTCCTTTTCATGAGGAAACTAACGCGGGGTGGGGCGTCCGAAGTGAGCACAATCGGGTAGTTGCCCGCTTTTATGCGCTGCTCGCTTCTCTAATCCAGGTTCCGCAGTTTCCGGTCTGAGGCTAGTTTTCTCGTGGGGTCGACAAGGGTGAAGTGTGTCGGTCGTGCGGACCAAGGAGGAGCACGCAGCTCCAAGGTCGCAAATTGCGACCCTAGAGAAAGGCCCCGGCGAGCTGTCACGGGTCTTCACGGAAGCACGGCGCGCTCATGGTTGCCTCGGTGCTGAGCTCGCCCAGGGCCGTGGAAATGAGCATCCTGGCGGTGCGGGCCTTCGTCCCGTTCCGGCAAATCCTTGCCACGAATCGCCAACTCGCTGCCAAGCTCGACGAGCTGGACCACAAGATCGCGGCCCACGACAAGAGCATCGCAGATCACGGGACGAGCATTGATGCCCACCGCAAGGGCATCCTCTCCCTGTACTCCGCGATCGAGAACCTGATGCCCACCCTGACCAACCGTCAGATCGGATTCAAGGGCAGGATACGAAGAACGGCGCAGCGAAGGCACCGTCAACACGGCGGCGAGGCCATCTCGCGAGCGGGCCATCTCGCGATCGATCTCAGCGAGGCACCCGGGCCAGTCAATGATCCTGCCCTACCGGCACGCCGCCCCTCCGGCGACGCCCCCGGCGCCGTCGGCGACGATGAAGACGGTGCTGCCGCGCAGGCGGATGGTGGCGATCTTGTCTTCGCCACGCCCGGGCCGGGCTTCCTCAGTCCTCGTCGAATGGGGCAGCATCAGCCGCCCGTCCTCTTGGATGGTTTGGTGCTGATGCAGGAGCGATCGGGCACAGTGCCGAAGACACGCTCGCCGTTGAGTGCCTGGAAGACCTTGAACCTCATCTCTGGCAGCTCCAGCACGGCGAACGTCGCCGGGCGGAACCCCTCGGGCACCGCGAGCGAGCCAACTTGCTTGAATGCGTGGGTCTTCGAGCAGCAGGCGCCGGGATTCAAGATCTTGGCGTGGAGGACGTTGACCAGCAGCTCGAACTCCGTGTGCGTGTGCCCGACTATCAGGACATCGGCGTGGGCCTGCTCCAGGAGATGATGCCGCAGCTTAGGCCCGGTGGTCTCCTTCTCAATCCCTTCCATGTCCGACCCCGGCCGCGCGTGCCACATCGCCACGCGCACGCCCTCCAGCTCCCCATCCCAATGCGTGGACAGGGTGGCCAGCCAGGCCAGAGAATCACGCGACAGCTCGGTACCGCCGCCGAAATAGTCGGAGATGTTGCAGGGCTCGAAGAACTTGCGCACGTCCTTCTGCCGGCGGCGGCCCTGGAGCGCCCACCTCTCGTGGTTCCCGAGGATGCAGATCACATCTTTCTCCGCCTTGAGGCGCTGGACTACCTCCTCCCCGAACGGCTCGATGTCGATCAGGTCCCCGGCGCAGAGGATTGGATCGCAGCCCATCCCGCGGAGGCGGCCCAGGGCGGCGTCCAGGGCTTGCAGATCGCCGTGGACATCCGCCAGCACGCCGACGAGCTTAGGCAAGCCGCACCCCCTCCCTGTGGACCTCGTGGTAGACCGAGCCGCCCCAGCTCTTCGCCTTGTGCTCGTTGAATGTCTTCTCGTCGACCAGGAGGAGGTCGATTTCCTTGTAGACGTCGTCGTCGTAGCCGCCCAGGGCCTCATGTATCGCCCTGTTTATGTCGGCGTTTTCTTGCAGCCAGTCCTCCGGCATCTTCTCCACGATCACCACGATGTCCAGGTCGGATCGCGCGGTGGCGTCCCCCCGGGCGTAAGAACCGAAGAGGAACGCTTTCGCCTTGCGGGTTCCCAGGGCCTTCACTACGGCGTTTCGGATCTGGCAAAGCGTCAGGAGGCCCTTCCCTCGCCGGAACCACCGCGCGGTCGCCGCGCGGCGGGCGATGCGCGAGCGCTGCTTCCCCCCGAATGAGGGAGCGCGTGGCCTGCTCACGGCTTGCCCTCCTCTGTAGTGTTGTGCGTGCCCCACAGCCAGCCAGCGAAGAACACGGCTGCCGCGGCATCGCCCGCCGCCGGGCAGTCCGCCGCATATCCGGCAAGGTGGAGCGCCAGGCCGATGAGGGCGACCCTGGCCAGGAACCTCAGATCTAGCTCCGTCGCGAGCTTGTCTTCCGTCGTCTCGTCTTGTTCTTCCATGATGCCACCAGGCGGTCGCACAGGGCCGCCGTCTTGGGCTCGCCTGATTTTCTCGTGTACAGGGAGAGCAGTTCGAGCGCCTCGACCAGATCGTCCTTGGCCTCCAGCGCCGTCACGCCGATGCCGTATGTGCCGCGGACGGAGGGAGCCTTGGCCGTCCAGAGCCCATCCTCCAGCCAAAAGACGAAGACGTATCGGTGATTGAAGGGCTTCTGCGGTTTTCCCGTCTCTACCCCGAGGCTCTTCGCCACCTCCTTGCTTGAGATCGCGCGGGCGCGTCCGGCGTCGAAGTCCGCGATCCTCTTCGTGGCAATGCGCAGCAGCCTGGCGTCGATCCGGGCTTCCGCCGCCGCACGGGCGGCCTTGCGCCTGCTCCTGCGCCTGCCCTCCCGCAGGAGGCGGTTGATGTCCTTGATCGAGAGCTTGTCCCCGTCGCGGATCCGCCTCTCAGCCACCAGCAAGCCCTCGGCGTCCGCCAGCTTCTCTTGCAGGACAGGGACGTCCCCGCGGACGAAGTCCCAGATCTCTTTCGGGGTCATTTCCAGGGCTCGCGGGAGCCCCGTCCTGTCCTTCAGGCTGACAAGGGCCTTCCACTCGACGTCCGGGTATCGCCGCCTGACACTGGCCGGCTGGCGGGACGCCGCCTCCCCGATCTGGTGTATGTGGCGTAGGGCCGCCGCCTGGCGGACCCAGCTCGACTTGAAGGCGGCAAAGCCCATCCTCTCCAGGCACGGCGGGAGGCTCAGGCAAGCCACCACGATGTCGTTGAACCACGTGGTGGCGGGCTTGCGCGGGAAGCCCAGATCACCGAACCAGGGCTTCCTGGCCGCGCCTGCGACCCTGCTCTTGTCCTTCGTCCTGTTCATCGCAATTTCCTCCCAAGCCCGGGAGCCTCCTTGCCCGCAAACCTCCACAGCTCATCCACGCTCATGCCCATGACGGCCTTTGTCTCCTTGAGCCGATCCAGCCGCTCCCAGTCGATGCTCGGGAGTCTCGCCCGGGACGCCGGGCGCTGATCGGACGCCGCATGCCCGATGTGTACCAGGGCAAGCCTGACGACGTCCTGGATGATCTCGCTCGCGAAGAAGATGGTGAAATCCAAATCTTTCGTGCGATCCGCGATGCGCCGGCAGGCTTCCGCCATGTTGAAGAGCTGTACGCACGATCCGCACAGCACTGTCACCCACCGGCCTCGCTTTTCGCTCGTCCCGGGCTCGCCGCATACCAGGCATGTCCGTTCGGACTCCTCTTCCGCCTCGTCGATTGCCCGGTCCAGCTCCTCGCCGGGCATCACGGTCGCCTCCGAGCCTCCCAGCGGCGTGAGGTAGACCGTGAGCCGGCCCCATTTTTCCTTGAGCTGATCGATGTGGTTTGCCGGATTGGCGGCCAGCTTCGCGGACATCCGCTCGACGATGCCGAACCAGCCGTCGCTCACGTCGAAGCCGTCCCGCGCGAAGGGGCTGGCCGCGTTCGAGGGCGTGGCCCACGCCTCCCGGTGGAGGGCGGGGAAGCGTTCGAGGAGGGACAGGACGTGGGCCGCCGTCATGTCAAGCCGGCTCATGTCGCCCGAGGCGGCGGCCAGCTTGGCGCGCTCGAAGACGGTCTTGGCCCGGAGAGCGACAAGCTCGTCGTAGCTTGAACCGGCGCTCTTCATCGCTTCCCTCGCATGAATACCAACGTCTGGAGCGCAGACGCGGCTTCGCCCACGGTCAGATTGTGGAGCAAGAGGGAGACCCACCCGTCGGCGCAGTCGGCCGAGCCCATGAGGCCCGGCAGCTTTTTCGAGCGCTCGAAGAGAACCCGGCCGCCAATCCATCTAGGAATGCAGGCGGCACCAGCTCCGGCGATCTTGGCGATGGCCTCGACCGACTTCGCTGTCCTGGAATTGGCGCGGATGCGAATTCGTTTGGTCACGATCCGATAGCGCTCCGACCAGTAACCAGGTCGGGGCGCACCGTCTCGCCGCTGGATGATGGCGTCGCTCTTCAGGAACTGGTTCACCGACATCGTCGAGAATCCACGCGGCTGGCGCTCACGCAAACCCAAGCCCAAGGGATCATCGCGCCACTCCACCTTGGGAGCGCCCCCCACGATCATCACCGGGTGCTCTTCCGCGCCGTCGGCCCATGGCCGATAGGTCTCGTCAAACCATGCGCCAAAGTCGTCGGGAGCCGTGACAAAGCAAAGCGCCGAGTGGGGCCGGTCGTTGTGGATTATGTAGATCATGTTCATTGCGCTCACCGGAGCCGGTAGATGGTCAGCAGCGCGGCCCACCCGTAATCCATGAGAGCCGGCGGCCGTTCGTACTCGTGGCCGAACCGGATGGCCCCCGCGCAGCTTCTCCAGCTCGGGGAGGGCGGCCTTGAGATTCGCGAGCAGGAGGGCGGCCTCGGGGCGTGGGTCGATGTTCTCCCTGGCGGGGCTCACATTGATGAGCGGGAGGAGCTTGGGTTTTCCTTCGATCACTAGCGCCTTCTTCTTGGTCATTGGTTTCCCCTCTATGGATTGAAGACCCAAACCTTGCCCTCGTGCCGGACGAAGCTCATGCCGTTGTAGCCCGCGTCTCTGACGTACTTTTCGTAGTCGATGTAGTCACGGAGGCTCTCGGGGACTTCCTTCAGGAGTCCNNTCCGAGCGGTAGACGGCGAGGAGTTCCCTGTCATCGTCGTCCAGGGCGAGCCACTCCCAGAGGGCGTCCTCAATGCTGGATTCCGAGATCATGCCCTCGGGGATGCCCTCGTGGTCCTGGAACATCAGCTCCGGATCGTGCTCATCCTTGTGCAGTTCCGCGCACGCCGCGAGGAATGCTTCCTTGTCGGCGCAGTCGGCGAGGTTCAGCCACGCGCCCTTGAGGCTGCCGTTGTTGTACTTGCCGTAGGAACCGACATACACGCTCGGATCGCTCTTCTCTGTGCCGGTCACGGCGCACCCCCGAGGTCATAGCCGTCGAGAATCCTGGCGGCCCATGCGGCGCCGCCGGGGCACAGACGCTCGTTCTTGGCCAGAAACTCGCGCTGGCGCTCGTCGGTCATGTTGGCCGGACGCCACCGGCCGGAGGTGAATTCCAGGGCGCGGCGGACATGGCCGGCGAGAGGGCAGGGGATCTGAACCACCACACGGGCGATGTCGAGACGGACCTCGTACCGCTCGCCGTCCGCCCACTCGATACGGAACCCTGTCTTGTCGTACCCGTGCTCGGGCGCGACCTTGGCCATGGCGTGGATCGCGTCCTCCGCCTCGGACCAGGTTGAGAGGGGGCGGTTGAGCGCGGACTGGTCGGAGGATTCGGTCCAGACAAGAAAGATGTCTTTGAGCGGAACGAGCGAGGCGGGTCCTTGCATTTTGACACCTCGTTCTTAGTGTCTCCCGTTAGCTCCGTAGAGTCAAGTAGCTCTAAAGCGCCAGAGTGCCCGCGAGCTTTGGAGTCGCGTGGCGGTGAGCCGCCGTCGGGAGGTTCAAGACTCTTGGAGGCCGGAAGCGTCTGGGGTATCGTTCTTCCATGGCGTCAAAGCGTTCTTCCACCAAGAAGCCCGAATCATCCGAGCCCGAAGTCGCGCACGAAAAGGTGTCCCTCTATCTGCCTTGTGACCTGGCGCAGGAGCTTCGGATCGCAGCGGTGGTGCAGCGGCGGACGATCAGCGCAGTGGCCGAGCAGTGCATCCGCGACGGGTTGCCCAAGGCCGCGAAGTGAGCACGACTGGCCTTGTCCCGCTGGATCGCGTGGGGCGGGCGATCTTCATCTTGCGTGGACGCAAGGTGATCCTCGATTCGGACCTGGCTGCCCTGTACGGCGTGCCCGTCAAGAGGCTGAACGAGCAGGTCAAGCGGAACGCCGGCCGATTCCCACCCGACTTCGCCTTCGTCCTGACCAAGGAGGAGGGCGTAGCTCTAAGGTCGCAATTTGCGACCTTAGAGAAAGGCCCCGGCGAGCACCGGAAATACCTTCCCCGCGTCTTTACCGAGCACGGCGCACTCATGGCCGCCTCGGTGCTGAACTCGCCCAGGGCCGTGGAAATGAGCATCCTGGTGGTGCGGGCCTTCGTCCGGTTCCGGCAAATCCTTGCCACGAACCGCCAGCTCGCCACCAAGCTCGACGAACTGGACCACAAGATCGCGGCCCACGACAAGAGCATCGCAGATCACGGGAAAAGCATTGCTGCCCACCGCAAGGGCATCGTTTCCCTGTATGCCGCGATCGAGAACCTGATGCCCACCCTGACCGACCGTCAGATCGGATTCAAGGGCAAGGGCGCGGGCAAGGACATGACACCGGCGCCCACGTCACCGTCAAGAAGTACGCCCCGACGACCACCCGCGCCCCGGAAGGCCATCCCCAGCTGACCGGCACCCTCACCCCCACCAACCCCGCCTTCACCCCGATCCCCATCACCGAAGGTGGCCTTGGCCGTGAGCGACCACACGCCCCTGGTCGAGTTCTCCAGCAGTCCGTACTTCTTCAGATAGGTGCGNNGTCTGATTGCTCTTGTCCTGGTCATGCAGTTGGGCCAGGACGTCCTCGGGGAGCTTCTCCAGCTCAATGACCTTTTCGTAGATCTCGTCGACCGCCCCGGACCCGCCGAGCGCCTCCAGCGCACGCAACAGAGGATTGATGAGCCGGTCGAACCTAGGCAGCTTGTTGGCCATCAGGTCACCTCAAGGATTCGGACTCACGGATCGTATCACGTCGCGCCAGGCCGGCGGAGAGTGTCTCTTCCCTCACTGGCCGCGAGGGTCTATGAACGCAGCTCAAAGGAGATCCGCCGTGAACCACGTCGTCGTCGACCAGGAACGCTGTCTTCATGATGG
>PMZX01000476.1:2488-2730 GCA_003170035.1 Myxococcales bacterium | reverse complement strand
AGATCGCTGGCGTCTGCCCCGTCGACCTGGGCAATCTGGAAAGGCGCCTCTGGGTTGCGTGAGCCAGCCATGGCGTGCAGTGTAGCAGCCCGGTCGCCGAACCGGTCGTCTCTCGTCGCGAAATCAACCCCATGGTGATCTCTGGACAACCTGAGCTGGCCGTCGGAAGCTGCGCGGGTGCATCTGGCTGGCCTGACCATCGTTCACGATCGCTTCCCCACGCGCGAGGTGTATCCGTTTCA
>PMZX01000476.1:0-2417 GCA_003170035.1 Myxococcales bacterium | reverse complement strand
TGGGCCGCCAGCGATCCCGGCCTCTTCGGCTACTTCGGCGGCAGCTCGTTGACCGAGAAGTCGCATGGTCAGTGCAACATGGCGTTTTTCGCGAGTCGCTACGGCGTGGAAGGCCTGTATCTGCTCGACGAGCCCGAAAGCGCGCTTTCGCCCCGGCGGCAACTGGAGCTGCGAGACCTCATCGGCCGGGCAGCCAGCCACGGCCACGCGCAGTTCATCATGGCCACCCACTCGCCCATCCTGCTTTCCTTGTCTGACGCCAACATCCTCAGTTTTGACGGCTCTTCCGTGCAGCCGGTTGCCTTCGAGGACACGGACCATCTCCGTTTCTACCGCGCGTTCCTCGCCTCCTTGGCGCGCTGAACGCGAATTCCGTTCTGAGAACGAAGGTGTTCAGGAATCGGGGCTTCACGATGGTGTCCCTGTGCGAGGCGAATCGCCAGCCGCTCCCAGCCCTGATTCAGTTCGGCCGCGGTCATTTGCCCCAAGCCCTGCTGAGCCACACCGCTCACGCGCTCGATGATCCTGGCGTCCCTAGCGTTCATCATTGGCCAACACGAGACAGACTGGCCGGCCTCGCCGAGCCCAGACGCGCCCCTCCTTGAGCCTCCTCTTGAGCAACAGACTTGTAGACGGAAGCCAAGCTCTTGGCCAGGTACCGCTTCACGGAGGACCGCGAGATGCGGAGGCCCAAGGCGATCTCCTCCAGGTCCATGCCATCCACATATCGGAGGACGAACACGGCCCTGTACTTGTCGCCCATCCCGCCAAGAATCCGCTGGACGAACAGCAAGGTTTCCCGCACCTCGAAGTTCGCCGGCGGTGATGTTGAGGGCGTCGACAAGTCTCGCTGCCTCTCACTGATCCGACGGCGCCAGGCGAACCGACGGACCTCCTCACTCACCACTCGAACTGCGACGGAATACACGAAGCTCCGGATGGCCGAGGCCCTTTCCAGCGAGCCCAAGTTGCGAAAGACCCGGAGGAACACCTCTTGAGTCAGATCGTCGTGGTCACAACGCGGGCTCAGTGCCCGTCGGAACAGGCCGTACACCATAGGTGCAAACCGACGCCATATCTCGCGCTGGGCCCAGGCTTGGCCCAGTAGAGCGGCCCGAACTAGTGCGGCGTCATCGCAACTCGCACCCACGCGCTGTTTCCGTCCGAAGGCGCCCGTGGCTCGTTCACTAGTGGGCGACAGCATCGTATCGGAACTGGCGTCGCGAATGGACTGCTCGCTCATGGATCGTGTAGCAGCGGCATGCCGGGTTTTGAGCCACACGTTCAATTGTGTTCCTGTAGCCATAGAAGCGCTCTTCTATATTGCAGTGGTGCGATTGCTCGCCGCTGGCTCATGGCTCTCTGGAATGCACGGAGGATACCAACCGGCCGTGTTGAGACTGTGCGAAGCTATTGCTCGTCGGCGCATCACCACAAATCGAGGTATTGGACGGCCGCACAGGAAGAACGCGCAGAATCTGCATCCAGTGTTGCTGCCCAAAGGTCGCGGGCCAAATCTCCACAGTCGGATGCGGCAGTCTCCGTATTATTACGCCGCGCCTCTCTCTGGCGGCTTGCGGATCTGCTACGGCCCGTCCATAACAACAGCTATTGTGCGATTGTGTGAACCACTACTCGTCGCCGCTTCACTGCGAGGTTAGAGAATTCGGGAATTGGAGAACTGGGCATTTTCTTGGCAATTGAGCAATTAACGAGGCATTAACAACGCATTAACAGGAATCTTCGATAATGCGCAGAGGTTGCACCAAGGAGGACGCGATGCGAACCAGGACTCGGAATGCTGCACAGGTTTTGGCGCGAGGCTCTGTGGCTCTGCTGCTTGGCGGCGTCATATTGCTTCAGGGCTGCGATTCATCTAGCGGGGGATCCACATCGACCTCCAAGGCGGGGGCGTTGGGTTCAGGTGGCGTCACAGGCGGAGGTGGGAACGTGACCGGTGGCTCGCCTGCCGCGACCGGCGGCAGTCTGACGTCGGGCGGTGGCAGTATCGCTGTTTCCGGGGGAACTCCCAGCGGCGGTGGCCAGCCTGCCACAGGCGGCCAGCCCATCACCGGCGGCCAGCCCGCCACCGGCGGCCAGCCCATCACCGGCGGCCAGCCCGTTACCGGTGGCCTGCCCATCACCGGGGGTCAGCCTGCCTCCGGCGGCCAGCCCGCGACTGGCGGCCAGCCTGTCACCGGCGGCGAGCCTGCGACCGGCGGCCAGCCCGCGACCGGCGGCGGCACGAGCAGCGGCGGCAGGAGTGGTGGAGCTGGCGGCAGGGGTGGCGGCACTGGTAGGGCAGGCGGCAGCACCAGCGCCAGCGGCGGCGCCGTTGTCGGCGGGTCCCCCAGCACCGGCGGTGTGCCGAGCACGGGTGGCGCCACGCCAACCGGCGGAAACACGAAGCCGGTGGT
>PMZX01000254.1 GCA_003170035.1 Myxococcales bacterium | reverse complement strand
AGCACAGGCACGGGCGGCAGGACGGGTGGCACGGGCGGCAGCACAGGCACGGGCGGCAGCACAGGCACGGGCGGCAGGACGGGTGGCACGGGCGGCAGCACAGGCACGGGCGGCAGGACAACTGGGACTGGCGGCGCAGGGGGCACCGGCGGCACAAGTCGCACCGGGGGTGCAAGTGGCACTGGTGGCACAAGTGCCACTGGTGGCGGAAGCGGCACTGGTGGTACGCAAATGCAGCCGTTCAAGGGCATCGCCGGCGGGGCGTGCAAGGTGCGCACCGCGATGGGGGTGTCTTGGTATTACAACTGGTCTGGGAGCGAGAACGAGGCGTGCGCAGCCCCGAACGGCGTCGAGTACGTGCCCATGATTTGGGGCGCGGATACTGCGGCCAACATCCAGACCTCCGTCGCGGGCTTCGTGAGCAAGGGCTACAAGTACGTGCTCGGCTTCAACGAGCCAGACAACACGACCCAGTCCAACGTTGCGGTGGCCTCCGCGCTCGCGCTCTTGCCCGCCTTCGATAGCGCGGCGGCGATCGCCGTGGGAACGCCCGCGACTCAGGCCAATACCACCGGGCAAGCGTGGTTCACACAGTACATGGCGGGCGTGGCGGCCAGCACCACATTGCGAGCCGACTTCATCGCCATTCACTGGTACGGTTGGAACGCGGGCTCGTGCGATGCCGCGGCCTCACAGCTCGAGAGCTACATCAAATACGCGGAAGCCTTTCCCGGCAATCGGCCCATTTGGTTGACCGAGTGGGGCTGCTTGAACCAGAGCGCCCCGACGGCAGCGGGCGTGATCGCCTTTTTCCAGGGAGCGCTCGCGGTGTTCGCCAAGCACCCGCGACTTGCACGCTATGCCTGGTACCAGTGGTCCCCGAACTGCGAGGTCTACAACACCGACGACACCTTGACTGCACTTGGCCAGGTTTACGCCGCGGCGCCAGCGAAGAAGTAGCCGCGAGCGGGCGCCGCGCCTTCCTGGTGCGTGCAAGCTGGGAACGCCGTCGCCCGGCGGCAGAGGCACATCGGTCCCCAGCGCATGCCGCGCATGAGCTTTCGTCGCGGCGGAGGCGAGGAATGGCTCGGACGGTGGTAAGATGGCGGGCGTATGCGCCCCCTGTCTTATCTTGCTGCGCTTGCGGTCAGCCTGATCGCCGCGCAGGCATGGGCGCTGGACGAGGTCATCACCGACGTTCGGGTTCAGAACGCGGTTCGTACCGACGAGGCAACCGTCCGCTCCATCGCCGGCGTCTCCATCGGCCAGCTCTTGAAGCCGGACACACTGGACCTCATGCGCGAGCGCTTGCACACCTCCGGCTTGTTTGCCGACGTGAACGTCTACTGGGAGCCGTACCAAGACGGCGTGCGGATCAACATCGTGGTCAAGGAGAAGTTCCCCTGGGCTCCCTTGCCCACCTTCTCCTATTCGCCGGGCAACATCTCGGGCGGGGCGCTCATCGCCCACGGCAACCTCTTCGGCCGCGGGAAACGCGGGCTCATTGGCGGGCGCATCTCCAATGTCGATTCAGGCGCCATTGTGGCCTATGACGACCCGGCGGTGTGGCAGACGTGGATCTTCTTCACCCTCAAAGGGAAGTTCCAGCTCCAGATCATTCCCGAATACAGCAACGAGTACGTCAATTATCCCGACATGCGGCTGGTGCCGATGCGCAACACCAAGTTGCGTTCCTACGGCGGCGAGGTCAACGCGGGCGTGGCCTGGTTCCGCAAGGTTCGCACCTCGGTCGGATGGATCATGGATCAGAACGACGTGCTCTGGTCATCCGGCAATCCGGACAACAGCTACGCGAGCGCGCTCGGTCTACCGATGGCCGCGGTCAGCGCACGGCGGGGCGCCGCCATCGCCAATGTCACCTTCGATTTTCGCGCCCGCCAGCACGCCGTCATGTATGGCAATGCGCTGAGTTTCACCTTGGAGCTTGGAGGAACACGCTGGGGTAGCGACGACAAGCTGGACTACTGGAAGGCCAGCACGTCATACGANNTGCCCCTGTGGGCGGAGAATTCGGCCGGCGGCACCAACCTGCGCGGGTATCTCTACCGGCAGTTCCAGGGCGACACGCACCTGCGCACCCAGGTCGAGTACCACTTCCCCCTGTTCCCGCTCTGGGGGCTTGACGTTCGCGGCTTGGTCTTTAACGACGCCGCGGCCATCTGGTTTCGCAAGCTGCCGTCAGAAACTTTCGATCGCAACGCCTACGAGATCCGATTCGATGGTCGCCAGTTCCTGCCACCCACCTACCTCCATCAGGGATTCCAGGTGAAAGAGGACCTGCACAGCTCGGCCGGCGTGGGCCTGCGCTTCTACCTGCGGACCGTGGCCATTCCCCTGGTGGGTGTGGACGTGGGCAACGGCCTGGGGACCAAGGAGGTGCGCGTGATCGTGGTATTGGGTGTCTAGATCTTCTCCACGACGAGATCGGTCGACACGACCTGGCCCGGGCTCAGTCAGTACGCGAATGAGACAGATTGCAAATCATAGCCAGGCGGCCGATCCTTCGCGGCGATGAGCGAAATACCGCAGCGCCAGCCGCCCGGGCTCTTCCTGCTGTTCGGGGTGGAGATGTGGGAGCGGTTCTCCTACTACGGCATGCGGGCGTTTCTGGTGCTGTTCCTGGTCAGCACGGCCGGCGGCTTCGGCTGGTCCAAGCAGCAGGCCGCCAATCTCTACGGCTGGTACACCGGCCTGGTGTACCTGACCCCGCTCTTCGGCGGCTACCTGGCCGACCGGTTCTTGGGCACGCACCGTGCCCTCATCATCGGCGGCATCGTAATCGCCTCGGGTCACTTCTGTCTGGCGGTGCCCAGCCGGCCAACGTTCTTTCTCGGGCTCGGGCTCATCATTCTGGGAACGGGGTTCTTCAAGTCGAACATCTCGACCATGGTGGGGCAGCTCTACAAACCCGACGACCGGCGCCGCGACGCCGCGTTCACCATCTTCTACATGGGGATCAACACGGGAGCGGCTCTGGGCCCGGTCATCTGCGGATATCTGGCCAAGAGCACGCGCTTTGGCTGGCACTGGGGCTTCGGCGCGGCGGGCGTGGGCATGGTGGCAGGACTTGTCACCTATTTGGTCTTCAAGAAACGCTACCTGCCCGGCATCGGCGACGTGCCGGCGGGCCGGGTTGCTGCACGGGCGGGCCACGTCCACCAGCCGCTTTCTTCCGACGACCGGCGTGGCATCGCCGCCATTGCCATCCTGGCCTTCTTCAACATCTTCTTCTGGCTCGCCTTCGAACAGGCGGGCTCGTCCATGAACTTCTTCGCCGAGGAGCGCACCGGGCGCCAGTTCCTCGGCATCGACTTTCTCGCCCCCTACTTCCAGTCGGTGAATCCAGTTGCCATCATCGTGCTGGCGCCGGTCTTTGCCTGGATGTGGGGCCGGCTGGCAGCGCGTGGTCGCGAACCAAGCACACCGGTCAAGTTCGCCACCGGCCTGTTCCTGGTCAGCGCCGGCTTCGCTATCATGGTGGTGGCCGCGCGCCTGTCCGACGCTGGCGTGCGCGTGAGCCCACTGTGGCTGATCGCAACCTACGTGTTGCAGACCTGCGGCGAGCTTTGCCTGTCACCGGTCGGCCTGTCCATGGTGACCAAGCTGGCGCCGGCGCGCTTCGCCTCGCTCATGATGGGCGTCTGGTTCTTGGCCTTCTTCGTGTCGGATCGCTGCGCGGGCATCCTGGCCGGCCAGGTGGAAAAGGTCGAGCGCGGCGAGGTGTTTCACATCTTGGGTGGCCAGGCAGACTTCTTCTTCATGTTCGTGGTAGTCACGTTCATTGCCGGCGCGGCGCTGTTCGCGCTTTCGGGCTCGGTCAAACGGCTGATGCGCGGAAGGGCGTAGAGTAGCTTTGCGGCTGGTCTTGCTGAGGTCTCTGATGGCGACAACCATTCCCACTCGCAGCGAGCCGGCGACGGAAACCATCCACGGGGTGAAGGTCGTGGATCCCTATCGCTGGCTGGAAAACGGCGACGGCGAGGAAGTCCGCTGGTGGACCGCGCAGCAGAATCGGCTGTTGCGCCAGACCCTGGACGCGGTGCCGAGCCGCAAGCGGCTGGCCGACCGGCTGTGGGCCCTGTACGGCATCGGCGCCATGGACGCGCCAGTGCCGAAGGGCAAGGGTAGGGCAACTCGCTATTTCTACACGCGGCGCGAAGGCCAGCAGAACCAGCCGGCGCTCTATGTGCGGCAGGGGCTTCGCGGGGTTGATCGCGTCCTGCTCGACGTGAACGCGCTGGCTGCCGACGGTACACTGGCGCTCGACTGGTGGTACCCGTCGGAGGATGGCCGCCTGCTGGCCTACGGGATATCGGCCAGCGGCAGCGAGTTGTCCACCCTGCGCGTGCGCGACGTGGACACGGGCCAGGATCGGCCGGACGTCATTCCCTGGACGCGGGCCTGCTCGCTGGCCTGGCTGCCCTCGGGGCGTGGCTTCTACTACACGCGCTACCCGGCGCCGGGCTCGGTGCCGGCGGGGCAGGAAGAGTACCAACGCCATGTCTTCCTTCATCGCCTGGGCACTGTCGCCAGTCGGGATCGCAGGATCTTCGGCGAAGGACTGAGCACCTCTGCCTGGACCTCGGTGATGCTATCGCCCGACGGCCGCTGGCTTGGCATCGAGGTTGCCGATGGCGCTGCCAAGACCGAACTCTTCCTCATCGACACCAGGAAGCGTGGCGCGCCTTCGCCCATACCCGTGGTCACGGGCCGGCCGGCGCTGTTCTATCTGGTCGACATGCTCGATGATCGCCTGTACGTAGTCAGCAACGAGGACGCGCCTCGCTACCGGCTGTTCCAGGTCGATCCGCGCAGGCCCGAGCGTGAGAACTGGAAGCAGATCATCGCCGAGGGCAAGGACACGCTGGAGAGGGTGGCGGCAGTGGGGGGAAAGCTGGCCGCTCTCTACCTGAAAGACGCGTCTTCGCGCGTGCGCGTGTTTTCGCGCGCAGGCAAGCTGGAGCGCGAGATCAAGCTGCCGGGCTTGGGCACGGTGACGGGCCTGCACGGCCGGCACCAGGCGCGCGAGCTCTTCTTCGCTTTCACCTCGTTCCTCACGCCCACCGTGGTCATGCGCCACGATCTCGGCGCGGGTCGCGGCTGGCGTAGGGGCGACCTGCGGTCGCCCGTGGTCTGGCAAAAACTGGCCTCGCCCATCGATCCAGATGCCTTCTCGGTCGAGCAAGTGCGCTATCCGTCGAGGGACGGCACACTGATTCCCATGTTCCTGGTGGCGCGCAAGGGCCTGGTGCGCGACGGCCGCGCNNACCTGGCATAGCGCGGGCGTGCTGGGCAACAAGCAGACCGTGTTCGACGATTTCATCGCGGCGGCCGAGTTCCTCATCCGCGAAAGAATCACGTCGCGCGATCGGCTGGCTATCACCGGGCGGTCGAATGGGGGCCTGCTGGTAGCCGCGGTCCTCACGCAGCGGCCCGACTTGTTCCGTGCGGCCATCTGCGGCGTGCC
>PMZX01000059.1:10703-12524 GCA_003170035.1 Myxococcales bacterium | reverse complement strand
GGCCGAGGACAAAGCCCCGCTGGAGGATATCAACAAGCAGTACCAGATCGACGAGGACCTGCGCAAATACCACCGCCGTCTGGCCGGTTCGGTGTTCCTCTCGGTGGGTGGCGGTGCGTTCGCGTCGACCTACCATGGCAAGGTCAAGCTGGACAGCCATGACTATGACCCGAACAACGCCAACCGTGCGGTCCTTCCGGTGAGTGCAGGATACTCCATGGCGCCCCTCTTCCAGGTCGCCCCGGAAATCGGCTACCAGTTCAACGAAAGGTTCGCCTTGTCGGTCCAGGCTCGCATTCAGTACACCCCGCTCGATTCCAGCGGATGGGTACCCCTTGCCGGCGTGAGCATCCCGCCCAAGTACGCACTCGCTTTCTTCCTCCGTGGCCAGTACGCGTTCTTCACCGGAGGGAACTTTCAATTCTTTGCCTCAGGTATCGCGGGCGGCGGGCAGAGGACTTTCCTGGGCTACGTCGCAAAGAAGTGCGATCCGACGAATGCGGCCCGATTCTGTCCCGCGGGGACCACACACAGCGACACGATCAGCGGCGGACCTATAGCCGCCGGCGCGGGAGCGGGCATCATGTACCACGCGTCTCGCTGGCTTGCCCTCTGGGTAGAGGCGCGTGGCATTTCCAGCGTGGGGCCCATCATTTTGCTGGGCGAGTTCAATGCGGGCTTCGCCATCGCCCACAAGTTCGAGAAGGCGGGGCCGCCACCCCCGAAGGAAGAACTCGGCGGCTGGGAGAAGCCACCGGAGCAAGCAGAGGCGCCCCCGGCGGACGCGCCCTCCGAGTAGTCGCGCTCAACGGGGGTCGTGAACCTTCAGGCCCATGTCATCGAGGCGCGCGTCCTTTCCCACTATCTGGGCCTGGACGGCGCGCGGATCGCGCCTCTGGGCAGGGGCCTGGTCAATCAGACCTATCTGGTCAGCCGGGGTAGCGTGCGCTTCGTATTGCAGCGGCTGCATCCTGTTTTCTCCGCCGCCGTCAATGACAATATCGACGCGGTTACCCGGAGGCTGGCCGAGCTGGGCATGGTCACCCCGCGCCTGGTCCCGACCCGGGAGGGCAGCCTGTCAGTCGACCTTGGGGCGGAGGACGGGCTGTGGCGGCTGCAAACCCACGTCGACGGCGTGTCCTTCGATGCGGTGGCCAGTCAGGGTCAGGCGCGCGCCGCTGGTAGCCTGGTGGCGCGTTTTCATCGTGCGCTCGACGGGCTTGACCACGAGTTCGTGGGCATGCGCACGGGCGTACACGATACTGCCCAGCACCTGGCCAGGCTGCGCGAGGCGCTGGATGTCCGCAGCGACCATCGCCTCTACCGAGACGTCAGCGCCCTGGCCGCGGACCTGTTCGCTGCGGCCAGTGATCTCTCGCCTTTGCCCAGTCTGCCCAGGCGCGTGTGCCACGGCGATCCCAAGCTGAACAACATCCTGTTTGCCGGCCTCATGCCGCCCGCGGCCGAGCAGGCGGTGTGCCTCATCGACCTGGACACGGTGGGGCCCATGGCGCTGGCCCATGAATTGGGAGATGCCTGGCGGTCGTGGTGCAACCGCAGCCCCGAGGACGCGAGCGAGGCAAGGTTCGACCTGGAGATCTTCCGGGCCTCCTTCGAGGGCTTCCGCGACAGCTTGGGCCGGACGCTCGGCGCCGACGAGCGTCGCGCCTGCCTGCACGGGGTGGAATGGATCAGCCTCGAGCTGGCGGTGCGTTTCGCCGTCGATGCGTTGCTGGAGTCGTACTTCGGGTGGGCGCCCGAGCGCTACGCCGGCCGGGGCGAGCACAACCTGGCGCGGGCACGCGGGCAATGGGCCTTGCA
>PMZX01000059.1:9032-10600 GCA_003170035.1 Myxococcales bacterium | reverse complement strand
ATGGGCAGGTGGGTTCGCTCGCGCAGCACCACCACGGCGGACAGATCCAGAGTGTTGCGGGTGGCACTCTCGAAGGTGCGGATGCCTCGCTCGCACAGGATGACCTGGCCGTTTCCTTGCGCCAGGATGTATTCGGCGGCCGCCAGCCATTCCTCGATGGTGCTCGACAGGCCGCGCTTGAGCAGCACGGGCCGGTCCACCTTGCCCACCGCCGACAGCAACGGGAAATTCTGCATGTTGCGCGCACCAATCTGCAGGATGTCCGCCTTTTCGGCCACCGGGTGCACCTGGTCGATGGTCATCACCTCGGTAATGATGGGCAATCCGGCGGCCTTGCCGGCTGCGGCCAGCAGATCCAGACCGTCCCGGCCCAGCCCCTGGAAGGCATAAGGGCCGGTACGTGGCTTGAACACGCCCCCGCGCAGGATGTGGGCGCCTTGCTCCCGTACGTACAGGGCGGTGCGATTGATCTGGTCTTCCGACTCGACCGAGCAAGGACCGGCAATGACCACGAAGCCGGTGCCGCCGATGAGCAGCGAGCCCACTCGGATGACGGTATCCTCGGGATGGGCCGCGCGGTCGGCGAGCCGGTAGTGTTTGGAGGCACGCGCGACCGGCGGACTGGGCGCGGTTCGTTCGGCGAGCGGCGCGGCCGGCGAAGCCTCGGGCAGGAAGGTGGGGACCTTGGCCGCCTCTGGCAGGTTGGTGGTCTGCGCATCGGCAGGCGTGGCCTTGGCGGGGTAGCAGCCGAGGATCTTCAAGTACGGCGCCTCGCTGCGCAGGGCTTCGAGCGCCAGGGCAGCCTTCTCCTGCGCCACGTTGCCTTCGAAGTCGATGAAGAACATGTACTCCCAAGGACGGTTCGGCCGCGGCCGCGATTCCAGCTTGGTCATGCTCAGCCCGTACTCGGCCAGGATTTGCAGGCAGCGGAGCAGCGCACCCTTTTCGTGGCGGGTGGACAGGATCAAGCTGGTCTTGCAAGGCACCCGGACGTCCACGGAAACCGGCGCGCGCGCCAGCGCCACATAGCGCATGAGGATCTCGTCCTGGTTGCCCACGTTGCGGTTCAAGATGTGCAGCTCATGCGCCGCTGCGGCCTCGGGGGAGCCGATGGCAGCCAGGGTCGGATCCCTGGCCTCGGCCACCGCGCGCATGGCTTCGCGGGTGTCGAGGAAGGGCACCGCGCGTGCTTGCGGCAAGGCCGCGACAAAGGCCGAGCACTGATCGAGCGCCAGCGGGTGCGACAGGATCCGTCGCAGCGCGGAGGTAGGCGCGTCGGCCGTGGCCGCCAGGCACAGCTCGACCCGGTACGATTCTTCGCCCACGATGTGCAGGTCTTGCTCGCGCAAGACGTCGTACACCTGATTGATGCTGCCTGCGACGGTGTTCTCGATGGGCAGAAAGGCGAGATCGACCGCAGCGGACGCCAGCGAGTCAATCACCTGCTTGAGGGTGGGCAAGCCCACGAAGCGGCCGCTCAATCCCTGACTGGCCACGTACTGCTCGGCGGCCAGGTTGTTGTAGGTCAGCGGCGAGCCCTGGTAGGCGACCGCGACCTCCGCCGCTTC
>PMZX01000059.1:2842-8910 GCA_003170035.1 Myxococcales bacterium | reverse complement strand
TTCGTTGCTCATGCGGGGCGCAAGCTTATCAGGTGGCGGAGCGGAGGCACACATTGGCGGATCCGGTGTGTCCGGTGGACGGGGCCAGCGGACGGTGGCCGAATCCGGATCCGGCTACCGGCTCCGCTCGCCGACTACGACGGCGAGACTGCCATGCCCATGGCGTGATAGCCCTTGTCGACGTAGACGGTGCTGGCGGTGATGCCTGAGGCGAGCGGGCTCGACAGGAAGGCCGCGACCGCGCCCACTTCGGCCGCGGCGATGGCTTCGGGCAAGGGCGAGTTGACACGACAGTAGTCGATCATGCGCTGGATCGAACCGATCGCGCTGGCCGCGCGCGAGGGCCACGGGCCCGCGGAGATTATGTTCACCCGCAAGCCCCACTTGCGGCCGGCCTCGAAGGCCAGCACGCGCGCGTCGCTCTCCAGCGCGGCCTTGGCCGACGCCATGCCGCCCCCGTAGCCGGGCACGACGCGCTCGCCGGCGAGATAGGACAGCGCCACGAACGAAGCACCTGGCCGTACATGCGGGCCCAACCGCTGCACCATGGAGGCGAACGAGTAGCTGCTCGTCCCCAGCGCAGCCAGGTATCCCTTGCGGCTGGTTTCGAGGAGCGGCTTCTTCACCTCGGGGCCGTTGGCCAGGCTATGCACCACGATGTCCAGGCACGACTCGCCGAAGTCTGCCCGCAGCCGGTCGACCAGACCCGTGATACTGAAGTCGCCGCAGTCGCGATAGCGCCGGTGCTCGCGCACCGTGGACGGGATATCGGCGTCGCTGTCGAAGTCGGCGTCCATCGGCCAGATGCGCTCGAAGGCGAGCTTGCTTCCGTCTGAGAGGAGCAGAGACTCGTCGAGCTTGCCCCGTTCGAGCAGGGAGCGGAAGATCCCCAGCACCGGTGGCCAGGTGGCCAGGCAGATGGTCGCGCCAGCCTCGGCCAGCGCCTTGGCGATGGCAAAGCCAAAGCCGCTGTCGTCCGCCACGCCGGCCACCAGCGCGCGCTTCCCGGTCAGATCAATCTTGAGCATGCTCCTAGATTTCCGCCCGAGGATACGACCCGAAGATGCGCACGCTCTCGGCGGCGCCGGCCAGGGCGGCCAGCGCGCGGCGCACGTTGGCATCGTTCCTGTCGCCGACGAAGTCCAGGTAGAACGAATACTCCCAGGGCCGGCCCACGATGGGCCGCGACTCGATCTTGGTCAGGTCGACCTGCTCGGCGGCGAAAGCGTAGAGCGAGGCATACAGTGATCCCGGCCGGTTGGCGATGCGAAACACCAGGCTGGTCTTGCGTTCCTTTGACTTGCCGGTGATGGGAATGCGCGCGACGCGGTCGGGACGCGCCATGATGAAGAAGCGGGTGAAGTTCTGCGGGTTGCTCTCGATGCCTGCGGCCAGGATGTGCGCTGCGAAAACCTCGGCGGCGTTCTTGCTCGCGATGGCGGCCTCGTCGCGCCGCCCGTTCTTCACCACCATCTTCACTGCGCCGGCCGTGTCGTAGGCGGGCAGCACTTCAAGGTTGGGGATCTGCTGTCGCAGCTTGCGCAGATAATCCTCGCATTGGGCCAGTGCCACCGGGTGTGAGAACACGCGGCGCACGTCGCCCAGCTTCACTCCGCGGGGTGCGATCAGGTTGTGCGCCACGCGCAGCACCACTTCGCCGATGATGGTGAGGTCGTAGCCCACCAGCAGGTCGTAGTTCTTGATCACCGAGCCAGCCAGGGTGTTCTCGACCGGCACCACCGCGCAGTCGGCATCTCCCCGCACCACTGCATCGAACATGTCATCGAATTCACGTTGGGGCACAGGCTCCAGCCGCCGGCCTAGGAATTGGCGGGCCGCTTCTTCGGAGAATGCGCCGCGCTCGCCCTGGAATGCGGCTCGAATCCTTCCCTTCTTGACTGTAACCGTTCTGGTCACGACGCGCCCGGTGCACGCATCTTATAACCTACGTGGCGCACCGTCTCTATCATCTCAGCGCCAGGCCCCAGTTTGGCGCGCAGCCGGCGAATGTGGATATCAACCGTGCGCGTGTTGCCGGTGTAGCGGTAGCCCCAGACGCGCGACAGGAGTTGCTCGCGTGTAAACACACGGCCTGCGCCCACCGCCAGAAACTTGAGGAGCTGGAACTCCTGGCGGGGCAACTTGAGCACGCGACTGCGGTAGCTGGCCTCCACGGCCACTGTATCGATGACCAGGTCGCCCAGTTTTACGCGGCCGGAAGCCGAGAACGACGACAGCCGCCAATCGAGCTGGCGCACCCGCGCGTAGAGCTCGGGTCCCACGATGGGGAGGAGGATGAAGTCATCCATGCCCAGCTCGGGATCGAGGCCGGGCAGTCGCGAAACCTCGATGCAAAGAAGAATGGGCACCTCGGCCAGGGTGGGGATCTGCTTAGCGTGCTTGACCACCGCTCGACCCACCTCCAGGTAGGGGCCTGCGTCCACCACGACTACGGCGGGACGGATGTGTTCGAGGTCGTCCGGCAAGTCATCCAGGTCGTAGCCGACCGGAACCACCTCGCAGCCCAGTTCACGCAAGGTGGCTGCAGGCGAGTCCACTTCGGCCGCGCCGACCTGGGGTCTGGACATGACGACGACTGCGCGCATCTTCCGAAACACAGGGTAGCAGGGACGAAAACAATAGTCACTACGGGCAGAAAGATTCCCATATTGTTTCGACGGAGAGCAGCCACGTGGCCATTGTTGCCGCCATGTTTCCAATGCGTTTCGCCTCGGAAAAACTCGACTTCTTGGCGGAGCCAGCGGTTTCACACCAACCACGTGGGCGCTAGGCTTCATCTAAAGAAAATGGACTCGCAGATGAAAGGCGCTCCGCAGCGGCAGGGACTCTACGATCCGGCCAACGAGCACGAGGCCTGTGGTGTGGGCTTCGTGGTGGACATTGCAGGCAGCAAGTCGCACCGGATTGTGCGCGATGGCATCCGGGTCTTGGAAAACCTGGGTCATCGAGGCGCCAGCGGCTCCGAAGAGAACACGGGCGACGGCGCCGGGATCTTGATACAGCTCCCTGACGCCTTCCTGCGCAGCGTGACTGCCAACATCGGCATCGAATTGCCGCCCGCTGGCCAGTACGCCGCCGGCATGGCGTTCCTGCCGCGCGAGCCGGCCGAGGCTGCCGTGTGTCAGCGCCTCTTCGAGATCGGCGCCGGCGAGTTGGGGCACAAGGTGATCGGTTGGCGCGAGGTTCCCACCAACCCGACCGGCCTGGGCAAGACAGCGCTGGAATCCCGGCCTGCCATGGCCCAGGTCTTCGTGGACCGCCCTGTGGCGCTGACCGACGACGCGGCTTTCGAGCGTCGCCTGGTGCTGGTCCGCCGTACCGCCGAGAAGCTGGTACGCGCAAGCGATCTGCCCGGGCGCAAGTCCTTCTACATCGCCAGCCTGTCGTGCCGGACCCTGGTGTACAAGGGCATGCTCAACGCCGATCAGCTCGACAGCTTCTTCCCCGATCTGTCCGAACTGTCCCTTGAATCAGCGCTGGCCCTGGTGCACTCGCGCTTTTCCACCAACACCTTTCCCAGTTGGTCACGCGCCCATCCCTACCGGGTGATCGCCCACAACGGGGAGATCAACACCCTGCGGGGCAACGTGAACTGGATGTCGGCGCGCGAGCACGATCTGGCCTCGCCGCTGTTTGGCGTTGATATTGAGAGGTTGCATCCGGTGGTCGACGAGGCGGGCAGTGACTCGGCCATGTTCGACAACGTGCTGGAAACCCTGGTCATCGGCGGCCGCAGCTTGCCCCACGCGGTGATGATGATGATCCCGGAGCCGTGGCACAAGCACAAGACCATGAGCCCGGAGAAGCGCGCGTTCTACGAATACCACTCATGCCTGATGGAGCCGTGGGACGGCCCGGCCGCGATTTGTTTTACCGACGGTGTGCAGATCGGCGCGGTGCTGGATCGCAATGGTCTGCGGCCGCTGCGCTACACCCTGACCAGCGACGGCCTGGTGGTCATGGCGTCAGAGACCGGCGTGCTCGACATCCCGGCCGAGAAGATCGTGCAGAAGGGCCGCATCCAGCCGGGCCGCATGTTTCTGGTGGACACCGCGCAGAGGCGCATCGTCCCGGACGAGGAGATCAAGTCCAGGGCCGCGGCAGAGTTGCCCTATTCGGAATGGGTCGAGTCCCAGCGGGTGCATATGAAGGACCTGCCACCGGCACCGGCGACGCCCATCGCCGATCGCGAGACTCTGGAATTGCGCCAGAACGTCTTCGGCTACACCGCCGAAGTGCTGCGTCTGTTGCAGCCCATGGTGGAGACCGGGGGCGAGGCCATCGGCTCCATGGGCACCGACACGCCGCTCGCGATTCTTTCCAGCCGACCGCAGAGCCTGTTCAACTACTTCAAACAACTTTTCGCCCAGGTGACCAACCCGCCGGTGGACGCCATTCGCGAAGAACTCATCATGGCGGCCGGCACCACCATGGGCCCCGAGCACAACCTNNGTGGGCGAGGGCGAGCAGGGCCTGGCGCAAGCGCTGGATGTGCTGTGCGCACAGGCGGCGGCTGCGGTGGCCGACGGCTGTCAGATCCTCATCCTGTCGGACCGCGGGTTCGACCGCGAGCACGCGCCCATCCCCTCGCTGTTGTCTTGCGCGGCCGTGCACCATCACCTTCTGCGCGCGGGCACGCGCACGCATACCTGCCTGGTGGTGGAGAGTGGCGAGCCACGCGAGGTGCACGACTTCTGCCTGCTCATCGGATACGGCGCCAGCGCCGTCAACCCCTACCTGGCGCTCGAGGTCATTGAAACCCTGGCCGGCGAGGGGGTCATCCGGGTCGATAGGGCGAAGGCTCGGACCAACTACGCGAAGGCCATCAGCAAGGGACTGGTCAAGGTCATCTCCAAGATGGGGATCTCGACCGTGCAGAGCTACCATGGGGCGCAGGTATTCGAAGCCATCGGGCTTCATGCCTCGCTGGTCGACAAGTACTTCGCCGGCACTGCTTCCCGGATCAGCGGCCTAGGCCTGGGCGGCATCGCCGAGGAGGTGCGGCGCCAGCACCACCGGGCGTTCCCCAGCCGCACCTTGCCACAAGCGGGGCTGGACCCGGGAGGAGAATACCGGTTTAGAAGTGAAGGCGAACACCACCTCTTCAACCCTGAATCGATCTCCAAGTTGCAGGCGGCGGTGCGCACCGGCCGCTACGAGATCTACAAGCAGTACGCGCAGCTCATCAACGACCAGTCGAAGAATCTGGCCACTTTGCGCGGTCTGATGGAGTTGCGCCACGCACGACCGGCGGTGCCCCTCGACGAGGTGGAGTCGGTCGAGGAGATCGTCAAGCGCTTCAAGACCGGCGCTATGTCGTACGGGTCGATCAGCAAGGAGGCACACGAAACCCTGGCCATTGCCATGAATCGCCTGGGCGGCAAGAGCAACACCGGCGAGGGCGGCGAGGATCCGGCGCGCTGGGTGCCCTTGCCCAACGGCGACTCGATGAAGAGCGCGATTAAACAGGTGGCTTCGGGCCGCTTCGGCGTGACCAGCCCCTATTTGGTCAATGCCGACGAGATCCAGATCAAGATGGCCCAGGGGGCGAAGCCCGGCGAGGGCGGGCAGCTTCCCGGTGCCAAGGTGTATCCGTGGATCGCCAAGGTCCGCCACTCCACGCCCGGGGTCGGGTTGATCTCGCCACCGCCCCACCACGACATCTATTCGATCGAGGACTTGGCCCAGCTCATTCACGATCTGAAGTGCGCCAACAACAAGGCGCGCATCAGTGTGAAGCTGGTGGCCGAGGTGGGCGTGGGCACGGTGGCCGCGGGCGTGGCCAAGGCCAAGGCCGACGTCATTCTCATCAGCGGACACGACGGCGGCACGGGCGCATCGCCCCTGTCCAGCATCAAGCACGCGGGCGGCCCTTGGGANNTCGAGACCGACGGCCAGCTCAAGACCGGTTGGGACGTGGTGGTGGGCGCACTGTTGGGCGCCGAGGAGTTCGGCTTTGCCTCTGCGCCTCTGGTCGCCATGGGTTGCCTGATGATGCGCGTGTGCCACCTCAACACCTGCCCGGTCGGCATTGCCACGCAAGATCC
>PMZX01000059.1:0-2797 GCA_003170035.1 Myxococcales bacterium | reverse complement strand
TACATCCGGCACGCGGTCGACCATTGGAAGACCAAGGGCGTGGATCTGTCAGCGGTTCTGTACCAACCGCCGCATGCGGATGGCGTGGGCACACGCTGCCTGCAGGCGCAGAACCACAAAGTGGCGGAAGAATACGACGACACCACCATCATCCCCATGTGTCGACCAGCGCTGGAGTCGGGCCGCAAGATCACGGCTACGCTTCCTGTGCGCAACACCCAGCGCACTGTCGGCACGCGCCTGGGCAGCGAGGTCACGCGTCGCTTTGGCAGCGAAGGCTTGCCCGAGGACACCATCTCGATCCACTTCAAGGGCTCGGCCGGGCAGAGCTTCATGGCCTTCGTGCCCAAGGGAATCACCTTCGTCTTGGAAGGCGACGCCAACGACTACCTGGGCAAGGGNNGGTGCCACCAGCGGCGAGGCCTACATTCGCGGCATGGCGGGCGAGCGCTTCTGCGTGCGCAACAGCGGTGCCAAGGCGGTGGTCGAGGGTGTGGGCGATCACGGTTGCGAGTACATGACCGGTGGCCGGGTGCTCGTCCTGGGTCCGACGGGACGCAACTTCGCAGCCGGCATGTCAGGCGGCGTTGCCTATGTTCTGGACGAGCAGCGCCAACTGGAAGCCAACTGCAATCTGGAGATGGTCGGGCTGGGCCCGCTCGACGATCCCCAGGAGACCGAACTGGTGTTGAGCCTCATAAGGCGGCACGCCGAATTCACCGGCAGCCTGCGCGCGCAAGATCTGCTGGCCCACTGGGCGCAATGGAAGCCGCTCTTCGTGCGGGTCATCCCCGATGACTATCGCCGGGTGATGGAGGCGCAGAAGCTCATGCGCGAAAAAGGCCTGTCGCCGGAGGAGGCGGAGATGGCGGCCTTTCAACTCAACGCCAAGGACGGCGCGCAGGTGCACGGGAAGTAAGAGATGGGACGACCAACAGGTTTTCTTGAATACCCACGCGCCACGCCGCTGCACCGCGACCCCCGTGAAAGACTAAGAGACTGGCATGAGTTTCACGGGCATTTGCCCGAGCAGAGCATGCGCGAGCAGGGCGCGCGTTGCATGGATTGCGGCGTGCCCTTCTGCCACACCGGCATTCTGGTCGACGGGCTGACCATCGGGTGTCCGCTGCACAACCTGATTCCGGAATGGAACGACCTCATCTACAAGGGACGCTGGCGCGAAGCCCTTGACCGGCTACACCGGACCAACAATTTTCCCGAGTTCACTGGCCGCGTGTGCCCAGCCCCTTGCGAGGGGTCTTGCGTGCTGGGCATCAGCGCGCCGCCGGTGACCATCAAGGTCAACGAGTGCGCCATCATCGACCGCGGCTTTGACGAAGGCTGGGTAGTCGCGCAGCCGCCGACGCAGCGAACGGGCAAGACCGTGGGCGTGGTGGGCTCAGGCCCGGCGGGTTTGGCCTGCGCCGACGAGTTGAACCGCGCCGGGCACCTGGTCACAGTGTACGAACGCGCCGACCGCGTGGGCGGCCTGCTCATGTACGGCATTCCGGCCATGAAGTTGGACAAGAGCCTGGTCGATCGACGGGTTAAGATGATGGAGGAGGCTGGCGTGCGCTTCCGGACCGGCGTGGAAGTTGGCAAGACCATGCCGGTGTCCGAGCTGAGGGCGAGTCACGATGCTGTGGTCATTTGCGGGGGCGCCGCCAAGCCGCGCGATTTGCCGGTGGAAGGGCGCAACTTGCGCGGCGTTCACTTCGCCATGGAATTTCTCACTGCCAGCACCCGCAGTCTTCTCGACACCGGTAGCGCGGACGCAAGCCCCATCCAGGCGCGCGACAAGCACGTGGTCGTGATCGGCGGCGGTGACACGGGCAACGACTGCGTGGGCACCGCGCTTCGCGAGGGCTGCAAGAGCGTCACCCAATTGGAGATCCTGCCGCGGCCGCCCGCCCAGCGCACCATGGACAACCCCTGGCCACAGTGGCCCAAGATCTATCGCGTCGACTACGGGCAGGAAGAAGCAGAGGCGGAGTTCGGCGTGGACCCGCGCTTGTTTTCTGTGCAGACCCGGCGCCTCGTGGGTGACCAGCATGGCCAGGTGCAAGGCATCGAGATCGTCAACATTCGCTTCGTGCCCCAGCCCGAACGCCGGCCGCCGAAGATCGAGGAGTTCCCGGACACGATTCGCACCCTGCCCGCCGATCTGGTTCTGCTGGCCCTGGGCTTCATTGGTCCCGAGCGCGAGGGCCTGCTGACCGAGCTTGGCGTGGACATCGACGGCCGCGGCAACGTGGCAGTCGACGAATACCAGCAGACCAGCATCCCCGGCGTGTTCGCCGCTGGCGACATGGTGCGCGGCCAGTCGCTGGTGGTCTGGGCCATCATGGAAGGGAGGCAGGCCGCTCGGGGCGTGGACCGCGCGCTGATGGGCGAGACGGTGTTGCTGTAGCGAGCGGCGGGCGGCGCAGACGCGCGGGAGGGTTTCTAGAGGCCCAAGAAGGCCATCGAATGTCCCATGCCGATAGAACTAAGTTAGAAACGAGGTAGTCTTGCCGCTGGTGGACCAGCCATGATGGCGCTCTCGTCAAAATGGGCAACAGAGTTGGCGTCGAAGCCGGAAACTGGAATGGGCTATCAAGTCGTCAGCGTCATCCTGAAAAGCGGCCGGAAGTTCGACCAAGTTGCGGTCGTTGGTGGACGAATCACCGAGATACGAAGACGCAAAGACATCCCATTCACCGAAGACCAGATTGCTCAGATCCTCCTGACGCACGACAAGTGGGATTTCAACGCCGAACGCTGAGCCGAGCTTTGCGAGGGCGATTCCAGAGTCCTG
>PMZX01000153.1:13786-13944 GCA_003170035.1 Myxococcales bacterium | reverse complement strand
TGGCGCATTCGTTCGAGCGCGAACAGGGCATAGACGGAAAGCGGATATTCGCGGATCGCTCGCGTGTAGGCCTGACGGGCATGGTCTCTGGCGCCCTGCTTTTCGAGGACACGACCCCGCCAGTAGTGAGCCCGGCCGGCGGCGTAGTAGATCTCCTC
>PMZX01000153.1:4713-13682 GCA_003170035.1 Myxococcales bacterium | reverse complement strand
CGACTCGATGAGGGCGAAGAGAGTGAGGGCTTTGTCACGCTCGCCCGCTGAAGCCAGGCAACGCGCATTCTGATACAGCGAGCGCACCACCAGGTCGCGGCTCTGCGCGCGCCGGCACGCGGTCTCGGCTTCCGCAAACAGCGGCGCCGCGCGCGTGCGTTGGCGCTGCTTCCACACCGACTGAGCCCGATGAAAGCGCGCCACGCACTCGGTGGCCGCGTCCAGTCCTGGCGCCGTCAAGGCGGCAGCAAAGGCCGCCTCGGACTGGGCGTTCTGGTTCTTGTCGAAGAGGCCCATGCCCCGCGTGACCCATTCCTCGGCGCTATGGGAGACAAGGGCGGCCCTCTGGTCAGAGCCCGCTGACTGAGCCAAGGTCTGCAGATTCTCGTCGGCCCGCGTGGCCCAAGCTTCCAGCGGGGCTTCGGCCCAGATGCGGCGAAGAGTTGCGGCGATTTCTTCGATCGGGCGCTGCAACTGTTGCATGGCCTCGGCGAGGCGAAACTTGGCCTCGGCCCGGCGTGGCCCGGAAGGAAAGCGTTCGAGAAAAGCCTTTGTCGCGCTCTCCACCTCGGACCAGCGTTTCTTCGCGACCAAGGCGTCAATCTTGACCAAGATCGCCTCGGCTTCGGGCACCGTGTGAGCAGGAACGCGGGCCACCCAGGTGAGCGCACCATCGGAATCACCTCGGCGCAACCGGCAGCGCGCGGCGTAGTAGGCGTGATAGGGACTGAGATCAGGGTAGGTGGACCACAGGTCCTCGAAAAGATCTCCCGCAGCCTGCCAGGCATTCAGATTCATGTGCGCCAAGGCCAGGAGAAAGCGGACCTGGTTGCGTTCGGGTGCGTGCTTGGACATCGCAACCAGCGCACCTGCCAGCTTCTGCGCTGCCGCGGCGAAGTCGCCAGAGCGGAAGAGATCGGCTCCGGCGCGGACCGGTCCGGAGGCGAAAAAGGGCTCGAGCCAGCGCTTGTCAAATGGCACTGACACACGGGTGGTGCTGGGCGCAGCCTCCTCGCCACGCGCCTCGGTTGGCGCAGCTTCTTCGCCCTCGGGTGTCTCCGCAGCAAGGCCGGTGCGGGGCAGGAAGAAAAGTGCCAGCAGTGAGACGCCGGAAAGTCTTGGCGTGGACACAGTTGACTGCTAGGGCGCCTTGGCGGTCTCCGGGGCGGGGGTCTGGTCACGCGGCCCGGCTTTGCGATTTTCGATCTGACGGATGGCCTGAAACTCGCTCGTGAGGCTGCTGATGCTCTGGTCGAGCAGATTGATGTCGTCTTCCAGCATGGAGTTCCTCTGCTTGAGCAGGCGGAGATCGTGGCTCAAGCGCGCAACCACCCACAGAATAATGAGAAGGTTGGGGATGAGCGCGAGCAGCGTGTAGACAGCAAAGGTGGGGTCAAGGAAAGAATGAAGGCTCATAGAGCATCCACCTGTGACAGTACACGCATTGTCGATCCTTGGCCACCTAGCACCATAGCCTACCGCCACAGACAGACACGATCGCGTCCCGTACGCTTGGCCTCGTACAGGGCATGGTCCGCCGCTGCGACGAAGCCCTGGGCATCCACGATGCGGGGGTCCGGGATGGCTGCGACTCCGGCGCTGACGGTGACGAGGATCTTCTTTTCGACGAAGACATAGGAATGGCTGGACACGGTTTGCCGTAACCGTTCGGCGATGATGCGGCCCTGGGCGATGTCGGCGCCCCGACAAATGATGGAGAACTCCTCGCCGCCCACGCGCGCAAACACGTCTTCCACACGCACGACGCCCTGAACGGCCGCGGCCATCTCCGCCAGGATGTAGTCGCCCGCCGGGTGGCCGTAGGTGTCGTTGACTTCCTTGAAATGGTCGACGTCGAAGGTCACCAACGCGAGCGGCGTCTTCTGCCGGAAAGAGTAGGCGAACTCGCTCTCCACGCGGTCGGTGAAGTACTTTTTGTTGAAGATCTTGGTCAAGTCATCGCGCAGGGCCGATTCGTACATCTGGCGCTGGAAGGTCTCGTCCAGGTTGTCGTGGAAGGTGAACTTGAGAACCGTTCCCGAACCCACCAGGATCTTGTCCCCATCCTCCAACTCCTGGCTTTCGATGCGCGTGCCCCGGCAGAAGGTGCCGTTGGTGGATCCCAGATCGTGCAGGACCGCCTTGTCACCCTCCATGACGATCTCGCAGTGTTCGCGCGACACACCGTCGTCGATCATGCGCACTTGCGCCTTCTGGCCGCGGCCGATGACGGTTCGCTCGCGGGTGAGCTTGTACATCTCGCCCATCGCGCTCCCGGCCAGCACGATGAGGCAGGCGCAGTCGCGCTTGGTGGGAACCCGGACCGGGCTCGGTGGCTTGCCTTCCACGCGTGTGACATCGTCCCAGGTCACGTCGGGTACCTCATGAATGCTGCCATCACAGTGCTAGCCGTCGGCAAGGCGGCGGGCAAGGGCCCGCAGTGGTTCGGCATGTTTATCGAACAGGGACACAGCGTCAAGAGCCGCTTGCGTAAGCGCATGCAGGCGCTGGCGTGCCTCGGTTTGCGTGGTCACATGGTCTCCATCGACAAGATCGTCGGCATGCTGAAACGCCACCCCGTAGTGCGTGCCGAATCGAACCAGCGCTTTCTCTTGTGCCGGCCCGGCACCTGCCACGGCCGCGCCCACCTCCAGGGCGGCTCGGAACAACGCGCCGGTCTTTTCGGCAGCAAGACGCTCGACTGCTTGCAGCGATGTGGGCGGCGGCTCGGCCAGATCGCGCGCCTGGCCACGTACCATACCCGACATACCGGCACCTCTCGCCAGCGCGGCGATGGCACGCAGCGTGCTTTGCGGGACGAGGGGGTCGCCGGTTGCGGCCAGGGCAGCGGCGCCCGCCTCGGCTAGCCACGCGAACGCGAGAGTCAGCAAGGCGTCCCCAGCCAAGATGGCAGTGGCCGGGCCGAACACCCTGTGATTGGCGGGCTGTCCGCGCCGGAAGTCATCGTCATCCATATCCGGGAGGTCGTCGTGGATGAGCGAGTAACAGTGAACCAACTCGACCGCTGCGGCCGCAAGGCGCAGGGGTTCGTCCGACGCGCGGCCAACCGCCTCGGCGGCCGCCAGCACGAGCAGGGGACGCAGCCGCTTGCCCGGCGCGAGCAGGGAGTATCGCATGGCTTCGACCAGGCGGCCCGGATCCTCAGCCGGCGCCGCAGCCGTCAGCCGCGCCGCGAGCAGGGCATCGATCTCGGCACGCCGCGTTCGCAGCCAGGATTCCAGGTCGAAGTCGCTCACTCGTTCTCTTCGCGGTCGGGTGGTGGGGCAAGAGGGGCCGTACGGGGGCCGTCGCTCGTACCCAGGAGAACTTCTACCCGCTTCTCCGCTTGGTCGAGCAGTTGGGCGCCGCGACCGCAGAGTTGCATGCCTTCTTCGAAGCAACCTAGGCCTTCCTCGAGGGAGAGGTTGCCCCCTTCCAGGCGTTCGACCAGCATACGCAGGCGCGCAAGGATCTCGTCGAACTTGACCGGGTCTGTGGTTGGCGGGGTGGCGCTTTTTGCCATGCGGCCTTTCATTCTACCAAGTCGGCCGGCAGCAGGAGTCTATTTTGGGCGTGCAGTGGTATCGTGGGTCAAAGCGTGACCAGCGAGAGCATCGCCCTTCCCGACAAACGGCGCAGCGGCCGGTTCGGCCTGCGGGCCCAGATTCTGCTCGGCCTGGCCGCTGTCACACTCATCGCGATCCTCACCACCGGGTTCCTCGCCTTGTGGGCGGCTGGCAACACCCTGCAGATTCATCGCGAGAGCGAGGCGGTAACATTGGCGTCGGCTGCGGCGAGGATGGCCTCGGCGGTGGTCGACCGCCAGGGCGAGATCGGATCGCCCGAGAGTCGGGCGCAACTCCGGGTGGCCTTGTCCTCACTGTCCGAACATTCGGGGGGCATCGCATTCTCCGTGCTGTCGGCCGGCCGCGGCGTGATCGCTTCCTGGCCGCCCCGATCGCCCTCCGACGTTGATCCGCTGATCGCCAACAGTGTCTTGGCGGGGAGCCCGCCTGTGCTGCAGTACCGTGATTCGCCTGGCGACGGCGCCACGCAGTTGTTGGCCTACGCGGGCATCGAAAGCAGGGGCCGAATGGTAGGCGCGGCCCGTGTGGTGCTGGACGCGCCCGCGCCGGTGCACGTCGTGCTGAAGAGGTCGGGCTGGCTGCTTTTGGGCCTGGTCTGCGGTGATGCGTTGCTGGTCTTGGCCTTGGGCTACTTCGTGCTGACCCAGATGGTGGTTCGGCCCCTGCGCAAGATGGAGCGGGCCACCGCGCAGGTCGGGGTGGGCGACTGGGACCAGCACATCGACCTGCCGGGCCCATCCGAGTTGAGCGCGCTGGCCCGCGCCTTCAACCAGATGACATCGTCGCTCGCGGCCCAGCGCGAGCAGTTGATTCGCTCCGAGAAGCTCGCATCGGTCGGGCAACTGGCGGCAGGCGTGGCGCACGAGATCGGCAATCCGCTCGCCGCGATCTTGGGCTACGTCGACATCCTGCGCGCGGATGCGGCAGGAACCGGCGCCTTGCCAGACGCGGAACGGCGTGATGCCCTCGACCGGGTCAAGGCCGAAACCCAGCGGATCAATCGCATCATTCGCGACCTGCTCGAGTACTCGCGTCCCAGCCATGAGGAGCCGTCGCTCATCGATCCCCTTCTCGTCGTGCGCTCGGCGCAGGCGCTCTTGGCTCCCCAGGCTCGCTTGCGCGAGGTGCACATCACGGTGACGCCGGAAGAAAGTTCATGGCCCGCAGTGATGGTGTCGCAGGGACGCATGACCCAGGTTCTGGTCAATCTTCTGCTCAACGCGGCCGATGCGATGGGCGGCAAGGGCCAGGTGGCGGTCACCTGCGAGAGCGTGGCCGGGCGGGTGCGCATCGCCGTCAGTGACGAGGGGCCGGGCATAGAACGCGAGCTTCGTCGCAAGGTCTTCGACCCCTTCTTCACCACCAAGCCACCCGGCCAGGGTACGGGTCTCGGGCTTTCGATCTCGCGGGCTATTGTGGAAAGCTACGGCGGCACGCTCGAACTGGACCCGGAGGCGGCGAGGGGAGCGCGATTTGTGATCGATCTCCCCGCTGCGCCGCCTGTCGAGAATTCGTGTTCGCGCTAGAGCAGGAATCCGATGCCGAACAGGAGAAGGAACATGGCCTCGGCTTGGCCGAAGCTCACGCGAAAGGACTCGTAGATGTTGATCTGCTCCAACTCGCGCAGTGCAAAACCAACGTCGAAGCCCAGGCCAGCGGACAGACCATTGCTCAGGTTAATGGTGGCATCGACTTTGCGCAGGGTCGTCTCGCGAAATCTTAGGTAGTCAAAAGATAGGGCCGGACCCAGATAGAAGCTTCCAAACGGGCCGAAGATGAGCAAGCCCTCCACCGACGCACCCATCATCCACGTCGTTACGATGTCCGGAGTCTTTTGGGCAGGGTCCCTGTCAGTCGGATTCCACAGCACGGGAATCCCGACCAAAGCCCCACCACGCAGGTGGAATCCAAATTCGGGCGAGCTGTTTTTGCGGTACCCGAGCAGAATCCGCGCTGCCGGGAAGGGATCCCCAGCGTTCGGCTGGTTCTTGAAAAGGGCGATTCCCACGTTGAGGTCAAGACTGAACCTTCCGGCCATCCGCCGCTCCAATCGGCGGGCGAAGGCGCGATCTGCCTGGGATTCAATCGGCTTGGCCGAGGCGGATGGGGGCATGGCCTCTGTGCAGGAACCCGGACTGGCACACTCCTTGTTCGCATCCGCCGGTGGCGCATACGGGGTCGGGGCGGCATTCGGGTCGGCAAACGCAACGTGGCTCGTGGCGATTGCGAGCGCGAAAGCGAGCCACGCCGAGACACGCGAGACCCTGAGGGTGCAGGCAGCTCCAGCGCCCTTTGGGGATCGTCGCATCGCATTTCAGAGTGTCCGGCATTGCCAGCCATGTCAACGAGGCCGAGGGCGGCCGAGCGTGCGCAATGGGAGCGCAGTCAGCTACGGATTTTCGAGAGGCGGCCTCAGTTCATCCGGCACTCAAGGACCAGCACCGTGATGTTGTCGGTGCCGCCGGCCTGGTTGGCCGCCGCGACCAGCTTGTGGGCGGCGTCGTCCAGGTCGACCCCCACCTTGAGCAGGTCGCGCAGAGTCGGAGGTTCCACCATGCCCGACAGCCCATCAGAGCAGAGCAGGAAGATGTCGCCGTCCTTGACGTCGGCGGCCGAGATATCGACTTGCACCGTGTCTTTCATGCCCAGCGCACGCGTGATCACGTTTCGGTGCGGGAACTTCTTCTGCTCGTCCTCCGACATGCCCGGCCGGGCTTCTTTGTAGTCCTCGAGCAGCGAGTGGTCACGCGTCAGTTGCTCGACGACACCGTCGCGGACGCGATAGCAGCGCGAATCCCCGACGTGGGCGATGTAGAACTTGTCCTCGAATATCTGACCGATGACAATGGTCGTGCCCATGCCGGTCATGCGCACGTCACGGGTGGCAGCCTCGTGGATCTTCTTGTTGGCATGCTTGATGGCCACTACCAGGCGGTTCTCCAGGTACGACAGCGCCCGGTCCATCTTGTACGGCCAGGTGGCGTCGTCGTCCCTGGAACGGGCGAAGAACTCACGGATCACGTCGGCGGCCATCTTCGAGGCCACCTCGCCGCTGGCGTGGCCGCCCATTCCGTCGGCGACCAAGAAGAGCTGCTCATCCTCGATGAGGCAGAAGTAGTCCTCGTTGTGGTTGCGTTTCAGACCGGGATCCGTCTTGGCAGCATAGCGGATGTGCATAGTCGACGGGTACAGTTGAGCGTTGTCCGTCGCTCCTGTCAACCTCGGAGCGCGCGATCGAGTGCGGTCGTGTTGCCAGAGCGTTTTCCGTTGTTGACGGTCTGTCGTCTCGTGGATAAGGTACTGAACGAATGTCTATCCCTCCGCGGGGCAAGGGGCGCAAGGCTGCGGCCAAGAAGCCTGCAGCCAAAAGCTCTCCGCCCGCAAGACCAGCAGCCGCCCGTTCCTCCGATGCCCATGCGTCGGTGGTGTCCGTCGTCGCCCCTCACGCCGCAGCCATCTTGGCCGTAGGGGACGAGGTCCTGCGCGGCGAGATCACCAACACCAACGCGACCTTCCTCGCCGAACGGCTGTTCGATGCCGGACTGGATGTGTGCGAGCAGCGGGTGGTGGCTGACGACGCCACAGCGATCCGGCGTGCTCTGCAGGAACTATCGCAGCGCGCCGCGGTGGTCGTGGTGACCGGAGGCCTTGGTCCAACCGAGGACGACCGCACCGTGGATGTGGTGGCTGATCTGTTGGGGGTGCAGGCGGAGCCGCACACCGCTTCGCTGGAGGCCATGAAGACGCGCTTTGCTGCGCATGGATTCGAGCTGACGCCCAACAACCTGCGCCAGGTGAGGGTGCCTCGCGGGGCCGAGGCCCTGCCTAACGGGGCCGGCATCGCGCCCGGCTTCCTGGTTCGCCTAGCGGGCAGTGCGGCCTACTTCCTCCCCGGCATCGCGCGCGAGATGGAGCGGATCTACCTCGACCACGTGGCGCCCAGACTGCGGGCCCAGATGGCCGCGCAGGGAGTGCCTGTCGCGGCGGTGCGTACCTGGCATGTCTACGGCATGGGCGAATCGCACATCGACCACCGCCTGGCCAAGCTGCTCGACGTCATACCCCACGCGACCCTGCACTTTCGCACCGACGCGCCCGAGAACCACGTCAAGGTGGTCATCCGGGGCCCCGACACCGGCAAGAACCAGGAGATGCTGGAGCAGGTGGATCGGGACCTGCGCAAACGCATTGGACCCGGGATCTACGGCATAGACGGCGAAACCTTCCCCATGGTGGTGGGCCAAACCCTGCGCGCGGCCGGCATCACGCTGGCGCTGGCCGAGTCGTGCACGGGCGGCGAGGCAGGACAGATGATCACGTCCGAACCCGGCGCGAGCGACTTCTTCCTGGGCAGCGTGGTGGCCTACGCCAACGATGTGAAGGTCAATGTGCTGGGGGTGAAGGCCGCGACCATCGCTGAGTCTGGGGCGGTCAGTGAGCCATGCGCCAAGGAGATGGCCGAAGGGGTGAAGCGTGTCACCGGCGCCACCATCGCGGTTTCCATTACCGGCGTGGCAGGTCCTTTGCGAGAACGTGACACATCCGCGTCGGGCACAGGTGACAAGCCGGTGGGCACGGTGTGCTTTGGCCTGGCCAGCGCTAAGTCCACCAAGGCCGTCAGCAAACTCTTCAGTGGCGATCGCGCGCGCATCCGGCGGGCCGCGGCCTACTTCGCTCTCGATCTGGCGCGCCGACATTCCCAGTGATGCAGGAGACTTGCATGGTGACCCCCGAGAAGAACGAACACGCCAAACCTGAAGCCGCCAAGCCTGCACCGGCAGCGCGTGAGCGGGATCCAGCCCGCGACAAGGCCATCGAGCTGGCCGTGTCCACCATCGAAAAACAGTTTGGCAAGGGCAGTATCATGCGCCTGGGCGATGAGATCCCCGCTCCCGAGGTGCGCGTCGTGCCGACTGGCTCCCTCGGGTTGGACATCGCACTCGGCGTCGGCGGACTGCCGCGCGGCCGCGTGGTCGAGATCTACGGTCCCGAGTCCTCGGGCAAGACCACGCTGGCGCTACACGTGGTGGCGCAAGCGCAGAAGCTGGGTGGCATCTGTGCGTTCGTCGACGCCGAACATGCGCTGGACGTCGCCTATGCGCGCAAGTTGGGCGTGCGCACCGACGACCTCTTGGTGTCGCAGCCCGATCACGGCGAGCAGGCGCTGGATATTACCGAGATGCTGGTCCGCTCCGGGGCGGTGGACGTCGTGGTGGTGGATTCGGTCGCCGCGCTCACCCCGCGCGCGGAGCTGGAAGGCGAGATGGGCGATTCGCACATGGGTCTGCAGGCGCGCCTGATGAGTCAGGCCCTGCGCAAGCTGACCGGAACCATCTCCAAGTCGCACACGCTGGTGATCTTCATCAACCAGATTCGCATGAA
>PMZX01000153.1:0-4698 GCA_003170035.1 Myxococcales bacterium | reverse complement strand
GGACGCGGGTGAAGGTCGTCAAGAACAAGATGGCGCCGCCGTTTCGCGAGGTGGAGTTCGACATTCTCTACGGTGAGGGCATCAGCCGTGAGGGTGACCTGGTCGACCTGGCCGCCGAGTGTGGCGTGGTCGAGAAGTCAGGCGCCTGGTTCGGCTTCGATGGCGAGCGCATCGGGCAGGGGCGGGAAAACGCGCGCCTGTATCTGCGCGAACACGCCGACGTCGCCAAGAAGATCGAGGCAAAGCTGCTGGCGCACCATGGGGTGAAGCGCGAAGTGGGGCCGCCGGCACTGGCCGCCGGGCCGGTTGCTGGCGGGTCTGCTGGCACGGTGCGCCCCATGGCACCCCAGCCCAAGGCACTTCCCGAGAAGCGGCGATAGGCGCCGGGGCTAGGAAGCAAGACAAGTCCGCCAGTTCGCGGCTTTCACAGGACGGGCCGCAGAAGCCAGAGGGGCGGCGGTCAGAAGTTTTCGGCGGAAATCTTGTCGCGCCGGCGCCCGGTGCATACTACGATTTGTGCAATGGCTGCCAAGAAACCCGGTCCCGAGGGCCCCATCGAGATTCCCGAAATAATCGCAGTTCTCCCGCTGCGCAACTCGGTCCTCTTTCCCGGGTCGATCATCCCCATCGACGTGGGGCGCAAAAAATCAGTGAAGCTGGTCGAAGAGGCGATCTCGAAGGAGAGGCCTGTCATCGGCATCGTCACACAACGTGATGCGCGCACCGAGGATCCCGGTCCGGCTGACCTGTACACAGTTGGCTGCGCCGCCCGCATCCTCAAGGTGATCAAGCTGGCCAAGGACAGCTTCTCCGTCATCCTGCAAGGGATATCGCGCGTTCGGCTGCTGGAGACCGGGGTGCAGGAGCCCTTTATGACGGCCAAGGTGCAGGTTCTGCCTGACCCGCTCGGCAGCAATCTCGAGATGGACGCGCTGGTGCTCAATCTCAAGGACGTGGTCAAGCGGGTATTCAAGCTCATGCCGGAGTTGCCCAAAGAGGCTTCCACGCTCATTGACAGCGTGACCGAACCCGGGCAGATCGCCGACCTCATCACGTCGAACCTGGACGTTCAGGTCGACGAGAAGCAAGAGATCCTGGAGATCTTCGACCTCAAGGCCAGGCTCCGGCGCGTGCTGCAGTTCCTTTCGCGCCAACACGAGGTGCTGAAGGTCCGCGAGAAGATTAACACCCAGGTGCAGGAGGAGATGGGGCGCAACCAGCGCGAGTACGTCTTGCGCCAGCAGCTCAAGGCCATCAAGGAGGAGCTGGGCGAGATCGACGAGACGGGCGGCGACCTGGATGACTTCCGGGAGAAGATCGCGGCGGCCAAGATGCCCGGCGAGACCGAGAAGGTGGCGCTCAAGCAACTGGAACGCCTCAAGGTCATGCAGCCCTCGTCGGCCGAGTACACGGTGACGCGAACCTATCTAGAATGGTTGGTCGAGCTGCCGTGGGCCATCGCCACCGAGGACAAGCTGGACATTCCCGCGGCCCGCGACATCCTCAACGCCGACCACTACGATCTGGAGAAGGTCAAGAAGCGCATCCTCGAGTACCTGGCGGTGCGCAAGCTGAAGACCGACAAGAAGGGGCCGATNNGGTCATCGCCGCACCTATGTCGGGTCGCTGCCGGGCCGAATCGTGCAAGGCATGAAGAAGGCGGGGTCGAACAACCCGGTGTTCATGCTCGACGAGATCGACAAGCTGGGGCACGACTTCCGCGGGGATCCGGCCGCTGCCTTGCTGGAGGTGCTGGACCCCGAGCAGAACCATGCCTTCTCGGACCACTACCTGGAAGTGCCGTTTGACCTGTCCAAGGTCATGTTCATCGCCACGGCCAACATCCTCGACCCGGTGCCACCGGCCTTGCGCGACCGCCTCGAGGTGCTGGAGATTCCGGGCTACACGCGCGAAGAGAAGTTGAACATCGCCAAGCAGTTTCTCATCAAGAAGCAACTGGATGAGCACGGCCTGGGCGGTGATCGGGTGGTTTTCGAGGATGCCGCGGTCTGCGAAGTCATCGACAGCTACACGCGCGAGGCGGGGGTGCGCAACCTCGAGCGAGAACTGGCCAACGTCATTCGAGCGGTGGCCGTGCTGGTGGCGGAGGAAAAGGCTTCGGAGAAGGAGACGATCACCATGGCCCGCGTGCCCGATTTCTTGGGGCCGCAGAAGTACCTTCCCGAGGTGGCCGAGCGTACGGCCGAGGCGGGTGTCGCTACCGGCTTGGCGTGGACGCCGGTGGGCGGCGACATCTTGTTCATCGAAGCGACCCGCATGAACGGCAAGGGCAATCTTGTGCTGACTGGGCAGTTGGGTGATGTGATGAAGGAGTCGGCGCAGGCGGCGCTGTCGTTCATCCGCGCCCGCGCGCGCTGGCTGGGGCTCGACGAATCGTTTCTTGAGCGCAGCGACCTGCACTTGCACATCCCCGCGGGGGCCATTCCCAAGGATGGCCCGTCCGCGGGAGTGACGATGTTTGTGGCCATGGTTTCGCTCCTGACCAACAAACCGGTGCGTAGCGACGTGGCCATGACCGGCGAGATCACCCTGCGCGGGCTAATTCTGCCGGTGGGCGGCATCAAGGAGAAGTTTCTCGCTGCCCATCGTGCGGGCATCAAGCGCGTCGTCATGCCGGAGCGCAACCGCAAGGACATCATCGATATCCCNNGAGCAGCCGCGCAAGGAGATCGAGATCATCTTCGTCAAGCGCATGGACGAGCTTCTGCCACTGGTGTTGACCGAGATGCCCAAGCTGCAGGGAACGATGTCGAGCGCCGTGACCCCCGCGCCATCGACTCCGGCGCCGCCGGTTCCTCCCTCTGCGTAGCGCTGGATTAAGGGGCCGGGGCGGAGACGGAAACGGGTCCGTGAGGCCGCCGTTTGCGTCACGGACTCGCCGGCTCCAGTCTTCGGGGCCGGTCCTTGACGCGTGAGAAGGTGGTGCTTACTGTACGCGGCGACTGGGATCGAACCTCCATCCCACGAAAAGGACAAGCAAATGGGAAAGATCATCGGAATCGACCTGGGAACCACGAACTCGGTGGTGGCCATCATGGATGGCAAGGAACCCAAGATCATCGCCAACGAAGAGGGCGGTCGTCTGACTCCCTCCGTGGTCGGGTGGGACGACAAGGGCGAAGTCCTGGTTGGGCAGATCGCGCGCCGCCAGGCCATCACCAATCCCGAGAACACAGTCTTTTCGGCCAAGCGTTTCATGGGCCGGCGCTACGAAGAGGCGGACGAGGACGAACACCGCGTGCCATTCAAGACCGCGCGTGGCGCAAGTGGCGAGGTCGTGTTCGAGATCCGCGGCAAGAAGGTCACGCCGCCGGAAGTTTCGGCCAAGATTTTGCAGAAGCTCAAGAAGGCCGCCGAGGACTACCTGGGTGAGAAGATCGTCGACGCGGTGATCACGGTTCCGGCCTACTTCAACGACTCGCAACGCCAGGCGACCAAGGACGCGGGCCGCATCGCCGGGCTCGAAGTCAAACGCATCGTCAACGAACCGACCGCTGCGGCGCTGGCATACGGCCTCGACAAGAAGAAGGACGAGCTCATCGCCGTGTACGACTTTGGCGGCGGGACTTTCGACATTTCCATCCTGGAAGTCGGTGAGAACGTGGTCGAAGTGGTGTCGACCAACGGTGACACGCACCTGGGCGGCGACGACATCGACGTGCGCATCATGGATTGGCTGATNNGACGTGTCCAAGGACAAGATGGTGCTGCAGCGCCTGCGCGAGGCAGCGGAAAAGGCAAAGATCGAGTTGTCCCAGGTCATGGAGACGGAGATCAATCTGCCCTTCCTCACCGCCGATGCCGCCGGCCCCAAGCACCTGCAGATGCGCTTGTCGCGCGCCAAGCTGGANNCAGATGATCGAGGATCTCATCCAGCGCACCGTCGAGCCGACCAAGAAGGCGCTGGCCGACGCTGGCAAGAAGATCACGGACATCAACGAGGTGGTGCTGGTGGGCGGCTCCACGCGCATTCCGCGCGTGCAACAGGTGGTCAAGGATTTCTTCAACAAGGAACCCCACAAGGGCGTGAATCCCGACGAAGTCGTGGCGCTGGGCGCGGCGGTCCAGGCGGGTGTGCTTTCGGGCGAGGTCAAGGACATGCTTCTCCTCGACGTCACGCCCCTCTCGCTGGGCATCGAGACCCTGGGTGGTGTGATGACAACTCTCATCCCACGCAACACCACGATTCCCACCAAGAAATCCGAGACGTTCTCCACCGCGGCTGACAACCAGACCTCGGTCGAGGTCAAGGTGTTCCAGGGCGAACGGCCCATGGCCAACGACAACCGCCTGTTGGGCAAGTTTGGGCTGGAGGGCATCCTGCCTGCGCCGCGCGGCGTACCGCAGATCGAGGTGACCTTCGATATCGACGCCAACGGCATCGTCAACGCGTCGGCCAAGGACAAGGCGACTGGCAAGGCACAGAACATTACCATCACGTCGTCCTCGGGTCTGACCGAAGCCGACATCCAGAAGATGGTCAAGCAGGCGCAGGAGCACGAGGCCGAGGACAAGAAGCGNNGACGAGAACAAGGACAAGATTCCATCGTCCGAGCGCCAGGGGCTGGAGGACGCGCTCAAGGACGCCAAGTCCACGCTCGAGTCGAACCGCGAGGCCAGCGACGCGGAAGTCTTCAAGGGCGCCTTCGAGCGCCTGGAGAAGGCGTCGCACAAGAT